>NZ_JACHEZ010000002.1 GCF_014201675.1 Oceanithermus desulfurans | reverse complement strand
GGACGGTACTTACGTCACGCCACCTTTCAAGATCCGTGCGCCGGGTAGAGGACCGTGGTCCTTACTGGGCGCAAGACTCAAGATATCAAAGGGGGAGAAAAGTGTCAACCATCCGGCCCCGGTTTTCCGCGCGGCTCCAGGAGCCGCGCCGCCGTCGGCGCGTCGGTGATCAGCGCATGGAAGAGGCCGCCGCGAAGGGCGGCGGCGAGCGCGGGGAGCTTGGCGGCGCCGGCGGCCATGGCGACGCGGTGGGGGATCTGCAGGAAGTCGTCCCAGCTTACGGCCAGCACCCGCTCGTCGAGGGGCGTCCTCACCGGGCGTCCGTCGGCGTCGAAAAAGCGCATCAGCACGTCGCCGACCGCACCCGCCTTTTCGATGAGGGCCATCTCCTCCGGGCTAAGCATGCCGGTGCGTACGGTGGTGCTTTCCCGCCCTACCTGGCCGATACCGACCACGGCCAGGCCGCTTTTGCACCCCGCGGCCAGCGCAGCGGCGATGCGCCCGTCGGCCAGGAGCGCTTCGCGCACCGCCGGGCTTTCGACCAGCACCGGCGCCGGCAGCGCCTCGAGCCCGCACCCCAGCGCCGCCGCCAGCGGCCCGCTGATGGAGTAGGGGTTGGCCTGCCCCAGAAAGCTGCCCGCCAGCTCGACCACGGTGCAACCTTCTACCGGCCGCAGCCGCCGCAGATAGGGGGCCATGCGGCCCACGGTGCTGCTCCAACCGAGGCCGACGCGCATACCTGGTCTCAGGCGGCCCGCCAGGTAGTCGGCCCCCGCCGCGCCCAGGGCGTCCTGGGTCGCCTCGACCGAGCCGGCGGCCGGCACCACCACCGCCGCGGTCAGTCCGTAACGTTCGCGCAGCGCCTCGGCCAGGAGGAAGGGCTCGGGGAGGGGGCGGGTGATGACGAACTGCACCACCCCCTCGGCCCGGGCCCGCGCCAGCAGCCGGGCCACCTTGACGCGGCTGACGCCCAGGCGGCGGGCCACCTCCTCCTGCTTCAGGCCCTGGTGGTAGTAGAGCCAGGCGGCGACGGTGACCAGATCGTCGGGCTTCATTTCACCTCCGCGGCCAGACGGCGGAAGTGGCGGGCGTTCTCGGTGAGGTCGGGCCCGCGCCGGTGCAGCGCCCCGCCGATCAGAAAGATCAGGTCGTCGCCGTAGAGCTCGCGCATCTCGGGCACCCGCTCCAGGCTCATGCCGCCGCCGGGGGCGGGGAAGGCGGGGGCGAGGCCCGTGAGCTCGTCCTTGAGGCCGGCGTTGACCTGGGCGCATTCCTCGCGGCTGAAGGCGAAGCGGCCGCCGTAGTTGGGGAAGATGACCACGTCGGCCCCGGCGAGCCGCTGCAGCTGACCGAAGAGGGCGTAGTGGGCGATGCCGCCGTCGCCCTTGGGCACGAAGCCGCCCAGGAAGGCGGGGTGGCTGAGGATGGGCAGCCCTACCTCGCGGGCCAGTCGCTCCATGCGGTCGAAGCCGACCAGCCCCGGAGCGACCATCACCGCCCCGGCCCCGGCTTCGCGGGCCAGGCGGGCGCGGCGCAGCGTCTCCTCGCCGGGGGCGGTGACGTTGGGGGCGTAGACCGCCTTCATGCCGCTTTCGCGCTCCGCGCGGGCGACGGCGGCGGTGACCGCCTCGAGCCGCGCCTCGAAGGGCGCGAAGGCCTGGTTGGCCAGCCCGTGGTCGTCCTTGATCAGCTGCACCCCGCCCAGGGCCAACCGGTAGGCCATCGCGGCCAGCTCCTCGGGCCCCAACCCCAGCGGCTTGAGGGCAGTGGAAAGCAGCGGGCCGGCGGGCACGTCGAGCACCCGGCGCAGGCCGCGGGTGCCGTAGCGGGGCCCGGGAAAGCGGCGGGCCAGCTCGGAGCTCAGGCCGATGCGCTCGAGCCGGACGTTCGGCAGCAGGCTGGAGTTGCCGAAGAAGACGTTGAGGAGTTGGGGCAGCTCGCCACCCACCAGCTCGACGGCGAAAGAAAGCTCGGCGGCGTAGACGCCGGGGGCGGTTTCTTGCAGGCTCTCGACGCGGGCGACGACCTCACGGGCGATCGTTCCTTCCACGAGCTCGGCGGGAAACTCGATGGTTTGCTCCACCGCAAGCGCCCTGGCCGCCTCCTCGGCCGCCGCCGGCGTTTCGGCGGCGATGCGGTAGCGGGCGGTGAAGCGCGCGCCGGAGAGGGGGAGGGCGGTGTCGTAGCGCGGCCGGTTCATGAGACCCCCTCAGCCCGCAGGAAGTAGGAGGTAGGGGGTAGGAGGCGGGAAGCCCCACATCCCCCCTCCCACATTCCACTCCCCATCACAACGCCTCCGCCTTGAAGTCGCCGTGCACCGGCTCCACCCGCACCGCCGCCAGGTCGTCCTCGCCGATGTTCAGGTCTTCGCCCACCAGCTTCTCGACCGCCCGCACCAGCGCCAGGGCGTCGAGGCCGTAGTGCCGCATCAGGTAGGGGCGGCTGCCGCCGTGGGCGTAGGTGTCGGGGATGCCCAGGCGCACCAGCCTCTTGCCGACGCCGTGCTCGGCCATCACCTCGGCCACCTCGCTGCCCAGGCCGCCGACGGTGGTGTGGTTTTCGAAGGTGATCACGCCGTACTTGGGCCGGCTTGCGGCCTCGAGCACCGCCGGGTCGGTGAAGGGCTTGTGGGTGGTGACGTGCAGGTGCTCGATGCTCACGCCCCGCTGCTCGAGCACCTGGGTCGCCCGCATCGCCTCCTCGGTGGTGATGCCGGCGGTGAACAGGGTCACGTCGGACCCGCGGCGCAGCCGGCGGGCGCGGCCGAGCCGCATGGGGGTGGTGAAGAGCCGGGGAATCTGCCCCCGCAGCATGCGGATGTAGACCGGCCCGTCGACGCCCTGGGCCACGTCGAGCACGCTCTCCACGTCGGCGGCGTCGCCGGTCTCGAGCACGGTCATGTTGGGAACGGCGCGCATGATGGCCACGTCCTCGATGGCCTGGTGGGTGGCCCCGCCGGGGGTGGTGATGCCGGGCAGGAAGCCGACGATGCGCACCCGCAGGTTGGGGTAGGCGACCGACATCTGCACCTGGTCGAGGGCGCGGCGGTAGAGGAAGACGGCGAAGGTGTGGACCCAGGGGGTGAACCCCTCGCGGGCCATGCCGCCGGCGGCCGACATCATGTTCTGCTCGGTCATCCCGAAGCTGTAGAAGCGGTCGGGGTAGGTCTCGGCGAAGCGGCGGACCTCGGTGGAGCTGGTCAGGTCGGCGGAGAAGACGACGACCTCGGGCTTGTCCGCCGCCCACTTGACCAGGTTCTTTTGGTGCACCTGGGTTTCGAGCGTCACTCCCTACCTCCCCACTTGCGCACGTAAAAGCGCTCGAGCGCCTCCTTTTCTTCCGGCCCCGCGAAACGGATGTAGTGGAACCTGGGCGCCCGCTCCGAGAGCACCTCGACCCCGCAGTAGGGGTTGGTGCGGGCGACGACCACCAGAGGCCGGCCCTCGTGGGGCGTTTCGGCCGCGGCCGCGAGCGCCTCCACGTCGTGCCCGTCCACCTCCACCGCCACCGCGCCGAAGGCCTCCAGCCGCTCCTTGAGCGGCTCGATGCCCATCACCTCGTCGATCCTGCCGTCGGCCGACTGGCCGTTGGCGTCGACGTAGGCGATCACGCTGTCGAGCTTGTAAAAGCTCAGCGTCTCCATCGCCTCCCAGGTCTGGCCGATCATGAACTCGCCGTCGGACATGAAGGCGAAGTTGCGCCCCGTCTCCCCTTTGCGCCGGCGGCCCAGGGCGATGCCGATCACCTGGCTCAGCGCCTGCCCCAGCGACCCGGCCATCAGCTCGTGGCCCGGGGAGTGCTCGGCGCCGATCATCTCGACGGTGCCGCCGTCCTGGTTGAACATCTCAAGGCCCTCCTCGGCCATCCGTCCGGTCTCCACCAGGGTGGCGTAGAGGACCAGGGCGTAGTGGACAGGGCTGATGAAGAAACGGTCGCGTTCGGGTTCGTGGGGGCCGTTGTAGCCGGCCCCGGTGGTGTAGTCGGGGTTCTTGCCCGGCACCCCGCCAAAGGGCGGGGGCACCGGGGGGGCCACCGAGGGCCCCAGGTTCATGACCCTGGTGTAGAGGGTCGCCAGAATCTCGGCGCTCGAACACGCCTGGCTCAGGTAGCCGCCGCCGTTCTTGAGGGTGAACGCGGTCACCCGGCGGCGGATGCCGTCGGCCACCCGCTTCGCTTCCTGTGGCCAGCTCATGACCTTTCCTCCTTGGCTTTCCTGACCAGTGCGGGCAGGCTCTCTTCAAAGGGCGGGTAGGCCAGGCCCGCTTCGGTGACGATTGCGGTGATCAGCTCCGCCGGGGTGACGTCGAAGGCGGGGTTGTAGACGGGGCTGCCCTCGGGCACCACCCGGACCGGCCCGCAGTGGGTGAGCTCCTCGGGCGAGCGCTCCTCGATGGGAATCTCCGCGCCCGCAGCGGTCTCCAGGTCGATCGTGCTCGTGGGGGCGGCGACGTAGAAGGGCACCCCGTGGTAGCGGGCCGCGAGGGCCAGGTTGTAGGTCCCGATCTTGTTGGCGGTGTCGCCGTTCCTGGCGATGCGGTCGGCCCCCACCACCACCAGGTCGATCCCGAACTTCTGCATCACGTGGCCGCTGGCGCCGTCGGCGATCACGGTGTGGGGGATGCCCAGCTCGCGCAGCTCCCAGGCCGAGAGCCGCGCCCCCTGCAGCCGCGGACGGGTCTCGTCGAGGAAGGCGTGCACCTTCTTGCCGGCCTCATGGGCGATGCGGATGATGCCCAGGGCGGTCCCGTAGTCCACCGTGGCCAGCGAGCCGGTGTTGCAGTGGTGGAGGATCTTCGCCTCGTCCGGGATCAGCGGCAGCGCGTTCCTCCCGATCGCCTTGTTGGCGGCCACGTCCTCCTCGGCGATCTTCAGGGCCTCGGCCTCGAGCGCCCCCACAAGCTCCTCGCGGCCGCCCGCGAAGCCCGCCCAGACCCGCTTCATGCGGTCGAGGGCCCAGAAGAGGTTGACCGCGGTGGGGCGCGACGCCCGCAGCCGCGCGTCGGCCGCCTCCAGGTCCTCTCCCCGGCGGGCGGCGAGGACGACGCCAAAGGCCGCGGCCGCGCCGATGGCGGGCGCCCCCCGCACCGCCATGGTGCGGATCGCCTCGGCCACCTCCCCGGGGGTCTCGAGCTCCAGGAACGTCTTTTCCTCGGGAATGCGGCGCTGGTCGAGGAGGACGAGCCGTCCCCCCTCCCACGCGATCGATCGGAACGTGCTCACAGCAACACCCTCCCCGCGCGCACCAGCGCGGCCAGGTCCTCGGGTCGTTCCAGCGCGCGCCAGCTGGCGATCCAGGCGCGGGCGATGTCGAGGCCCAGGCTCTCGGCGGCGGCGCGCTCGTCCTCGTCTTCGATGCTCCAGAAGTCGGAAACGTGGGCCATCCCGATCAGGCGGCGGAACATCTCGGCCGCGCCAAACCCGGCCGCGTCCTGTAAGAGCCGCTTCAGGTAGCGCTCGCGGTAGCGGTCCGAAGACCACTCCTCTCGCTGGACGTCCTTCTCCCAGGCCGCCAGGAACTCGCGCTCGAAGACGCGCCAGGTCTCGATCAGGCTCTCCAGCAGCCAGTCGCGGAAGGCCCGCTTTTCCTCTCCGTTCGCCGCGTGCGCCTCGTAGGCGGCGTAGGCCAGTGCCAGGTTGCCCAGGTAGGTGCCCAGGTCGTGGCCCATCGGCCCGAAGAAGGCGAACTCGGGGTCCACCACCTTGGTCTCCTCCTCGTTGGCCAGAATCGAGCCGGTGTGCAGGTCGTTGTGGATCAGCGCCTGGGCCTGGGTCATGTAGCGCTCCTTGAGTTCGTGGACCTCGGCGCGCAACCCGTCGTCGGCGTAGATCTCGCGCACCAGGGGCTCGAGCGGCGGCGAGTAGCGGTTGTTGGGGTGCTCCATGAAGGGCTGGGTGAAGACCAGGTCCTCCTGCACCTTGCGCAGCACCGGGTTCACCAGCTCGGCCGCCCGCGCCTTCTTCTCGCCCGAGGGCAGGTAGAGGTCGGAGGTGTAAAAGAGCGTCCGCGCCATGTAGCGGCCCAGGTGCTCGGCCGCCCGTGGAAAGCGCGTCCCCTCGCGCAGCGCCGCGCGCATCTCGCGGTGACGGTTCAGGTCTTCCATCACCAGCACCGCGTCCTCGGGGCTGAAGAAGTAGACCTCGGGCACCTGCTCGGGGGCGTGCTCGGCGGCCACCTGCAGCACCGCGTGCTCGATGGCCAGCCGGCCCTTGGGCATCTTGAAGTCGGGGTAGCGCCAGGCGTAGCCGAGGGCCTGCTTGACGATCAGCGACCGCCCCGCGTGCGGGTTCTTCACCCGGAAGAGCAGGTTGACGTTGCCGTCGGTGATCGGCTCGGCCACCCAGTCCTCCGCCCCCCCGCCCAGCCGCTCGGCCAGGCCCCTTTGCGCCAGATAATCCTTGACCGTGGTCTCGTTCAGGGCTTCCAGCTCGCCCACGCTAAACCTCCTCCCGCCGGGCCCGGCCCGGTCGTGCTGAACATTTGTTCGTGCTTAAACATATTTTCGGCTAAGGATACCGGGCCGCCGCCCCGACCGCAAGGGGCGGGCCGCCACCCGGCCGCCGGCGGACTTGGGGCGGCGGGGCGGACCGCGGATTAAACTGAACCCGAACGGCCATGCGCGTGCTGCACGGAACCCGGCGTGCGCGGTTCGGGCTGGCCTGCGTGGCGGCGGCCCTGGTGCTCAACTACATCCTTCTGACGTCCGCGGGGCCGCTGGTGTCGCTGCCCGCCTGGCCGCTGGTGCGGCTCGCGCAGCAGCTCGAGCCCGCCGACCCCAACCTGGCCGCCACGCTCCACTACCTCGCGGCCACCTGGGGCCGGCTCGTCTGGCTGGTGGTGGGGCTGGGGTGGGCCGTCTGCGGCCTGCGGGCCCGCGACCTGGGGCTTCGCTGGGGCGGCTGGAAGGAGGCGCTACGGGCCACGCTGGCCCTGTGGGCCGCCAGCGAGGCAATCCTGGCCGCCGCCTCCGCATGGCGGGGCGGCCTGGAATGGAACCCGCTATTCCACCGGCTCTCCCCGGCGGCCGTGGCGGCCGGGGCGGTCTACTACGTTTTCGGAGTGGCCCTCTTCGAAGAAGCCTTCTACCGCGGCCTGCTGGTGCCGCAGTTCTTTCACTTCTTCCGCGCCCGCTTCCCCGGCCGCGCTCCGGCGCTGGCGGTACTCGTCTCGCAGCTCTTCTTCGCGCTCAGCCACCTGCCCCACTACTCGCTGCCCTTTCCCGTTCCGGTGGGGCTCGCCGTCCTCTGGTTCACCGGCGTCCTGCTGGCGCTCATGTGGCTGCGCACCGGCAACCTGCTGATGGCCGTCGGCTGGCACGGGCTCATGGACCTGCCCTACCACCTCACCGCCGCCCCCGCGGGCTGGCCCGAGGGGGTCACCTACCTGGTGGGTCTGCTGCTCCTGGCCGTCTGGCCGCGCGCCGCCGCATGGCGGGCACGCTAGCCGAAGCGGCGGTCCACCACCAGGCCGCCTTCGATCACTTCGGCGGCCTCGATCCGGTCCACGCGCAACCCGGTGGCGCGGCGCACCGCGTCCGCGAGCCCTTCGGGCACCGCGGCGGCCTTGACGCGCAGCACCAGCGCGTCGGTGCCGCCCTCCTTGGTCTCGACGACCACCTGGAAGCCGCGGGGGTCGAGGCCGAAGCCGGCCAGGATGGGCGCGAGCTCTGTGGGGTAGAGCTTCACGCCCTTGACCTTGACCATCGTGTCGGTGCGGCCAAAGACGCCGCGGGGCAGGCGCAGGCCCCCCTCGCTGCGCTCGGCGATGGCCAGGTCGCCGGTGCGGAAGCGGATCATCGGCATGAGGGTGCGCGAGAGCGCGGTGACCACCAGCTCGCCGCGCTCGCCGTCGGGTACAGGCTCGAGCGTCTGGGGGTCCAGCACCTCGAGCACGGCCATCTCGGGAATCTCCCACAGCCCGTCTTGGTCCATGGTCTCCGCCGCCACGATGCCCAGCTCGCTGGTGCCGTAGGCGTCGAGAGCGCGGCCGCCGATGGCCCGCTCGACCCGCTCGCGGTAGCCGGGCACCGAGGTGAAGGGCTCGCCCCCGGCGAGCAGCAGCTCGAAGCGCCCCCCCGCCTCGGCGATCTTGAGCGCGAAGCTGGGGTTGGAGACGAGCGCGTCGAAGCCGAACTTACCGGCGATCTCGGCGATGCGCGCCGCCTCGCCGGGCCCGTGGGGGAAGACCGTGGCCCCCGCGCGCACCAGCGCCTCGTGGAAGAGCCAGCCCCCGGCGAAGACGTGGTAGCTGAAGGCCACGATCACCCGCTTGCCGGCGAGGCCCAGCCGCCGGAAGTAGGCGCCCAGGGCCTCGGCCTGGGCCTCCAGGTCGCCGGCGGTCAGGTACTCGGGCATCCAGCCGAGGAGCGGGCTGGGGGTGAGGTGCACCAGCGCCGTGCCTTCCGGCGGCCGCGGGTGCTCCTTCAAGAAGGCCACCCAGTCGTCGCGGGTGACGGGCTCGACCTGGGCGAGGTCCGCGGGGGTGAAGGCGCCGGGGTCTGCGCCCGCCAGCCGCTCCGCGTAGAGGGGGTGGTCCTTGGCCGCAGCGATCACCGCTTGGAGACGTTCGGTCCGGTTCATGGCTTCCTCCTTGGTTAATAGGGTAACGGCCAGGTGCGCAGGTAGGCGCGGATCCGGCCCCACAGCCCCACCAGCCCCAGCGGCTCGAGGATCAAGAAGAGCAGGATCAGCCCCCCGAAGGCGACGTTGCGCCAGGCGGCCAGCGCTGCGGCGTACTCGGGCCCGAAGGCGCCCACCACGGCGTTCAGCAGCTCGGGGATGAGCATCACGAAGACGGCCCCCAGCACCGCGCCGAGCACCGTGCCCGCCCCGCCGACGATCACCATGGCCAGGTACTGCACCGAGATGCCGAAGAGGAAGTACTCGGGCGTCACCGAGCGGTAGAGGTTGGCGAGCAGGCCGCCGGCGATGCCGGCGTAGAAGGCCGAGAGCGCGAAGGCCGAGAGCTTGGCCAGCGTCAGGTTCACCCCCGCCACCTGGGCCGAGAGGTCGTTGTCGCGCACCGCGAACCAGGCGCGGCCGGCGCGCGTGGCCAGGAGCCGCTTGCCGTAGAAGAAGAGCGGCACCGCGAAGGCGAGGACCAGGTACCACAGCCGCTCGGCGCGGTCGAGCTCGAGCCCCAGCACCTCGGCCGGCGGCAGGTTGCGCCCGCGGATGCCGCCGGTGACCGGCTCCCAGTTGTTGAAGACCCACAGCGCCAGGAACTGGAAGGCCATGGTGGCGATGGCCAGGTAGACCCCCTTGATGCGCAGCGAGGGCAGCCCCAGCACCACCCCGATGGCCGCGGCCACGGCCCCGCCCAGCAGGATGCCCAAGGGCGCGAGCGGCCCCGCGAGGTGGCTGGCGGCGTAGGCGCCCACGCCCAGGAAGGCCGCCTGCCCCAGCGAGATCTGCCCCGCCCCGCCCACCAGCAGGTTGAGCCCCAGCGCCCCGACCGCGGCGATGGCCACCAGGGTGAGCACGTAGACCGGGTAGCCGGGCAGCAGCAGGGGCACGGCCAGCAGCGCCAGCAGCAGCAAGGCCACGCCCGCGCGCCCCAGCGGGGTGCTGGCGTAGGCCTCGTCGGCGGCGTAGCTCTCGCGCACCGCGCGGGCGAAGCGGCGGCTGTAGGCGTCGGTCAGCGTCTTGGCCAGCTCAAAGAACATCGGCGATCCTCACCTCCGCTTCCAGCACGTCCTCGCCGCCCTCGAAGCGGATGGGCAGCTCGAGCCGCACCCGCTCCGCGCCCCCGTAGAGGCCCTCGATGAGCGGCGCGTAGCGCACCTCGACGACGTTGCGCTTGACCTTGCGGGTGCGGGTGATCTCCTCGTCGTCGGGGTGCAGCTCCTTGGGCAGCACCGCGAAGCGCCGCGGACGCAGGGCCTCGGGCATCTGGGCGCTGGCCGCGGCGATCTCGCGCGCGATCAGCTCGTAGACCTCGTCGCGGCCGGCCAGGCTCGGGTAGGTGGTGAAGGGGATGCGCCGCCGCCGCGCCCAGTTCTGCACGTTTTCGGGGTCGATCTCGACGAGCAGGGCCACGAAGGGGCGGTCGTGGCCCAGCACCACCACCTCGCGGATGAAGGGCGAGTACTTGAGGCGGTTCTCGAGCAGCTGCGGCGCGAAGCGGGTTCCGTCCGCCAGGTGCCCCACCTCCTTGAGGCGGCCCAGCACGATCAGGTGGCCGCGCTCGTCGAAGGCGCCCGCGTCGCCGCTCTTGAACCAGCCGTCCGGGGTGAAGGTCTCGCGGGTCGCCTCCTCGTTCTTGTAGTAGCCCACGAAGACCTGGGGGCCCTTGACCAGGATCTCGCCCTCCTCGGAGATCTTCACCTCGGTGCCCGGCAGCGGCGGGCCCACCGTCTCGGGGGGGGCGTCGCCGGCGGGGTGGGCGCAGGTGGAGGCGGCCGTCTCCGACTGGCCGTAGACCTGGCGGATGTCCAGGCCAATGGCGCGGTAGAAGGTGAAGACCTCGGGGCCCAGCGGCGCGCCGCCGGTGATGGCCACGCGCGTGTCCGCGAGCCCCAGCCGGCCGCGCAGCGGCCGCGCCACCAGCGGGTAGGCCGCGGCCCGCGCCAGGTCGAGCCCCGGTCCCACGCGCTCGCCGCGGAAGCCGCGGCGGGCGCCCTCGAGGAGCGCGTCCAGCCCCCAGCGAAAGGTGCGCCGCTTAAGCCAGCCCGCCTCCTGGGCGCGGCTCTGCACGAAGGCGGCGGCGTCCTCCCACAGCCGCGGCGGGGCCAGGTAGAAGTCGGGCTGCACCTCCCTCAGGTCCTCGGCCAGCGTGGCCGGCTCCGAGGGAAAGTGCACCAAGAGCCCCAGCGCCAGCGTCTGCACCACGGTGAGCATCTGCTCGCCGATCCAGGCGAGCGGCAGGTACGAAAACAGCCACTCGTCCCCCCGCAGGCCGAGCACGTCGCGCAGCGCGTGGTGGCCCGCCATCAGGTTGGCGTGGCTGAGCATGGCCAGCTTGCTGCGGCCGGTGGTGCCCGAGGTGGGCGCGAGCAGGGCCACGGTTTCGGGCGTGAGCGCCGCCAGCCCCGCGCGCACCGCCTCGCGGCGGGCCCGGCCGGCCTCGGCCACCGCCGAGTAGGGGCGGACCTTGTCCGACCAGTAGCGGCTCATCCCCGCCTCCTCCCAGACGAGGACGAAGCGCAGCCGCTCCAGGTGGGGCAGCACCTTGTCGAGCTGTTCCTCGTCGGCCACCACCACCCCGACGGCCTCGGCGTACTCGAGGAACCAGCCCACCTCGTCGGCCATCGCGTCGGCGTAGAGGCCCAGCGGCAGCGCCCCCAGCGCCTGGGCCGCGAGCTCGGCGGTCACCCACTCGGGGGCGTTGCGCCCCAGCACCGCGAGCACGCCCCCGGCCCCGAGCCCCAGCGCCTCCAGGCCGCCGGCCAGGTCGAGCACCTCGTCCGCCCAGGCGCGCCAGCTGCGCGGCTGCCAGACGCCCAGCCGCTTGACCCGCAGCGCCGGGGCCTGCGGGCGCACCTCGGCCCAGCGGAAGAGGGGCTCGAGCAGCGTCCCCTTCACGCCTCCGCCCCCAGGTAGGCCTCGACGACGCGCGGGTTCTCGCGCGCCCCCGCGGGCTCGCCCTCGTAGAGCACCTCGCCGTACGAGAGCACCAGGACGCCGTCGGAGAGCTCCATCACCGCGCGCAGGTCGTGCTCGACCCAGACGAGGGTCACCCCCCACTCGCGGCGGGCGTCGAGCAGGTAGCGGGCCAGGTCCTGCTTCTCCTCGAGCGCCAGCCCCGCCATGGGCTCGTCGAGCAGCAGCAGCTTGGGCCGCCCCGCCAGCGCCCGCGCCACCTCCACGCGCTTCTGCAGCCCGTAGGGCAGCATCCCCGCGGGGACGTGGCGGTAGGGGGCGAGGTGCAGGTAGTCCATCACCTCTTCCGCCCAGGCGCGCGCCGCCTGCTCGCGGCGCGCCCGCGGCAAGAGCGCCGGGTAGCCGAAGCGCAGGTCGGCCCCCAGCTTGACGTTCTCGAGCGCGGTCATGCCGCGGAAGATCTCCAGGTTCTGGAAGGTGCGCCCCAGCCCCAGACGGGTGCGCGCCTGGGGGCTCTGGCCCTCGAGGGGGCGGCCGTCGAAGCGCACCCGGCCCCGCTGGGGCCGGTAGAGGCCCGAGAGGACGTTGAGCAGGCTCGTCTTGCCCGCGCCGTTGGGACCTATGATTGCGTAGAACGCGCCCGCGGGCACGCTAAAGCTCACGTCCGCGAGGGCGAGCACTCCCTTGAAGCGCAAGGTTACCTGTTCGACCGAGAGCAGCGGTTCCACCCTACCTCCTAGATCCAGCGCTTGCGCCGGCGGTAACGCTTGGCGCCCGTAAACCCGCCCGCGCCGGCGCCCAGGTAGAACTCCATCACGTCGGCGTCGCGCTCGGCCGCCTCGCGTTCCCCCTCGAAGACGACGCGGCCGTGCTCGAGCACGTAGACCCGGTTCGCCAGCTTCATGGCCGCGCGGGCGTTCTGCTCCACGAGCAGCAGCGCCATGCCTTTTTCGCGGTGCATCCGCGCCAGCACCTCGAACAGCTCCTCGACCAAGAGCGGCGCGAGCCCCAGCGAGGGCTCGTCGACGACGAGGACCCGCGGGTCGGTGATCAGCGCCATCCCCAGCACCAGCATCTGCTGCTCGCCGCCCGAGAGGTAGCCGCCCTGTTCGTGGCTGCGCTCGGCCAGGCGCGGGAACCAGTGGAAGACCTCGTCCATGCGCGCCGCCAGCTCGCCGGCGGGCAGGCGGTGCCCGGCGGCGCGCAGGTTCTCGCGCACGGTCAGGTAGCGGAAGATGGGCCGCCCTTCGAGGACCGCGGTCAGCCCCTGGCGGTGCACCGCCAGCGCCCCGGCGGTGGTGACGTCGCGGCCGCCCAGCTCGATGCGGCCGTCGCTGACGCGCCCCTCGTAGCTGCCGAGCAGCCCCGCCAGCGCCCGCACCAGCGTGCTCTTGCCGGCGCCGTTGGGGCCCAGCACGGCCACGGCCTCGCCCTTTGCGAGCTCGAGCGAGACCCCGTCGAGGGCCAGGATGACGCCGCGGTAGAGGGCCTTGAGGTTCTCGACCTTCAGCACGTCACACCCGTTCGATGTCGCGCCGCCCGAAGAGGCCGTAGGGCCTCACCAGGACGACGATCAGGACGATGACGAAGGGGATGGCCTCGCTGATGCCGGGCAGGTAGGCCTCGAGGTAGCCCTTGGACATGGCCTCGGCCACGCCCACGATCAGGCCCGCCACCAGCGCGCCCCCCACGGACTCGAGCCCGCCCAGGATGGTGACCGGGAAGACCATCAACCCCAGCTGCACCAGGTGCGGCCCCACCCCCGAAAGCCCCGCCAGCAGCGCTCCGCCCACCGCGGCCAGCGCCGCCGAGAGGCCCCAGACCGCGGTGACGATGCGCGGCGCCGGGATTCCCATGGCCAGCGCCGCCACCTCGCTCTCGCTGACCGCGCGGATGAGCACCCCCCAGCGGCTCTTCTGCAGGAAGTAGATCAGCCCCAGGGCCACCGGCAGGCTGATGGCCAGGCTCCAGAAGGCGCGCGGCGGCAGGATCAGCTCGCCGAAGGTGAGCAGCACCGGCGGCAGGCTGCCCGAGAGGTACTTCTGGTCGGGCCCCCAGACGAGCTGGGCCGCGCCGTCCAGGGTGAGGGCGAGGCCGATCGTCGCCATGATCACGGCGACGACCGAGCGGCCGATCAAAGGCCGCACGAAGGCGCGCTCCACCCCCACGCCCACCAGGAAGGCGACGGGCAGCGCCCCCAGCATGGCCAGCGGCAGCGGCAGGAAGTGGGCCAGCGTGAAGGTGACGTACCCCCCGACCAACAGGAACTCGCCGATCGCGAAGTTGACCACCGAGGTGGCGCGGTAGACGAGCACGAAGCCCATGCTCATGAGCGCGTAGAGCGCCCCGGTCGCCACCCCGGTGAGCAGCAGCTGCCAGAAGAACGTCACGCCAGTTCGAGCCAGTCGGTCAGCGGTTCGTAGATGCCCTTGCCCGCGTTGGCGCGGTAGAGCCGGGTGTAGGGCAGCCGGTGGTTGACGAAGCGCATCGAGTGGATCAGCCCCATGGCGTCGTAGTCCCACATCTTGCCCAGCGCCTTGGTGATCCCGGGCCGGGTCAGCTCGCCGGCGGCGGCGGCGCGGCGCATGGCCTCGCCCACGGCCACGCCCACGAAGAAGGCGCCCATGTAGAAGGTGGTCAGGTAGCCGGGCTCCTTGCCCTTCGACGCCCGCAGCTTGTAGATCTCCTGCACCGCGGGGGTGTTCTTGTCGTAGGAGTAGGCGTTGTGGTAGGTGGCGATGAAGCCGTCGGCGGCGGGGCCGGCGCGCTTCATGAGGATAACCTCGGAGGAGTAGTAGGTGCCCATGAAGGTGGCGTTCAGGCCGTACTCGCGCGCGGTCTTGACGAGCAGCGGCTCGGCGGTGAGCACGTAGCCCTGGGTGAGGACGAAGTCGGGCTTGGCCTGGCGCAGCTTGAGGACGGTGGGCGTGGCGTCCGAGAGCACCAGCGGCGTGACCTCCTCGGCCACGACGGGCAGGCCCAGCTGCTCGGCGCGCTGCTTCACGTAGGGGATGGGGTCGCGCCCGAACTCGCTGTTCGAATGCACCAGGGCGATGCGCGCGCCGGGCTTCTTCTCGTGGATGTAGCGCAGCAGCGCCTCCATCATGTCGGAGTAGGTGGGCCCGAAGACCCAGATCCCCGGGTACTTCTCGGGGTCGGCGAGCTCGCTCGAGTAGGAGGTGGCCGAGTAGGGCACCCCGATGCGGGCGATCTCGGGGGCCAGCGCCTTGGAAAGCCCGGTGGAGTCGCCGTAGACGAAGAGCAGCTCGTCGGGGCTCTCCTTGCCGATCACCCGGTTGAAGGCCGCCGTGCCCTTGGCGACGTCGTAGCCGGTGTCCTCGACGATCAGCTCGAGCTTGCGCCCGCCGACGCCGCCCATCACCTCGTTGACGTAGTCGGTGGCGTCGCGGAAGGCGTCGAGCGCGGCGTTGCCCGCGAAGGCGAAGGGGCCCGTGAGCGGCAGCAGCGCCGCCAGCTTGACCGGGCGCGCCTGCGCCCGGGCGAACCAGGGCACGCCAAAAGCGGCCGCGGTTCCGATACCGGTTTGGAGCAGTTGCCTACGTGTGATCTTCATGCATCCCTCCCGTCCCTGCTTGTGGTTTGGGTCCCAGTTTATACCAAACCTCCACCTGCTCCACAAGACCCGCTCCTTGAGCCGGTTTCTGCCCAAGCTAGGGAAAAGCGTAGCGCCGGGGTATGCAACCCGCCGGCCGGGGATCTGCGGCCTGCGGACCGCGGCCCGCGGCCCGCCCCTCTCAGCTGCGATTCATTTGCAACAAGTCTGGCCGCGCGGCCAAAGCCGATGCGCTTCGGCCGTTTCGACTTCGTAAAGCTATACGTTTATCCACACGCTGCATATTTCAGGTTTTTACGATGGGTATCGGGGTTTTCCGGATCTCCACATTTATATTCACAGGTTATCCACAGCCCCGGCGCACCCGCTGTAGAAAAGCCCGCAGCCGCGCCTCGTCCTTCACCCCGGGCGCCGACTCCACGCCGCTCGAGACGTCGACCGCGTAGGGGCAGAGCCGCGCGAAGAGCTCGGGCAGCCGCTCCGGCGAAAGCCCCCCCGCCACGATCAGGCGCGGGTGGTCCGCCAGGGGCTCGAGCCAGCCCCAGTCGTAGGCCTCGCCGCTGCCGGGGCGGGGCCCGTCCGCCAGCAGCGCGTCGGCCGGGTACGTCAGCAGCGCGGGATCGGGCGGCCCCGAAAGCCGCACCGCCTTGATCACCGGCAGGTGGCGCCGCAGCGCCTCGGCCCACTCGGGCGGCTCGCGGCCGTGCAGCTGCACCGCGCCGAGCCGCGCCGTCCGCGCCACCGCCAGCACCTCGTCGGGGGGCGCGTCCACGAAGACCCCCACCCGCATCACGAAGGGGCCCAGCCGCGCCCCGATGGCCGCCGCCTGCTCGGGCGTGACGCGCCGCTTGGAGGGCGCGAAAACGAACCCCACCGCCCAGGCCCCCAGCCGCTCGGCGGCGAGGGCGTCTTCCGCGCGGGTGAGGCCGCACACCTTGGCGCGCACCGGCTCCATAGGCCCAGCCTAATGCATTAAACCGGGCTTAACCGCTCCCACATCGCCCCCGTGCGCGCCGCGCGCTATCCTAAGGGCATGGTCGGCCTTCTGCTCACCGCCGTGCTCGCCCTGGCCCCGCTGCCGGGCCTGCCGGCGCTGCCCGACGGCACCGAGGTGCGCATCGTCTCGCCGAACCTGCGCACCGTCTACCTGTTCTGGCGGATCGAGCAGGGGGCGCTGCGGCTGAAGGCGCGCCCGATCCGCCCCCCGGAGAACGCCAGCGTCCGCCTGATCGTCAAGACCCGGCGCAGCCTGCACATCTACGAGGGCCGCGTCCGCGGCGACGACATCTTCCTGCTGCTCGACACCGGCATCGTCAGCCTGCGCGAAACCTTCGTACGGGTCTACCACCTGCGCACCTCCAAGGCGCTGGACTTTTGGAGGGAAAGGAGGGAGGGTGAACCCCCAACACCCCGAACCCGCCCCCGAAGACCCTAAACGCATCCTCATCATCGAGGACGACCCCGAGATCGCCCGCCTGCTCCAGGCCGAACTGGGCGAGGCCGGCTACCGGGTGGAGTGGGCGCCCGGGGGCATGCAGGGCCTCGTCAAGCTGCGCGAGGACCCGCCTCACCTGATCGTTCTCGACCTGGGGCTGCCCGACCTCGACGGCTCCGAGATTGCCCGCCGCGCCAAGCAGCACGGCGACGTGCCGATCATCGTGCTCACGGCCACCGACGCGGTGGAGCGCAAGGTGCAGCTGCTGCTCGGCGGCGCCGACGACTACCTGACCAAACCCTTCCACCCCGCCGAGCTGCTGGCGCGCATCCAGGTGCAGCTGCGCCGCGGCGAGGGCGGCGAGGTGCGGCGCGTCGGCGAGCTGGAGATCGAGGTCGAGTCGCGCCGGGTACGCGCCGGCGGCCGCGAGGTGGCCCTCTCGCCCAAGGAGTTCGCGCTGCTCGAGCTGCTCTCCAGCCGCCCCGGCCGCGTCTTCAGCCGCGACGAGATCGCCCGCCACATCTGGGGCAAGCCGCTGGAGACCGAGTCGAACGTCGTGGACGTGCACGTCGCCAACCTGCGCGCCAAGCTGCGCGAGGCCGGGGCCTACGGCTACCTGCGCACCGTACGCGGCGTCGGCTACGCGTTGCGCAAGCCGGCTTCGTAGCAGAATACGGTTGTGCGTTACACCACCCGGCTCACCCTGGTCTTCGGGCTGATCTGGGCGCTGATGCTGGCGCTCAGCCTGCTCGGCATCTACGGCGCCCTGCGCGCGGGGCTGGAGGGGCGCATCGTTCGCCAGCTGCTCGACGACGCCGGCGCCCTGGCCGAGCTGTACAACTCGGGGACGACCGGCCAGGTGCGGCCCACCGGGGGAACCGCGGTCGCCCTCTACGACGGCTCGGGTCTGCCTTTCCTGCTCGACGAGCCCCAGCACCGCATCCCCGCGGAGGTGCTCACTCAGGCCGACGAGGGACCGCAGCTCTACCGCGGGCCGGGCTTCGTAGCCGCCTACGTGGCCACGAGCATCGGGGTGCTCGCGGTCTCGCAGGACCTGGGCTTCATCGACCGGCTGCTTGAACAGGTGGCCCAGGTCGCGGTGCTCATCTTTCTGCTCACGCTGCCGCTGGGCTGGCTGTTGGTGCGCGTGGGGGTGGGCTGGGCCAACCGGCCGCTGGTGCGGGCGGCCGAGGAGGTGGCCCGGCGCAAGGGGGCGGACCTCTCGCCCATCCCCTACGACGGACCCACCGACGAGCTGGGGCGGATCGTCGCCCGCTTCAACGACCTGCTCGCCGAGCTGCGCGACGCCCGTGAACGGGAGCGGGTCTTCCTGGCCGAGGTGAGCCACGAGCTGCGCACCCCGCTCACGGTGCTCGCCGGCTACCTCGAGCGCCTGCGCAAACACCCCGGCGACGACGAGGCGCTGGCCGGGGCCGAGCGCACCGCCCGCCACCTCACCCGCCTCGTGGGCGACCTGCTGGCCCTCGCCCGCGGCGAGGCCGAGCGCACGGTCAACCCCCACATCGTCGACCTCGCCGAGCTGGCCCGCGGCGTGGTGGCCGGCTTCCCCGGGGTGGGCCTGGAGGTGCGGGCCGCCCCCGAGGTGCTGGGCGACCCCGACCGCCTGATCCAGCTCCTGCGCAACCTGGTGGCCAACGCGGCGCGGGCCGCCGGGCGGGCGGAGGGGGTGCGGGTGGTGGTCGGCGCGGACGGCGATACGGCCTGGGTGGAGGTGCACGACGACGGGCCCGGCATCGATCCCGAGGTGCTGCCCCACCTCTTCGAGCGCTTCGCCCGCGGCCCCGAGGGGGGCACCGGCCTGGGCCTGGCCATCGCCAAGCAGATCGCCGAGGCCCACGAGGGGCGCATCACCGTGCGCTCCCAGCCGGGGCGGACGGTCTTCCGGGTGGAGCTTCCGGGGCTGGAGGGGGAAGGTTAGGGAGCCCGCCCTACCCGCCAGTCGCCGATCACGGGCTCTTTGAGGAGAAGCCGATAATGCATCGCTGCTGGGCCGACTTGCTATATAACATATAACGTGATACGCTATATGCCATACCAGCGAGGTGCCGAAGCGTGCGGTTTGCTCATCGGGGGACGCAGGACATTTTCGACGGGAACGACACCAAGGCCGCAAGGAGTACGCTCCCTCGAGAGCTTTGGGAACGCGCCCGGCGCAAACTCGACATGTTGAACGCAGCCGTCAGCCTGGACGATTTGCGAATCCCTCCGGCCAACCGTCTGGAAAAACTCAAAGGCCACCTGGCCGGGTACCACAGCATCCGCATCAACGACCAGTACCGCATCGTCTTCAGGTGGGACGAAGGCAAAGGAGCCAGCGAGGTGAGGATTACCGACTACCACTGACCAGGTGGCTAGGGCCGGGAAGGCCGCACCCGAGAAGGGCGGGCCACCCCC
The DNA here is from genome assembly GCF_014201675.1 of Oceanithermus desulfurans. Lineage (NCBI taxonomy): Bacteria > Thermotogati > Deinococcota > Deinococci > Thermales > Thermaceae > Oceanithermus > Oceanithermus desulfurans. The sequence continues at coordinate 352,817 of NZ_JACHEZ010000002.1, read as the reverse complement.
CAGCGAAAGGACCGGATCGAATCATGAGGCTACCCAAACACCGCACCCCAACCCACCCCGGGGAAGTGCTGCTTAAGGAGTTCCTGGAGCCCTACGGGCTCACGCAGAAGGAGCTGGCCCGGCGCATCGGCGTCTCCTACCCCCGCGTCAACGAGTTGATCCACGGCAAGCGCGGCGTGACGCCCGACACCGCCCTGCGGCTTGCCCGGCTCTTCGGCACCTCGCCCGAGTTCTGGCTGAACCTTCAGCAGGCGTACGATCTCTATCTGGTCGGGCAAAGCGCGAATCACGAAGACATCAAGCCCCTGCGCCAGGGCGTCACCTGAACGCCCGGCTGCGGCCGGTGGGGTGCGGGAATTTCCCACCCCCTGCTCCCCACCTCCGGCAACCCGCTTTCCTACGACCACTCCGGCTCGCCGCGGAAGAGCTCTTCGGGCGCTTCGGCCAGCACCCGGTCGCGGCCCGCCTCGATCAGCTCGATCACCTGGGGCGGGCAGCTGGCCACGCAGCCGCCGCAGCCGGTGCAGGCGGCCACCTCCAGCTCGAGCACGTATTCCTCTCCCTCGCGAACGCGCTTGACGGCCCCGGTGGGGCAGACGTTGGCGCAGACGGGGCAGAGGGTGCAGCCTTCGAGCACCTGGATGGCCGGCCAGCGCACCTGCCCCTGGCTGCGGGCCGTCGCCATCTTGCGCAGCCGCAGCTCGGCGGGCAGGTCGTGGTCCTCGTCGAGGCCCAGCTGCTCCGGTGGCTCGGGCAACACCTCGGCGGCCATGCGCTTGGTGCCGCCCATAAGCTGTTCGAAGAGCTCGCGCCGGCCCACGATCGCCCCAGGCAGGGCCTCGGTCGTCAGGCGCACCTCGAGCTCCGGGTAGTAGCGCCGCGCCTCCTCGATGACCTGCTCGAGCGCCTCGGGCACCGTGGGCCCGCCGATCTTGCAGTTCGCGCAGTCGCCCCGGGCCAGGGTGAGCGGACCGTGGCGGCTGGCCGCCTCGGCGATCAGGCCCGGGGTGAGCCGGCCCAAACACAGCACCTCCTGGCCGTGGCCTTGGGCCTTCGAGCACTTGAGCTGACCGCGGCCCTTGTCGAGCGCCTCCTGCACGGGCCCCAGCGGAAACTCGAGCGCCACCCCGGGGCAGACCTGGGTGCACAGCCCGCAGCCGGTGCAGCGGGTGTCGTCGATCTGGACGGTGAAGTGGGAGAGGTCCACGGCCTCGTGGGGGCAGGCCTGCTGGCACAGGTCGCAGCCCCCCACCGCGTACTTCTCGACCAGGCAGCGGCTGCCGGTGTAGCGGGGCGTGGGGTCGGTGAGCTTGAGGAACGCCCCGAGCAGGTTGTCGAAGAAGCCCACGCCCGCCTCCCCTAGCCGCGCCGCGTCTTGGCGGGCTCGAGCAGGTCGCGCACCGCGTCCAGAAAGGCGTCGAACTGCGCAAAGTCCATCTGCTGGTTGTTGTCGGACATGGCCACCTTGGGGTTGGGGTGCACCTCCACGTGCACCGCGTCCACCCCCGCGGCCAGCGCCGCCCGCGCCAGAGGGGCCAGCAGGTCGATGCGGCCGGCGGCGTGGGTCACGTCGACGACGACGGGCAGGTGGGTGAGCTGCTTGGCCAGCACCGCCCCCGAGAGGTCCAGGGTGTTGCGGGTCCACTTCTCGTAGGTGCGGATGCCGCGCTCGACCAGGATGACCTGGTCGTTGCCCTGGCTGAGCACGTACTCGGCGGCGTAGAACCATTCCTCTACGGTGGCGCTGAGGCCGCGCTTGAGCAGCACCGGCTGGCCCGAGCGGCCCACCTCGCGCAGCAGCGCGAAGTTCTGCATGTTGCGCGCGCCCACCTGGAGGATGTCGGCGTACTCGGAAACCACCTCGACGTCGCGGGTGTCCATCACCTCGGTCACGAAGGCCATGCCGTGGCGGTCGGCCGCCGCCCGTCCCAGCTTCAACCCCTCGACCCCCAGGCCCTGGAAGGCGTAGGGGCTGGTCCGCGGCTTGTACGCCCCGCCGCGCAGCACCTTGACGCCGCGCGAGGCCAGGAACTCGGCGGTGCGCTGCATCTGCTCTTCCGACTCGATGGCGCAGGGGCCGGCGATCAAGAGCGGCCCGTCCCCGAAGACGGCCTGGCGCACCTTCACCCGGGTGTCCTCGGGCCGGGTCTCGCGCGAGAAGAGGAACTTTTGCTTGTCCTCCTGCTCCTCAAGCGCCAGCGTGGCCTTGAAGATCTCCTTGAACAGCTTCTTGACCGTGCCGTCGGGGAAGGGGCCGGGGTTCTCGGCCGCCAGGTAGGCGAGCATCTCCTCCTCGCGCGCCGGGTCGTAGTGGCCCAGACCGCGCTCGGTCTGGATGCGCCCGATCTCGGAGGCGATGCGGGCCCGCTCCGAGAGCAGGGTGAGCAGTTCGCGGTTGATGCGGTCGATCTCCCGCCGCAGTTCGAGGATGCGCGGTTCCATTCGCCTATCCTAACGCTATTCGGCGTCGGCGTCGGCGCGGGTGCGGCCGCGCCCGGCGGCGCGCGAGACCCAGATGGAGACCTCGTACAGCAGCAGCAGGGGCACCGAAAGCAGCGCCAGGTTGAAGGGGTCGGCCGTGGGCGTGATGATCGCGGCCAGGGTGACGATCACCACGATGGCGATGCGGCGGTTGCGCGCCAAAAAGCGCCAGTCGAGCATGCCCAGCTTGGTGAAGAGGAAGCTGAGCACGGGCAGCTCGAACATCAGCCCCACCACCGTCAGGTACATCAGGATCTGGCTCATGTACTTGTCGATGGTGAGCAGCGGGATCACCTGGTCGCTGAGGAAGCCCAGCAGGAAGGGCACCGCGAAGGGGAGCAGCACGTAGTAGGAGAAGACGACCCCGACGGCGAAGGAAAAGCCGGCCCCCAGAATGAAGGGCACGGCCAGCCGCCGCTCGTGGGGGTAGAGGCCGGGGGCGATGAAGGCCCAGAGCTGGTAGACGATGAAGGGCAGCGCGATCACCAGGCCGCCGAACGCGGCGATCTTGAGCGAGACGATGAAGCCTTCGGTGATCGTCTGCTGGTAGAGGTTGGCCTCGATGCCGCGCACCTGGGTGGCCACGTCGAGGGGCCGCTTGAGGATCTTGAGCAGGTCGACGCGGAAGTACCAGGCCACGCCCATACCCACGAACCAGGCCAAGAGCGCCCGGATGATGCGGGCACGCAGCTCTTCCAGGTGCTCGACGAGGGGGGCTTCCTGCACGCTAGACTAGGCGTCCCCGGCGGGCTTCTTTTCGGCCTCGGGCGCGGCGGAGGGCTGGGGCGCCGGCTTTTCGGGTTCGAGATCCACCGCTTGCTCGAACTCCTGCTTGATCTCGCTGGCGCCCTTCTTGAACTCGCGGATTGACTGCCCCAACCCGCGGGCCAGCTCCGGCAGCTTCTTGGGGCCGAATAGGATGAGCACGATGACCAGGATGATGAGGATTTCAGGCATTCCGAGGTTCATGTCGTCTCCCCTTCCATTCTAGTACCGTCCTTCTGAGAATTGGATGCGCGTGCCTTGCGCTCGGCCCAGCCCTCGAGGTTGCGCTGGCGGGCGCGGGCGATGCCGAGGGCGCCTGCGGGTACGTCCTGGTTGATGGCGCTGCCGGCGGCCACGGTGGCCTCGGCGCCGATGCGCACCGGAGCGATGAGGACCGAGTTGGAGCCGATGAAGGCGCGCGGGCCGATGATCGTGGGGTGCTTCTTCACGCCGTCGTAGTTGGCGGTAATGGTTCCCGCGCCCACGTTGGTGCCCGCGCCCACCTCGGCGTCGCCCAGGTAGGCCAGGTGCCCGGCCTTGACCCCCGGGCCCAGGCGGCTCTTCTTGACCTCGACGAAGTTGCCCACGAAGGCGTTCGCCTCGAGCACCGCCCCCGGCCGCAGCCGCGCGAAGGGCCCGGCCACCGCGCCGGCGGCCAGGCGGGCGCCCTCGAGCACGCTGTGGGGGCGCACCTCGGCGCCGGGGGCGAGCTCGCTGTCGCTAACGATGCTAAACGCACCTACGGACGCGCCCTCGCCCACGCGGGTCGCCCCCTTCAGCATCACCCCGGGCTCGAGCGTCACGTCGGGGGCGAGCTCCACGGTGGGCTCGAGGTAGATCGTCTCGGGCATCACCATCCGCACCCCCTCCCGCATCCAGTGCGTGCGCAGCCGCTCCAGCAGCACCCGCTCCACCGCGGCCAGCTGCGCCCGGTCGTTCACGGCCAGCAGCTCGGTCGGGTCACTGGCCTTGAAAGCCCGCACCTCGAGGCCGTGCTTCTGGTAGACGCCGATCAGGTCGGGCAGGTAGTACTCGCCCGCGGCGTTGTCGCGGCCGATCTCGTTCAGGTAGTCCCAGACGTGCGCGTCGAAGGCGTACACCCCGGCGTTCACCTCGCGCACCGCCCGTTCCTCGGGGGTGGCGTCCTTGTACTCCACCACCCGGTCCACCCGCCCCGCGGCGTCGCGGATCACCCGGCCGTACCGGGCGGGGTCGTCGGGCTCGAAGGTCAGCATGGCCATGCCGCCGCCCGTGGGCACGGCCTGGGCCAGTCCGGCAAGGGTGCCGGCCGAGATGAGGGGCGCGTCGCCCATGGTGACGACGACCGGCCCCTCCCAGTCCGAAAGCGCCCCCTGGGCGCTGGCCAGGGCGTGGGCGGTGCCCAGCTGCTCGGCCTGCAGCGCGGTGCGCACCCCCAGGGGCTCGAGCACGTCCCGCACCGCCTCGGCTCCGTGGCCGACCACCACGACGACCCGTTCGGCCCCGGCCTGCTGCGCCGCCCGCGCGGCGTACTCCACCAGCGGCCGGCCCAAGAGCGGGTGCAGCACCTTGGGCAGGGCCGACTTCATGCGCGTGCCCTTGCCCGCCGCGAGCACGACGACGGCGAAGCTCACGCCGCGGCCTCCTCCCCGCTCCGGCCCATGCGGTAGAGCATGTAGACCGCCAGCACGATCAGGGGAATCGAGACGAGCTGGGTCGCCGTGAAGAACCCGATCCCCGCCTTCTCGTTGAGATAGACCGGCCACCACAGCGGGTTGAGCCGGAAGGGCTCCTCGACGAGGCTGCGCAGCACGCTGTACCAGAGCACGAAGTTCCAGAACGCCCAGCCCGCGGGCCGCTTCTGCCGCCACCAGTAGAAGACCAGGCCCAGCAGCACCAGCCCGATCACGGCCCCGTAGATCTGGGTCAGGTGCACGGGGCCGCGCACCACCTCGCCGCTGCAGAACCCCCAGGCCAGCTGCCCGGTGCTCGTGCAGATGCCCGGGAAGCCGGTGGCCCAGGCGGGCCAGGTGTAGCCGACGGCCCAGTCGGTGAGCCGGCCCACGGTGTCGGAGCCGTTCATCAGGTTGCCGATGCGGCCGCCGATGATGCCCAGGGCCACGCCCGGAAGCGCCGCGTCGAGGTAGACGTAGGGCGGCACCCCGTTCTTGCGGGCGAAATAGACCATGGGGATCAGGCCTCCCAGGATCCCGCCGTGGAAGGCCAGCCCGCCCTGCCAGATGTAGAGGGCGCTGATCGGGTTGGCCGCGAAGTAGCCCCAGCTGGTCAGCACGTAGACGAGCCGAGCCCCGATCACCCCGGCGATCACCGCCCAGAAGACGGCTTCCTCGAACTTTTCGGGGTCGTACCCCTTGGCGGCCACGTAGCGCCGCGCCAGGTAGTAACCGACGAAGATGGCCGCGGTGATCAGAAAACCGTACCAGCGCACGGTCAGCGGCCCGATCTCGATCATGATGGGATCCATACCCTACCCCCTCCCCAGCGCCCGCGCCAGGTCCTCTTCGCTGAACGCGCCCTCCACGAGCACGACGCCCTGCCGGAGCACGGCGGGCAGCTGCCGCCCCTCGGCCAGCTCGGGGCGCTCGTCGACGTCGATGCGCTCGTAGGGCAGGCCCATCGCCCACAGGTAGCGTTCCTGCTGATCGCAGGCCAGGCAGTTCTTCTTGGCTAAGTAGATGTACAAGGGCGTCCCTCCGATTCCCTAGAATATCCTCTGGATCACCAGCCAGCCCATGGCCAGGTGCACCAGCAGCTTGGCCAGCACCCCGCCGAGCACCCCCAGCAGGCTGCCCCAGGCGGCGCGCAGCGCTTCCCGTCCGGCCTTACCGGCGATCAGCTCGGCGACCAGCGCCCCCAGGAAGGGCCCCACCAGTATCCCCAGCGGACCCAGCACGACCGCGCCCACGAGCGCCCCGATCACCGCGCCCCAAACCCCCGCGCGCCCGGCGCCGTAACGCTTGGCCCCCAGGGCCCCGGCCACGTTGTCGAGCGTCATCGCCAAGAGCCCCAGGCCGATCAGCCAGGCCCAGTCGGCGCGCGAGAGTTCGCTGAACCCCACCAGCGCCTCGTGCAAGAGCGCCGCGGCCCAGATGAGCAGGGTGGCCGGCACCATGGGCACGAAGGTGAGCACCAGCGCGGCCACCCAAAGCAGCACGAACAACACGTCGGCGGTGAGGTTCATCCTTTCCATAGTAGCGGCGGGGAATGAGAAACTTCGCCTGCGCGGGGGCGTCGCGGGTGGGTCCGGGGTCGGGCGGCTCGGAGGGGGTGTAGGCTGGGGGTGAACCGCTGACCCGCGGGTCACGCTATGGACCGCAACGAAGCCCGCCTTACCCCGATCGACGTTTCCGCCCTGCTTACCCTGTACTTCGTCTGGGGCGGAGCCTACCTGGCCAACAAGCTGGCCATCGCCACCATCGATCCCTTCATCATGCTGGCCATCCGGCTGGGGGCCAGCGGCCTGCTGCTCTTCGTGCTGCTTCGCCTGCTCGGCTGGACGCTGCCGAAGGGCCGGGAGGTGCTGGGGTCGTGGCTGATCGGCCAGCTGCTGCTCGTGGGCGGCATGGGCGCGGTCGTCTACGCGCAGCAGTGGGTGAGCTCGAGCCTGGCCGCGGTCATCGTCTCGACGATGCCGTTGTGGAACGCCTTCTTCGCCAACTTCCTCGGCCGCAAGACCCGCAGCGTGGAGTGGGCGGGCATGCTCCTGGGCCTGGCCGGGGTGTACCTGCTCGCCGGTGAACCCGACCTGAAGCTCGACCCGAAGGCGCTCCTCGTCTTCGTCGGTCCGGTCAGCTGGGCCTTCGGCTCGGCGATCAGCACGCGCGTCCCCCAGGCGCCGGGGCTGATGTCGAGCGCGGTGCACATGATGGGCGCGGGCCTCAGCTTCACCGTGATCGCGCTCCTGGCCGGGGCGCGCTGGCACGAACCCAGCACCACCTCGCTGCTGGCGCTGGGCTACCTGGTCCTGCTGGCGGGGGTGGTGGGCTACAGCGCCTACCTGCACCTGCTGGCCCGGCCGCTGCGGCCGGCTTTGGTCACCAGCTTCGCCTACGTCAACCCCCTCGTCGCCCTGGCGCTGGGCATCGGCTTCGCCGGCGAGCGGCTCACCCAGGCGGGCCTCGCCGGCGTGGGCCTGATCGTGCTGGGGGTGGGGCTGGCGGTGAGCAGAAGGGGCTAGCCTTCGGGTCAAGAAGCGCGCTGCTCGAGCCGGCATACCCCCCAGCGAAGCGTGCTAAACTAAGTGAGATAAATACATACGGGAACTTCGTAGACCAAACCTAATGGGGAGGGATCCATGACGGCTATTTTGACCAGGAGGAGGTTCGTTCAGCTGTCGGTGGCGTCCGTCGCGCTTTTTTCGGCCGGCGGCCGCGCGGCGACGTGGTTTGCCCCCAGCCTGACCTATCCGTCGATCAAGGTGGGCAACGTCGCCAAGATCGAGGTGGGAAAGCCTGCGTACTTCAACTACCCCGACAACCGCTCGCAGGCCGTTCTCGTCAAGCTCGGCAGGGAGGCTCTGGGCGGTGTGGGCAAGGACCGCGACCTCGTGGCCTTTTCCGCGTCCTGCACCCACATGGGCTGCGGCGTCCAGTACAAGGACGGCCGGTTCGTCTGCCCGTGCCACCAGTCCATGTTCGACCCGGCCAAGAACGGCCAGGTCTACCAGGGACTGGCGAGCGAGTGGCTTCCGCAAATCCCCTTGAGGGTCGAACCCAACGGCGACGTCGTCGCCACCGCCGTCGAGGGGCTCATCTGGGGTCGGGTTAAGAACGTTTAGGAGGCGGTCGTGGCTTTGTTCGAACGCAGGGATCATCTTCCCCTTCCGCCCAAGGGGGCCAAGACCTACAACACCGTGTGCCAGTACTGCAACGTGGGCTGCGGATACAAGGTTTACGTTTGGCCCGTGGGCGAAGAGGGGGGGCCGGAGAAGGATCAAAACGCCTTCGGGGCCGACTTTACCAACCCCCAGCCGCCGCTGGTGGGGCTCAACTACACCGAGACCATGCATTCGGTCGTTCAGGGCAGGGACGGGCGCGAGTACCACGTGGCCATCGTTCCTGCGCAGGATTCGCCCATCAACCGCGGGGACTACTCCATTCGCGGGGGCACCAACGCCCTCACCACCTTCAGCCCCACGCGGGGGACGCAAGACCGCCTCCGCTACCCGCTACTGCGCCTGGGCGACCAGTTCCAGGCCGTGACCTGGCAGGAGGCGCTCACTCTGATGGGGCGGGTCATCAAAGGAATCCGCGACCGTGACGGCAACGACGACAACCTCACGGTCAAGTGTTACGACCACGGCGGTTCGGGTCAGGGCTTCGAGGACAACTACGGAGCCGGTAAGCTGTTCTTCGACGCGCTGTCCATCCGGCACATCGCTATTCACAACCGCCCCGCCTACAACTCCGAGGTCTGGGGCAGCCGCGAGCGCGGCGTTCACGAGCTGAATTACGACGTTTCCGACGCGCGGCTGGCCGACACCGTGGTGCTCTGGGGGGCCAACCCCTACGAAACCGCCACCGTCTTCTACGTGGAGCACATCCTTCCCAACCTCAAGGGGGCCACGCTGGGGGAGAAGAAAGCGGCCTTCGCGAACGGCGAACCCGCCGAACCCGGTTACCTGATCGTGATCGACCCGCGCAAAACCAGCTCCCTCACCGCGGCGGAGGTGTACGCAAAGGACCGGGTGCTCCATCTGGCCCCGCGGCTGGGAACCGACTACATCCTGGCCAACGCCATGGCGCGCGTCGTCTGGGAGCGCGGCTACTACGATCCGGACTACCTGAAGGCGCGCACCGACCTGACGCTCTTCGAGGACTACAAGAAGAAGAGTCTCAAGCTGGGCACGCCCTACGACGCTTTCATGGACGAGGCCGAAACGATCACCGGCGTACCTCGCGCGCAGATCGAGCAGGCCGCCGAGTGGATGGCCAAGCCCAAGGGCGGCGGGCAAAAACGGCGCACCCTGACGATCTACGAAAAGGGCATCATCTGGAACATGAAGAACTACGACCAGGTCGCCGCGGTCGTCCAGCTGGCGGTGCTCACCCACAACATCGGCCGCCCCGGAACGGGCTGCGGCCGTCAGGGCGGGCACCAGGAGGGCTACGTGCGGCCGCCCGCCCCCACCCCGGGGTCGATCTTCAACGGGGGACCGCCGGTCAACGTGGACAAGCTCCTCACTTCGGGCAAGGGGAAGTTCTACTGGGTGATCGCCACCGACCCCTACCTTTCCACCCCGAACAGCCAGTTCTTCCGCAAGCGCATCCACGAGCGCACCCAAAAGTTGACCGAGGCCCTGGGCCGGGCCGGAGAACCGGGCACCGTCCAGGCGTGGGCGGACAAGATCTTGCAGGCGCTCTACGAAGATCCCGACGCGCTATTCATGGTGGTCCAGGACATCTACATGACCGACACCGCCAGGGACGCGCACCTGATCCTGCCTGCAGCCGCCTGGGGCGAAGCCAACGACACCTCCATCAACTGCAACAGCCGCCTCCTGCGCCTCTACGAGAAGTTCACCGACCCCCCCGGGGAAGCCAAGCCCGACTGGGAGATCTTCAAGTGGGTGGGGATGCGGCTGGCCGAACTCTACCGCGCCGACGGTCGCCGCGAAGAAGCCGCCAAGTTCGAGTTCGGCAAGGACTGGAAAACGGACGAGGACGTCTTCCTCGCCGGCTCCCAAGAGTTCAAGGACAACGCCGTGAGCGAGGCCGACGAGGCCACCCTCGAGGCCGAAAACTACAAAGGCGTCACCTACGGCTTTCTCAAGGAGGTCGGCCAGCAGGGTATTCGCACCCCCGTGCGCAAGGACCCCGCAACCGGGAAGCTGGTGGGGACGCTGCGTCGCTACACCCACCGCTTCGGCAGCTCGGACGGAAAATTCAAGTGGTACGGCACCGACGACTGGGAAGGCTACCCGCCCGAGGTGGACAAGTACCTGAAGGGCGATGCGCCTGAGCGCTATCCCTTCTGGGTCACCACCGGCCGGGCGCAAACCATCTGGCAAACGGCCTACCACGACCGCAACCTGCCGGAAAAAACGCTGGCGCTTCCCCTGCCCTACGTCGAAGTCAACCCCGAGGACGCGCGGCGCCTGGGGCTCGCCGGCGGCGACCTGGTCGAGGTGTACAACGAGGAAGGCAACGGCACGTTCATGGTCTACGTTACCGACGCCGTTCAGCCGGGGATGCTCTTCCTGGTGATGTACCATTGGCGCGGAACCAGCAACTCGCTGACCTCGGGCTACACCGACCCCAAGACGACGATCCCCTGGTACAAAGGAACCCGGGCGGCCCTGCGTAAGGTCGCGGGAGCGCTGCCCAGCCTTCACCAGACCGCCAGCACCCTGCAGCAAAACCGCTTCGAGTAAGCCAGCGACGCGGGCGGCGGCCTCCATGCGGAGGCCGCCGCCTCCTGACGCTCGTCCGCGAAGCCCCTACGCCCGCGCCCCGCGGTTCAGAACCACCCCCAGGGCGATGAGCGCCCCGCCCAGCAGCACCCCCGGCGTGAGGGGCTGCCCCACCAGGAAGACCGCGAACAGGGCCCCGGCGAAGGGCTCGATCAGGGCCACCAGCGTGGCGATGCGCGCCGGCACCCGGCGCACCCCGAGCAGGAAGAGGCCGAAGGGCAGCACGGTCCCGAAGATCACCAGGTAACCCACGGCCAGGGCCGCGCCGGCGTCGAGCGCCAGCACCTGGGCGCGCTGGGCCCAGAGCACGGGCAGCGACAGGAGCGCCCCCACGCCGGTGGCCACGCCCAGGCTGGTAAAGGCAGGGGTGCCGAGCCTCTGGGAGATGGCGGCGTAGAAGGCAAAGGAAAACGCCGCGAGCAGCCCGTAGGCCACCCCGACGGGGCGGCCCACCCAGCCCCCGGGCCCGAGGACGAGCAGGTAGGCGCCGGCCACCGCCAGGGCCACCCCCGCCAGGCTGCGCGGTGCCAGCCGCTCGCGCCGGAGCAGCGCGTAAAGCGTGAGCAGCACCGGCGCTAGGTACTGGAGGAAGATCCCGGTCGCCACCGTGGTGGCGTCGATGGCCAGGTAGTAGAAGGCCTGCGCTCCCGCGAGCGCCAGCCCGACGCCGAACAGGCGCAGGTACTCGCCGCGCTCGGGCGGCCGGCGGACCACCACGGGCAGCAACAGCAGAAAGGCCAGGCCGAAGCGCAGCGGAATGAGCACCTCGGGGGGAATCGACTGCATGAAACGGCCGGCCAGGGCCCCGCCCAGGCCCCAGAGCAGCGCGGCCAAGACGATGTAGGTCACGTTCCGCTCCGCATAGCCTGAGTGTAGCGCCGCTCGCAGCCCGCGGGTCGCCCCGGGCCCCTTCCGCCCGTGTCCTTTGGGGCTCGGGGCGCGACCCCGACCGCGCCGGCAAAAAGTCAACTGAGCAGGGTTGAACGTTGGGTTTTATCCTTGCAAAGATCGCACCGCGGTACCACAACGGCAAGGGTATCGCCGGCTCCGGTCTAGCCGAACCTGAGCTCGCGGTCCAAGAACGCCAGCGTCTCGCGGTAGAAGTCCTCGGTCGTCCCAGGCTTCTTCCAACCGTGCCCCTCGCCCTCGTAGACCTTGTAGCGGTGGGGCACGCCGCGCTCGCGCAGGATGCGCACCAGCTCCTCGGCCTGGCTGGGCGGCACCACCTTGTCCTCCGCGCCCTGGAAGACGTAGAGGGCGTCTTCGATCCGGTGCGCGTGCGCCAGCGGGGAACGCTCACGGTAGCGCGCCGCCGCCTCGGGCAGGGGCCCGATCAGCCGGTCGGTGTAGCGCGACTCGAACTTGTGGGTCTCGCGGGCGAGGCCAAACAGGTCGGTGACGCCGAACAGGCTGACCCCCGCGCGGTAGACGCCCGGGTGCAGCGCCAGCGTCATCAGCGTGGTGTAGCCTCCGGCGCTGCCGCCCATGAGGGCCAGACGACGGCCGTCGGCGCGGCCCGAGTCGGCCAAGAAGCGCGCCGCAGCGACGGCGTCGGCCACGTCCATCTCGCCCCAGCGGCCGTAGAGGGCCTCGCGGTAGCTGCGCCCGTAGCCGGTCGAGCCGCGGTAGTTGAGCTCGAGGTAGGCGTACCCGTTCGCGGCGAAGAACTGGGCCTGGGGGTTGAAGGCCAGGGTGCGCTGGCTGGTGGGGCCGCCATGGACGCTGACGACCGCGGGCGGCCGCGGTTCCCCGCCGGCGGACGGGTAGAAGAGGCCGTGCACCCAGGCGCCGTCCTCGGCCTGGAAGCGCACCGCCTCGGGCTCCACGCCCCCGGCGTCCAGGCCCGCGGGCCAGCCGTAGGCGCACGTGCGCCACGCCTCACCGTCGTAGAAGACGACCCGCTCGCCCAGGTTGGGGCCGCTGGCAAGCGCGGCCAGCCCCGCGGCGTCGCCGCTGAGCGAGCCGATCCAGGCCGCTCCTGCGGGCAAGGGCACCTCCGAAGCCGAGCCGTCCGCAATGCGCCAGAGCACGGCGCGCCCCGCGCGATTCTCGCGCAGGTAGAGCGCGCCGCCGGGGCCGAAGCTCATCACCCGCTGCCCCTGGGACCAGGCGGGCTCGAGCAGCACCCGCCCCTCCAGCCACACCGACCGCTCGCCGGTCTCGAGGTCCAGGCGGACGAGCCGGTCGGACTCCTCTCCTTCGGGGTTCTCGATCCAGAAGAGGCCGCGCCCGTCGGGCTCGAACAGCGGCTGAAAGACCGGGGTGCGCGGCCCGCCCGCGACCCGCTGCACCTCGCGAGGGCCCTCCGCCCCTGCCCGCGCGAGCATCAGCCGCGCACCGTCCCAGGGCATGTTCGGGTGGTCCCACTCCACCCAGGCCAGGAGGCCGCCGTCGGGGCTCCAGGCGGGCTGCATGTAGAAGTCGGCCCCCTGGGCCCAAACCTGGGGCCAGGTCTCGCCTGCGGCGCTGGCGGCCGCCAGCACGTCGCGCCCCTCGTGGTGGTGCACGTAGACGAAGCGGGAGCCGTCGGGGCTGGGCTGGGGGTCGGCCGCCGCGCCGAAGTGTGGGGTGAGGCCAGCGGGTTCCGGGCGTTCGTACGGCAGCCTCCAGACCCGGCCTTCGGCCACGTAGAAGACCGCGTCCGCTCCGGGGTTGAACGCGCCGCCGCCGTAGCCGACTCCCGGGTTCAGAGCGTGGTCGGGCGCGTACCGCCGGGGCGCGCCGTCCCAGCCCAGCAGCACGGTGCGCCCGTTTTCCTGTTCGGTCCACAAGACGCGGCCGCCGCGGGCGCGTACCTCGGCGTGCGCCCCCAGCCGGGCCCGCGTGAGGTCCCTGGCGCTCTGCAGGCTCATGCCCCAGTCTACGCAGCCGGCGGGACGCACGCCAGCGCCGCGGGTGTACCCTAATAAAGCCACAGGAGGCGTTGCGCCATGGCCGATCCCGTCCACAAGAAAACCGAACCGAACGGCCGCTACCTGATCGCCCTCTCCGTCGCCGCTTTGGGCGTCGTCTTCGGCGACATCGGCACCAGCCCGCTCTACGCGGTGCGCGAGGCCTTCGGCGAGCACTACGGGCTGGCCCTCACCGAGGCCAACGTGCTGGGCGTGCTCTCGCTCATCTTCTGGTCGCTCATCGTGGTGATCTCGCTGAAGTACCTGACGCTGGTCATGCGCGCCGACAACCACGGCGAGGGCGGCATCATGGCGCTGACCGCGCTGGTCATGCCCAGCAAGCTGCGCCGCGGGCACTGGCGCTACCTGGCCGTGATGCTCGGCCTGTTTGGGGCCTCGCTGCTCTACGGCGACGGCATGATCACCCCGGCCATCTCGGTGCTGAGCGCGGTCGAGGGGCTGGAGGTGGCCGCCCCCCGGCTCGAGCCCTTCGTGATCCCGGTGACCGTGGGCATCCTGCTCGCCCTCTTCCTCTTCCAAAGCCGCGGCACCCAGCGGGTGGGCGGCCTCTTCGGGCCCGTCACCCTGGTCTGGTTCAGCGCGATCGCCCTTTTGGGTCTGGCCCAGATCGTGCGCAACCCCTACGTGCTCACCGCGCTCAACCCCTACCACGCGGTGCACTTCTTCACCGCGAACGGCGCCACCGGCTTCTGGGTCCTGGGTTCGGTCTTCCTGGTGGTCACCGGGGGCGAGGCCCTCTACGCCGACATGGGCCACTTCGGACGCACCCCTATCCGGCTTACCTGGTTCTTCGTGGTGCTGCCGGCGCTGCTGCTCAACTACTTCGGCCAGGGGGCGCTGCTGCTCGCCAACCCCGCGGCCGTGGAGAACCCCTTCTACCTGATGGTGCCCGGCTGGGCCACCTACCCGATGATCGCGCTGGCCACCGCCGCGACGATCATCGCCTCACAGGCGGTGATCTCGGGCTCCTTCTCGCTCACCCGCCAGGCGATGCGGCTGGGCTTCTTGCCGCGGATGACGGTGGTGCAGACCTCGAGCCAGGAGATCGGCCAGGTCTACATCCCCACGATCAACTGGATCCTGATGTTCGCCACCGTGGGCCTGGTCCTGGGCTTCCGCTCCTCGAGCCGCCTGGCCGCGGCCTACGGCGTGGGCGTGACCACCGACATGGTCTTCACCACCCTGCTCTTCGCGGTGGTGGCCTGGAGCCTGTGGAAGTGGCCGCGTTGGGCGGTGGTGCTGCTGACGCTGGGCCTGCTCGGCGTCGACCTCAGCTTCTGGGCGGCCAACATCGTCAAGGTGCCCCAGGGCGGCTGGTTCCCGCTCGTCGTGGGCGCGGTGATGCTGGTCGTCATGACCACCTGGCACCAGGGCCGGGCGCTGCTCTCGAGCGTGCTGCAAAAGGACGCCTTCCCGCTCGAGCGCTTCCTGGAGACCCTGGCCGCCTCCAAGAACCCGCCCGTGCGCGTCCCCGGCACCGCGGTCTACCTGACCCGCAACGCCGACGTGGTTCCGCCGGCGCTGCTCAGCAACCTCCGCTACAACCGCGCGGTGCATGAAAACGTGATCGTGGTCAGCGTCGAGACCGAGGAGATCCCCCGGGTGCTGGGCTCGCTGCGCGCCGAGGTGCGGGCGCTGGACCTGGGGTTTACCCGGGTGGTGCTCCACTACGGGTTCATGGAACACCCCAACGTGCCCGTCGCCCTCTACGACATTACCGAGCTGGACCTCGACCCCGACGACACCTACTTCGTCCTGGGCCGCGAGATCGTGCTGCCCGAGGGCAAGCTGGGCATGCCGCGCTGGCGGGAACAGCTCTTCGCGGTGCTGCAACGCAACGCCCTGCCGGCCACGGCCTTCTTCGACCTGCCCCCGGCGCAGACCTTCGAGGTGGGGCATCTGGTGCGCTTGTAACCTTCCTGCGCTCGCCTGCTTCCGCTTTCGCCGGGCGAAAGCGGGTCGAAGACCGCGCCTGCCCCGCAGCGCACCAAACCGGTGGGGCTCTTCGCAGGCTGCCGGGTGCTCAGGCCGGTTGGGCGGCGAAGCTTTCCAGCTCGTCCTTCCAGGGCCCCAGCCCCAGCTCGCCCAGGTGCTCCAGGTAGTAGCGCACCCCCGCGGCCAGGTTCTGGCGGAAGGCGGCCACCGCTTCGGGGGTGCGGTCGCGGTCGGTGCCGAACTCGCCGGCGATCACGCGGCGCAGGTAATCGGCGTAGAGGCGCAGCTCCTTGATGAAGACGTGGGGCCGGTTCGCCTCGAGCTCGAGCGGCCTGCGGCCGTAGATGTGGTCCACCATCTCCTCGAGCGTCCGCTCGCCCGAGAAGTAGGCCAGGTTGGGCCCGGGACAGACGGAGACGCCCGTCTCCTTCATCTGGGGCGGGAAGCGGTACTCCAGGTGGGCGGGCTCGGCCAGGCCGGTGCAGAGGCACTGCTTTTCGAGCAGCTTTTCGATCTCGCGCCGGTAGGCCTCCTCGGATAGGCCCAGCGACTTCAGCTGCTGAATCTTGCGGTGCTGGTAGTTGCGGCTGGCCGTGCAGATGGGCTTCTCGGTGAACTCGGTGTTGAACTCGAGGTGGCCCTTGGGGCAGGGGCTGCCGGGGTGGCCCTCCTCGTACCACTTGCGGTTCAGGGCTTCGATCGAGGCCCCGCGCATCACGTTGAAGGGCACCCCCAGCGGCGAGGCCCCGGAGAGGTGGAGGTCGTCCTCGCCCGCGGCCGAGAGGTCGCGGCGGGTGCGCTCGTCCACCACCGTCACCTCGGGAACGAGCAGGAAGGGCGAGCCCCAGCCCACGCTGTCGAGGCCGTAGCGGTCACGCAGCATCGCGTGCTCCGCGGCCGTCCCCACGCCCCCCTGGGCGGTGAAGCGCACCTCGGGAGGCTCGTTCGGCACCGGCCGGCCCAGCTTTTCCAGGGCCTTCTTGTAGATCTCGAAGAGCGAGGCGACGATCTCGTCGCGCTTGCTCTTCAGCTCCTCGAGGATCGGCCCCATCAGGTACCCCTGCGAGGCGAAGGCGTGGCCGCCACAGTTGAGGCCGCTCTCGACCCGGTACTCGCTCACCCACAGCCCCTTCTTGGCCAGGAACTTGCCCTGGGTGAGGGCGCTGCGGGCGTCGGAGACCTTGAGCGCGATCTGCTTCTTGATCCGCCCCGCTTCGCCTGCGAAGAAGCCGGCGAAGTTCGCCATGTAGCTGTAAAGGCGGGCGTTGAACCCCGCCGAGAGCACGAGCACGCCTTCGAGGGTGCTCTCGGCGAAGCCGCGCAGGGCGGCGTGGGCGTCGTTGTACTCCACCGGCAGCGGCTCGCGGCCGACGAAGTTGGGCTTGTCGACCTTGGTCATGACGTTGACCTCGACGCGGCCGGGGGCGAGGCCGGCGCGGATCTCGCGCTCGAGCGCCGCCCGCTCGGATTCGCCGGCCTGCCGCCAGCGCTGCCAGGCGCGGCGCGGCGGGCTCGCCGGCGGCAGCAGCGTGAGGTAGCGCCACAGCTCGCTGCCCGGCTCGAGCGGCGCGGCGCGCAGGGCCTCGAAGTCCTCGCGCACCAGCTCGTCCACCAGGTCCAGGTAGGCGGCCGTACGGCGGGCGCGCGAGTCGGCCTTCAGGTCCTTGGCGATCGGTTCGTAGGAGCGTCCGCGCACGCGCGACCAGTAGCCGCGCATGCGCTCGAGCAGGTCGTCGTCGACGATCGAGATGACCGAAGCAATGCCGTACTTGGCGATTCGGATGGGCGTGTCCACGGTGAACGCGGTGCCCATGACGGGAATGTGAAAGGTGTGGTGTGCCATGCGTACCCCTGAGCCTTAACTCGCCCCAGCCTACCGGATTTCGCGTGAGAATGGGCGGACCCGGTTCAGGCCCCCTTGAACTCGAGCAGCCGCCCCTCCAGCGTGGCCACGTAGAGGCGGCCGGCGTGCGGCAGCGGCGCGGCCTGGACTTCGCCCAGCCCCTCGGCGCGCCACAGCTCACGGCCGCTGGCGGCGTCGAACGCCCGCACCTCGCCCGCCTCGGTGGCCAGGTAGAGCACCCCGCCGGCGAGGCTGAGCCCGGCGGTGACCCGGCCCACCTCGGCCGTCCAGGCCTCGTCGCCGGTCGCCAGGTCGAGCGCGTAGAGGACGCCGCTCCAGCCGGCCACGTAGGCGCGCCCCTCGCCCACCGCGGGGCTGCCCCAAAGCTCACCCTCGACGTCGTAGGTCCAGCGCACCTCGCGCGCCAGCGGGTCGAAGGCGTGCACCTCGCCGGCCCAGGTGGGCAGGACGAGCACGCCCCCGGCCGCGGGGATGTGGGCGTGGATGGGTCCGGCCTCCACCTTGTAGACGAGCTGGCCGCTGGCCGGCTCGAGCGCGAAGAGCCAGCCCGACTCGCTGGCGGCGAAGAGCAGCCCGCGGTAGAGGGTGGGCCCCGCCGAGAGGTGCCCCCCGGCCTCGAAGGCCCACTCGAGCTCACCTTCGGGGGTGAGGGCGTAGAGGTAGCCGTCGCGCCCCGCCAGGTAGACCCGCCGCGCGGTCACAAGCGGGCTCGCCGTCACCTCGGCGCGGGTCTTGTGCTCGAAGAGCCGCGCCCCGCCCAGGCCGCGGGCGCGGAGCACCCCTTCCCAGTCGGCGAAGTAGACCCGGTCCTCGGTGAGCGCGGGGGCGGCGGTCACCTCGTCGCTGGCGGGGAAGGGCGAGGCGGGCTCGAGCCCCGGCACCCGGAAGAGGTGCAGCGCCGCGCCGCCGCCCACGGCCAACCGGCCCGCGCGCGCCACCGGCTCCATAGGCCAGACGGCCTCGCCCTCGAAGGCCGCCCGGGCGGCCAGCTCGAGCCGCTCGGGCCGCACCGGGCCCGAGGGGTAGTGGCCGCTGCGGGCCAGCCCCGCGCGGGCGCTGCCCGTGAGCTCGGCCCGCACCGCCTCCAGCACCGCCGCGAGCTCGCGCCGCGCCTGGGCCGCCGACTGCGGCCGGGCGGCCGGCTCCTTTTCCAGCATCCGCAGCAGCCAGGCCGCGAGCGCCTGGGGCAGGGCGGGGTTGAGCTCGATCGGATCGCGCGGGGGTTCGTAGACGTGCTGGTAGAGGACGGCCTGGTCGTGCTCGCCCTCGAAGGGGGGACGGCCGGTGAGGGTGCGGTAGAGCACCGCCCCGAAGGCGTAGAGGTCGGCCGCGGGGGTGAGGGCCACCCCCTTGGCCTGCTCCGGGGCCATGTACTGGGGCGTGCCCAGGGTGTAACCGGTACGGGTGAAGTGGCGGGTGGCCTCGGCCAGGTAGGCGAGGCCGAAGTCCATCAGCTTGGGGCGGCCTTCCTCGGTGAGGAGGATGTTCTTGGGCGTCAGGTCGCGGTGCAAGATCCCGCGTGCGTGCAGGTGCGAAAGCGCCGCCAGCACCTCGAGCGCCGCCTCCAGGATGGCGAGCCCTTCGACCCCCGACTCGAACGGTCCCAGCCGGTCGAAGGTGCCGCCCCGCACCAGCTCCATCACGAAGTAGGTGCGGCCCTCCTCCTCGCCCAGGTCGTAGATGGCCACCACCCCCGGGTGGCTGAGCGCCGCCAGCGCCCGCACCTCCTGAGCGAAGCGCTCGCGCTCGAGCGGGTGCACGTGGGCGTGCAGCAGCTTGACGGCGACCTCGCGGCCCACGCGCTCGTCGCGGGCGCGCCAGACCTCGGCCATGCCCCCGGAGCCGATGGGCTCGATGAGCCGGTAGCGGCCGGCGAGAACGTCCACCTACGTATTGTATCGGGGAGGGTCAGTCTTCTTCTTCGGCCAGCTTGGCCTTCAGCTCCTCGACGCTCATCCTGCCCTCTTCCAGCTCGCGGGCGATCTTCTGGATCGCCAGCCGCACGACCTCCGACTTGCTCACCAGCCGCTCGGGGCTGGAAAGCTCGTAGGCCGCCTTGGTGAGCAGGGCGTCCTGGTCTTCGCTGATGACCACTTGCAGGCGTTTCTTCTCTTTCTTGGGCATAGGCCTCCGGACCCTCACTATACCACGATGAGACAATGCTTGACAATGCGCTGGAGTTGTTATATCATCACCTTACGCATGATGTGTATCATGCTCATCGTAGGGACCGGGGGTCCGACATGCAGCAACCGTTGATCATCCAAGGAGGCACGCCCCTGCGGGGCGAACTGCGGGTCAACCCCGCCAAGAACGCGGCGTTGCCCATCCTCGTGGGCAGCCTGCTCACGCGCGAGCCCGTCGTCCTCGAGGAGGTGCCGCGCCTGCGCGACATCGAGGTCCTGCTCGAGCTGCTCGCCCACCTGGGCACCCGCTACGCCTGGGAGGGCCGCACCCTCCACCTGCACACCCCCGAGATCCAGAGCACCCAGGCCCCCTACGAACTCGTCAGCAAGATGCGCGCCAGCTTCATCGTGCTGGGCGCGCTCCTCGCCCGCGAGGGCGAGGGCGAGGTGAGCATGCCCGGCGGCTGCGCCTTCGGCCCCCGCCCGGTGGACCTGCACATCAAGGCGCTGCGCGACCTGGGCGTCGAGATCCACGAGGAAAACGGCACCTTCACCGCCCGCCGCGCCGGCTGGCCCGAGGGCGAGGTCGTCTTTGACCGCCCCACCGTGGGCGGCACCGAGCAGGTGATGCTGGCCGCGGCCCTGGGGCCCACCGAGGTGACCATCGTCAACGCCGCGCTCGAGCCCGAGATCGTCGACTTCGCCAACTTCCTGCAGATGCTGGGCGTCCAGATCGAGGGCGCCGGCACCGCCAAGATGACGATCCGCGGCGCCGAGGCGCTGGGCGGCGGGAACTACGCGATCATCCCCGACCGCATCGAGGCCGGCACCTACCTGCTGGCCGTGGCCGCCACCCGTGGCGAGGTGCTGCTCGAGGGCGCCCGCCCCGAGCACATGGACGCGCTGCTCTCGAAGCTGAAGAACGCGGGCCACACCGTCGTCACCGGCACCGACTGGGTGCGCCTGAAGAGCACGGCCAACCCCGAGCCCTTCGACGTGGACGCCCGCGAGTACCCCGGCTTCCCCACCGACCTGCAGCCGCCGGTGACCGCCTACCTGGCCACCGTCCCCGGCGTCAGCCTGGTGCGCGACCTCGTCTACCCCGACCGCTTTACCCACGTGGGCGAGCTCGCCCGCCTGGGCGCGGAGCTGCACCTCAAGGAACGGGTGCTGGCGGTGCACGGGCGCGCCCTCAGCGGCGCCCGCATCAAGGCCTTCGACATCCGCGGCGGTGGGGCCATGGTCATCGCCGCGCTGGCCGCCGAGGGCGAGACGGTGATCGAGGGCATGCAGCACGTGGGGCGCGGTTACGAAGACCTGGAGGCGCGGCTGCGCCAGCTGGGCGCGGTCGTCTACGGCGAGCCGGTGCGGCTCGAGCAGGCAGCGGACTAAAGACGACCCCAGCACCCGGGGCGGGTTTAAAAACCCGCTCCTGCGTTTCTGGAACCCCCACACCTTCGGCTACCGCTCGCACTGTGGGCCATAAGAATTCTTCGGTGTCCTTGGTGCAGGGGGGGTGGGCCCGGTCCGTCGTTCTCGCGCGACGCAAACCGCAGGGCCGACCCAGAAGAAGTAGCGTGGCGATGCCCACAATGACAGGTTATTCAACCGCGTAGGCTACGCGTATGCCGGGAAGAAGAGCGCGTAGCGGCTGGGGGCTTTGCGCCTGCGCCGAGGAACAGGCATGAGCCCCGCCTGGCCGATCCTCACCGACGCCGACCTCGAGCGAGACCTCGCCCGGACGCTCGATCTCGTCATGGCGGGGATCCGGGATGCCCTCTTATCCCATGCCGAAGGCGCGCTCGAGGCCCCGCCCCGATTTTCCGTCGACGCCGGCCGGGGGCGGCTCGTCTTCACCGTAGGCGCGGAGCGCGCCCGCACCCGCGCCATGGGCTTTCGGGTCTACGAGACTTTCCCCGAGTCCACCCCCGAGCACGGGCAGATCGTCGCCGTCTTCGACGCCGCGGACGGCCGCCTCTTGGGCCTCGTCCTCGGCAACCTGCTCGGCGCGCTGCGAACCGCGGCGTTGAACGCGGTGGCCATAGAGCGTCTCGCCCGCGGGGACGCCCGTACCCTTGGCGTCCTCGGCACCGGCTTCCAGGCCCGCTGGCACACGCTCTTTGCCCTTCGGGTCCGGCCTTTTGCGCGGGTTCTCATCTACAGCCGAAGGCCCAAAAACCGCGCCGCCTTCGTCCGCTGGCTTTCCGCGCACACCGATCGGCCGGTGGTCGAAAAGACGCGCGCCGAACCGGTAGTGCGCGAGGCGGACGTGCTGCTCGAGGTCACCAACGCCCGCGCCCCCGTCTTCGACGCTGCCTGGCTGCCCCCGGGGGTGCACATAAACGCCGTGGGCCCGAAGCTCCAAAGCGGACACGCGTTCCCGGTCAAGGCCGCCCTGGACGCCGACCTGCTCGCCTCCGATGCGCCGGCACAGCTTTCCGCCTACGAAGGCTACTTCTTACCGGAGGCGGCTCAGGGACGGGTGGTCCCGCTCTCGGCGCTGGTCGCCGGCCGGCACACTGGGCGCACCGCCCCCGAGGAACGCACCGTCTTCCTCTCCGCCGGCCTCGCCGGTACCGAGCCGGCAGCAGCGCGGTACCTGCTGGACGGGCTGGGGTAGCGGCCGCACCTCTTAGGTCATTGGCACCTGTTCCAGCGCCCGGAACAGGAAGATAATGGCATCAGGCCATGCCCCGGAACCCAACCCCGGCGCCCGACCCTTGGCGCTTCTTCGCGCTGGCGCTGGGCCTGTCGTGGGCGTTCTGGGCGCCCGTGGCGTTCGCGGGTTGGAACGTCTGGTCCTGGCCTGCGGTGGGGTTGGGGGCGCTGGGGCTGTTCGGCCCCGCGCTCGCCGAGGCGGTTCTGGTAGCCCGCGCCCGCGACCCTGCGCTGCGGCACGACTACCTGCAGAGGCTGGTGGACCCGCGGCGGATACCCCCCGGGGTGTGGGCCGTCCTGGTGCTGGGCTTTCCCCTGATCAACGCGCTGGCGTTGCTGTGGGGCGCGGCGCTCGGGGAGCCCTGGCCGGAGTTCGAAACCGCCCGCGCGCTGCTGGACGCCCCCTGGCGGCTGCTGCCCTTCGCGGTCTTCGTGCTCCTCTTCGGGCCGCTACCCGAGGAGCTGGGCTGGCGCGGTTACGCCCTGGACGGACTGCAGGCGCGCTTCAGCGCGCTGACGGCCAGCCTGGTGCTGGGCCTCGTCTGGGCCGGTTGGCACCTGCCGCTCTTCTTGATGCCGGGCACCTACCAGCACGACCGGCTGGGTTTCGCCACGCCCGGCTTCTGGGCCTTCGTGCTGGGAACCGTCGTGACCTCGGTACTCTTCACCTGGGTGTACAACCGCGCGAACCGGAGCACGCTGGCGGCCGTTCTGTTTCACTTTTCCATCAACTTCTCGGGCGAGCTCTTCGCCCTGCCCGAGCCGACGCAGGTCTTCCGGACGGTTCTGGTCGCCCTCTGGGCGGCGGCCGTGGTGGTGGTCGAGGGTCCGCGGACCCTCCGCGGCGGCGCGTCCTGGGCGCGCTTTTTGGGCCGCGGCGCCTTCGCCCCCGATTTCGCCTTCGTGCTCCTCTCGCCGCTGCGGAGGCTTGTGCTGTCCCCGTCGCGGCTCGCCGAACGCCTGCACCTGCGTGAGGATTCCCGGGTCCTCGAGCTCGGACCGGGCCCGGGGTACTTCAGCGTCGAGGTGGCCCGGCGGATTCCGCGGGGAAGGCTCGAGCTCCTCGATCTGCAGCCGCGCATGCTGGAGCTGGCCCGCCGCCGCCTGGCAAGGGCCGGCCTCGAGTCCCGCGCGGGCTTCACCGTCGCCGACGCGGACGGAACTCTTCCCTGGGGCGACGGTGCTTTCGACGTCGTCTTTCTGGTCGCGGTGCTGGGTGAACTGCCCGACCCCCTCCACGGCCTGTGCGAGGTCCGGCGCGTCCTCAAGCCGGGCGGGTGGCTCTCCGTCACCGAGCAACCCGGGGACCCCGATTTCGTATCCGCGGAGCGCGTGCGGGAACTCGCGGCGGCTGCGGGGTTCGAACCACGCGAAAGCTACGGAACCGCACGTAACTTCACGCTCAACTTCGTCCGCCCCGGCTAGGGCCGCTCGCGCGCCGGCCGCTCGAGCGGGCAGCGGACCGAACGACCGATCGACCCCGTAGGGGCGGGTTTGAAACCCGCCCCTACGTTCTTGGGCCGTCGCCCGGACCGCCGGACGCCGGGTTCTCCCGGTCCAGGTGCCAGCGCAGCGGGTTGCTGGCGATGTATTCGCGCAGGCGGTCCCGTTCGGTTTCGTCACGAACGATGCGGTCGTGGTAGCTGCGCTGCCAGAGACGCCGACCGGGGGTCCCCCGCAGGGCGTTGATGCACCGGGCCGAAAAGGTCTTGAAAGCACGGACGATTTCGGGCAGACCGTGCCGCCGGTTTGCGGTAGGGGAGGGTTTTAAACCCTCCCCTACAACGGGTGCGATTGGTTTGAGGAATACGAGACCGTGGAAATGGTTGGGCATGACCACAAAGGCGTCGAGTTCGAGGTGCGGGTAGTGATTGGGTAGACGGGTCCAAACGTCTTCGACGACCCGCCCCAGGTCGTTCAATTCGAGGCCTTCTTCCGTGACCCGCCCGAACAAACACGCCCGCCCACGGGTCACCACCGTGACGAAGTACACCCCCGGGGTGCGGTAGTCGCAATCCGCGAGGCGGGTGGGCTTGTGGTGCGGGCGCCCTCCCACGGCGCCCCCTAGGGCCGCTCGCGCGCCAGCCGCTCGAGCACCGCCCCGTAGAGCCCGTAGAACGCGTTTTCGTCCAGGTCCGCGGCGTTCCAGGTGGCCGCCACGCAGTAACGGCTGCCGCCTTCGCCGGCCAGCGCGGTGGTGAGGTTCAAGACGCCCGGCTCGCTGCCGCCCTTGAAGGCGACCTGCTTCCAGGCGTCGCGGCGCGCGAGGCCGGGGTTGATGCCCGCAAGCGGCGTGTCCAGCGCCCGCAGGGCCAGCTCGCAGAGTTCACGGGCGGAGTAGAACCACTCGACCTCGGTCTCGGGCAGGGCCGCCATCAGCCCGGCCAGGCTCGGCAGCGGGCGGGCCTCGGCCTGGGCCACGAGCCTGCGGCGCTCGGCGCGGCTGGCCTCGAGCCAGCGCCGGCGCAGCTCGGAGTTGGCCTTGAGCACGAAGGCGGCGCGGGTGGTGAGCAGGGGGACGTTTTCGTAGGCGTAGACCTCCACCCGTTCACGCCCCAGCAGGTGGATGAGGTGATCGGTGGCGGTGTTGTCGCTCTCGGCCATCATCCGCCCCGCCAGGTCGGCCAGCGTCAGCGGCGTGCCTGCGGGCCAGTCCTGCAGGCGGCCCGAGGGCAGGCTCCTGTAGTCTTCGTTCAGCTTCACGGTCCGGTCCCACGCCAGCGCGCCGCTCTCCACCGCGTCCAGCACCGCTGCCAGCACCGAGAGCTTGAAGGCCGAGCCCACGGCCAGCCGGCGCTCGCCCTCGAGCTGCACCAGGGGTTCACCGTCCTTCAGCACCAGCAGCTGCTTGGCGCCCGGCCAGGCCGCCATGCGTTTCTTGGCCTCGGCCAGCGAGGCCAGCCGTGGGCGCGGCGGCCTGAAGAAAAGGCCGGCGATGCGGCCCTGCGCGTCGAGGCTGAGGCTCACCGGCACCTCGCCCCGCTCGAAGACGGCCACGTAGTCCGCCCCCTCGGGGCGCACCCCCTCGAAGGTCCCGAGCGAGCCGGAAAGCTGCTGGACGATCGCCGCCACCTGCGCCGCGGGCACCTTGGCCAGGAAGCCGGGGGCGAACCAGGAGCTTTCGATCTTCTGGGTGAAGAGCGCCTCGACGCGCGCCTCCTCGGCCGCGCCGGCCCGCACCGCGCCGCCCCAGGCCAGCAGCAGCACCAGCCCGCCCAGCGCCCACCAGGCGCGGGCCGGCTTCACGAGCCCGCCCCCTTTTCGGCGCGCCAGACGGCCCACGACAGGACCACCAGGTAGAGCGTAGCGAGCAGCAACGCCGCGGTCATCCCCCAAACCACCCACTCCGGCGGCCACCACCAGGCCGCGACGGCGACGCCCAGGCCCAGGGCGATGAAGAGCCAGCCGCCCACCCGGTTCGTCACCTGCCAGGCGCGGGGGCTGGTGAGCGTCCAGGGGGTGCGCACCCCGAAGAGCCAGTTCTGCGGTGCCTTGGGCAGGTAGTTCCCGATCAGCGCGAAGGTGAGGCCGAGCGCGACGAGCAGCACCCGCAGCCCCTGCTCGGAGGCGACCGGCCCGACCGCACCGCCCTGCAGCGTGGTCCAGGTCAGGTAGAGCACCCCCAGCTGCACCAGGGTGAGCACCCAGGCGGTGGCGGCGACGATGAGCGGCCAGGCGCGCCAGGGCCCGCGGCGGCTCGGGTCGAACCGGGGCCAGGCCGCGAGCAGCGCGACGATCAGCAGCTGCAGCGCCGGCAGCAGCAGGGTTTCGTATTTGGATCCCCAGCGGTCCACCTCGCCCGCGGCGTTCCAGTGGGCGGGGACGCGGTCGGGGAAGACCGCGAGCGCGTAGAGCGTGACCCCCCAGCTAACCGCCAGGGCTAGGCCGGTGAGCGCGTGTTTCTTCATCTTCTTCGCCTCCTTGCGTGAGCTCGAGCAGGTAGGCCAGCGCCTCCTCCATCACCGAGGCGGCCAGGCGGTAGACGCGGTGGTTTCCGCGCACCTCGACCTCCACCAGACCCGCTTCCCGCAGCACCCGCAGGTGCTGGCTGAGCGTGCTGCGCGCCAGGGGGAAGGCCTCGGCCAGCTCCCCGGCGGTGCGCTCGCCTTCGCGCAGGATGCCGAGCAGGGCGCGCCGCGTCGGATCGCCCAGGGCCTTGAAGAGGCGGTTGAGCACGGGTATTATTGTACCACTTTTTATTTCGGTATGTTGCAAAATGGCAGGGTTCAGCGCGGGCCGTAGTGGGGCAGCGGCAGGCCGCGCTCGTAGGGCCCCAGGTCGGGTGCCGCGCCGGCGTACCCGCCGCTGAGGTTCGGCAGCACCGCGCCGGCGTCGACCGCCGGGCAGCCGGGAAGCAGCTGGGGGTACTCGAGCTCGGCGCGGTCGGGCGGGCGGCGGGGGTGGAAGCTGGTAAAGCAGGCGGCGCGGTCGAGGGTCAGGCCGTGGGGCTCGAGCCCCGTGGCCGCCCGGAACGCCGCCAGGTCGGGGTAGCGGTGATCGGACCCCCATTTGAAGGCGTAGGCCGACCCGCCGGGATCGAAGCCGTCGTAGTCGAGCCGGCCCAAGACCGGGCCGTCGTCGGCCTGCTCCCAGAGGTAGCGGCCGGAGGCGGAGACGTAGAGGTTGTTGAGCGAGTCGATGCGGCGAAAGCCTTCGGTGTCCCAGAGGGCGCTGACGGCGTTGTCCCAGCCGACGAGCAGGTTGTGCGCGAGCAGCACGCGGCTGAGGCGGCGCAGCTTCAGCGTCGACTCGCGCGGGGCCATCACCTGGTTGCGGACGAAGTACCAGGGCCCGCCGTTCATCGGCTGGAAGCTGAGGCCGTTGTAGCGGGCGTTGGTAATCCGGTTTTGCCAGACGCGGACGTTGGCGTAGCCGTAGTCGGGCTCGATGCCGTCGTCGGTGACGTCGAAGATCTCGTTGCCGTAGATGTCGACGTTCTCCAGCGGGTAGGAGATGCCGTCGCCGACGAGCGAGATGCGGTTGTAGGCGACGGTGTGGCCGGAGGTGTGGCCCAGCTCGATCCCCTCGCCGCGGTAGTCCTCCTCGGGGCAGCCGTCGCCGCGGATGATGTTCCCGTCGTCATCGATGCACTGACGCAGGTCCTTGTCGCCGACGATGACGTTGTCGCGGATCACCCAGGCCTCGCCGCCGTGGTTGAGGGCGATTGCGTAGTGAAAGTCGGTGAAGGTGTTGCGCTGGATCACCACCCGCCGGGGGGCGTCCGCGGTGCGCAGACCCCAGTCGCGGCGGTCGTTGTCGCTGTCGCTGGCGTCGTTGGGGGTGCCGCGCAGGTGGACGCCCTCCAGCCAGACGTAGTCGGCGGCGATGCGCACCGGGGCGGTGAAGACCACCCCTTCCCCGGCCGCCTTCCAGACCACCCAGCGGCCCTCCTCGCCGGGGCGGTCGAAGCGGATCTCGCCGGAGGCAAAGTCGGCGTACTCGCCGGGCGCGAGCAGGAAGACGTCGCCGGGCCGCGCGTGCCGCTGCGCTTCGGCGAGGCCCCGGTAGGGGTCGGCCTCCGTGCCCGCGCCCCCGCCGCTGCCGGGCGCGACGTAGAAGGTGGGCGCGTCCGCGGCGATCCTTGGCTCGCTTTGGGTCCTGACCTCAACGACGCCCTCGTCCAAAAGACCCTCGGGCCCGGTGAGGGTGAGCCAGAGCTCGTAGGTGGCGCCGGGCTCGAGAAAGAAGACCGAGCCGGCGCAGCCGTCGAAGGCCGCGTCCTTGCCGGCCACCGGGCTGGGCGGGGTGTACCGGATGCGGTAGGGCGGCCAGCCCTCGCGCCAGGCGGTCTCGCCGGCGGCGCGGTACCTGAGGCCGCAGGCCGCCTTGGCCTCGGGGTCGGCGCCGAACCGCCACTCGAACCCCGCCGAGTGCAGGGTGGCGTAGGCGCGCACCTCGCCCAGCGCGGGGGGCGCGGTGGGTGCTTCGTCCATGGGGGGAGGGCCGCCCCCGGGCGGCCGTTCGCCCGTCGCCGGCGCCTGGCAGGCCGCCAGCAAACCGAGGGCCAGGAACGCAAACCACGTTCTTTTCATGCTTCCTCCTGGGCGGTCCGGGCCGTCGCCGCGGCGGGCGGGGCGAAGACGGGACAGGAACGTCCGCCCCGGCGGCCGGATCCGCCGCGGGCCGCGTCGTCGCTCGCGCCAGAAAAGCCGCTGGTGGCCACGTTCCGCCCTCCTCTCTCCGCCGGCATCCGCCGCCGGTCCGGAATCCGCCGCTGCTGGTGTCCCTTTGCGCAGCTGCTTTCTAGCTGAGTATAACCATATCGACATCGCCGGCTGCGGCCCTTCGGGGACCGGCGCCGGACGGAGGGACGAAGACCGCCCCTGGACGGTGTATAAGGGGGAGTAGATGCGGCGCGCGCAGAAAAAGGCCCTCACCGCCCTCGGCCTTTCCGGAGGGCTGGCCTTCGTGGTGGGAAGCGTCCTCTTCCTGAACCCCAACCGCTACACCGAAGGGGTCTACCTCTTCATCTTCGGCAGCACGGCGATGCTGCTCGAGCGCCTGGGGCGGCTCTGGCTGGACGGCGACGGCTGAAGCCGGGTCAGCGGTCGAGCTCGAAGTAGCGCCGCAGCGCCTCCGCGGCGCCGGGGGGCAGCGGCGCCTCCTGCAGGTAGCGTTCCGCGGCGCGCCGCACCGCTTCGGGCGGCGTCCCCTCCTCCCAGGGAGAGGGCAGCTCCGCCGGCGGCCCCTCCGGCGCCTTCGCGGCCTCGGGCGGGGCGGGCTCGAGGGCGTCGGCCGCGGCTCCGGAGGCGTTCGTGCGGCCCTGGCCCGCCCCCGCACCTTCGGCCCCCTCGGCCCCCTCGGCCCCGGCCTCCGCGGTGCCGGATACGGGCGTTTCCCCATTCCCGTGGCCCTCGGTTTCTGCGGCGCCCGCCCGCGGCGCTTCGGCCCCCCTGGTTCCGGCTTCCGGCGTTTCGGAGGCGGCCGTTCCCTCCCGGAGGTCCTCGGTCTTGGCCGCGCCCGCGGGCGGCCCCTCGGCCGCTTGGGGCGGGCCCGGCTGCGGCGGCGCGCCCTCCCGAGCCTCCGGCTGCGCGCGGTCTCCACCGGGGGGCTCCCCGCTGCGGTCGGCCGCCGCCCCGGGGGCGCGGCCTGTGGCCTCGTCGCCCGGCTGTACCTGCGGCCGCTCGGCGGGGGCGGTCCTTTCCTCTCCGCCTTCGCCTGCGGGCGCGTTGGTCGCGGTCTCCTGCGGGGCCGCCTCGGCTGGCGACGCCGGGGGGGCGGCCTCTTCCGGGGAGGACGGCGCCGGCTCCCCGGCCCCGGGTTCGGGCGCGGAGGGGGCTGCGGCCTCCGGCGCTTCCGCGGGGGGCAAGGCGGCGGGGGACGCCCGGTCCCGCGCTCCCCGGGGGGAGGGCTCCGCGGTGGCCGGAGCCGCCTCGCTCAGGGCTTCTCCCGCCGGCGGCGGGCCCGGGGGCCACGCCGGAAAGGGGAGGGCCGCGGCCAGGACCCAGAGCGCGAGGGCCAGCGCCGCCTCGCGCAGCGGCGGCCCCGGCGGCCGCGCCGTCCGCGCGACGCGCTCGGCCTCGGCCAGGAGCCGCGGGTAGGCGGGGTCCGCCGCGGGCGTTTCCAGCGCCGTGCGGTAGGCGAGGCCCAGCCGGCGGTCGATCTCGGCGAGGGCCGCGGCAAGCTCGCGCCGCGACGGGTAGAGGAGGGCTGCTAGCGGCAGGGCCAGCGCCCAGGGGCCGAGCGCCGGCTTCAGCGCCCAGGCCGACGCCGCGAGCAGCGCCGCGAGAGCGGCGCGCACGCGCCAGGCCCGGCGGGCCGCCCAGCGCCGGTGCAGGTCCATGGGTCCAGCCTAGCCCGGCGGGCGGTGAACTGGGTGGGAAGGTCAGGCGCCTTCCCGGTAGCGCTTCATGCAGGCTTCCACCTCGGCCACCGCGGCGTCGCGGCCGCCCCAGCCGGTGACCTTCACCCACTTGCCCTTCTTGGCCTCGAGCGCCTTGTAGGTCTCGAAGAAGTTCGCGATCTCGTCGCGCTTGCCCTGGGGCACGTCGTCCAGATCCTGGATCGCGTCGAGCCGTGCGTCCTCGGCCACCACAGCGAGGACCTTGGAGTCGGGGCCCTTCTCGTCCTCCATGTGCAAGAGCCCGATGACCCGGGTCTCGACGAGGACGCCGGGAAGCAGCGGGTAGCTGGAGAGGATGATCCCGTCCAGGGGGTCGCCGTCCTCGGCGAGGGTCTGGGGGATGAAGCCGTAGTCGCCCGGGTAGAACTGGGCCCCGGGGAGGACGCGGTCGAGCTTGACCATGCCCGTTTCCTCGTCAAACTCGTACTTGTTCGCCGATCCGTGGGGCACCTCGATGATCATGTGCACCGTCTGGGGTGCGCCGTCGCCGATGGGGATGTCGTGCAGGTTGGCCATGGCCCCAGGATACGGCGGCCCCGGCTTGCGGCGCTAGCTGTAACGTTCGAACGCGTGGTTTACGCCAACCCGTCGCCACCGGCCTCTCTCGTCAGCCCAGCGAAAGCCGGGGCCCGAGGCTTGTCCAAAAGGCGGGCCGGGGCGCTGCGCCCGTCGCGGAAAGACGAAAGCGCCCTCCCCTTTGGGGCGGGCCGGGTGGGGGGTTGGTTTTGGAAAGCGGCTCTTGAGCAGCGGCCCGTGGCTCGTAGCTTGGGGCTCGTGGTGGAGGGGTTGCGAGCAGCCTTACCCTCGGCGTCGTTTGCTACGTGGGCCCCGGATCTCGGCCGGTGGGCCGGCCTTGGCCGGGGAGGCGGGGAAAGGCGGTGGGTGGGGCGTGGCTTGTGGTTCGTGGCCGGTACCCGCGGCCTGCAGGAGCCCGCCTTGCGCCGTTCCCACACCCCACGACCTATCCACCACCTACCGCGTACCCCGTACTACGTACTACGCGCCACGCACCGCCCCCAACCACCCCCCCTCCGGCGGCTGCGCCGCCGCCTCCCCCAAGGGGGAGGCCGGGAGGAATCCGCGGCTTGCGGTCTGCGGAACAGGGCACCGCGGCCGTCGGCTCTAGGATCCGCGTCTTGGGAGGTTACGGCTAGCGCTCGCGCCAGACCAGCGCGGCCAGCAGGTCCAGCGCCTCGCGGGCGGCATCCTGCCCCGGCAGCGCGGCGAAGGCCTGCTCGAGCTCGGCCAGGGCGGGCTCGGCCATTCGTCGGGCGCGCTCGCGGGCGCGCGCCACCGCCCCCGACGCGATCAGGCGCTCGTGCAGCCAGGCCACCTCGGCGGGGTCCTTCTCGGCCCGCGGCTTGCGCAGCAGCGCCTCGGCGCGGGCACGTTCGTCGGGTTCGGCGGCCGCCAGCCAGTCGAGCAGGATCAGGGTGCGCTTCCCCTCCCAGAGGTCACCCGCGGCCTCCTTGCCGTAGGCCGCGGGGTCGCCCTCGAGGTTGAGCACGTCGTCGACGATCTGGAAGGCCACGCCCAGCTCGAGCCCGGCGCTGGCGAAGACGGGGTCGGGCATCGCCCCCGCGGCCAGCGCCCCCAGCCTGAGCGGCGCCACCGCGGTGTAGTAGGCGGCCTTGCGGCGCACCATCTCGAGGTAGTCGTCCGGGGTGAGGTCGAAGCGGTCCTCGAGCGTCCAGCTGAGGTCGAGGTGCTGCCCGCTCGCCGTCGTCTCGACGAGCTCGGCGAACTCGAGCAGCACCTTGCGGCGCGCCCCCGCCTCGGCGAGCAGGCGCCACATCGTCGCGTGCAGGGCGTCGCCGGCGTTGAGGGCGAGCGGCATGGGCACGAGCCGGTGCAGCGCCGGCCGCCCCCGGCGCTCGTCGGAGTCGTCCTCGATGTCGTCGTGGATCAGCACCCAGTTCTGGAAGAGCTCGAGCGCCGCCGCCACCCCGAGCGCCGCGGTGTCGTCGCCGTAGGCGCGCGCGGTGAGGACGACGAGGCGCCCGCGCAGCATCTTGCCGCCCCGCTCGGGGTAGTCGCGCAAGAGCCGCGCGTAGGCGGCCAGCTCCGGCCGCGGCGCGGCTTCGGGTTCGGGCAGGGCGGCGAGCAGGGTGCGCTGGATCTCGCGGGCGAGCGGGGTCACGGGGCCATTCTAGCCCCCGCGCACCCGGGCCTCCAAGCGGCGCGCGCGCCGGCGTGTGCGGGTGAAGCCCGCCGTGAACAGCAGGTAGGCGCGGAGCTCCGGGTCTCGTGGGCACACAGGCCCGCCCAGCCCAAGAGCGTGAAGAGGGGCCGGAACCCTGCCCGGTCCGCCCGGCTAATTTCAAGCATTCCGGTCGGAATTATAGGAGGTTGGCAACGGCAACCGTTGGCGTTTACGTCTTTTCGAGCTCCTCCAGCCGCCGCATCCAGGGCGCGTGCCCGGCCTCGGCCGCTTCGCGCCGCGCCATCTCCGCATAGCCGGCCTCGCCGGTGGCGCGGTGGAGGGCCCAGAGGGCGCGGCTCGCGGCGTAGGGGTCGCGCTGGGAGCGCGCCTCCTTGAAGGCCTTTTCAGCGAGCTCGCGCGCCTTGTCCGGGTAGCCCCAGGCCGCGTGGGCCTCTGCCAAAAGCGCGAGCACCACCGGGGAAAAGCTGCGCCCCATCACCTCGTGGATGCCCAGGGCCTCGCCCAGGGCGTGAGCCGCCTCCTTGGGGCGGCCCAGCGCGGTCAGCGCCTCGCCCTTCAGCATCAGCGCAGCGATGGCCAGCTCCCCGTCGGTGGCCTCTTCGGCGGCGGCGAAGGCCTCCTCGGCGAGGCGCAGCGCCAGCTCCGCGTCGCCGGCGAGCACCGCGTGGCTGCCGCGATGCACCCCCGCCCAGACGCCCAGCTCGCCCCCTTCGGCCTCGAGCGCCCGCAGCTCGGCCAGCGCCGCGGCCTCGTCGCCGGCGCGCAGCCGGGCGGCGGCCAGGTTCAGCCGGGCGCGGCCCCGGTATTTTTCGGGGATGGCCTCCAGCACGGCCTCGATGACCCGCGCGGTGTCGGCGGGGCGGCGGGCGCGCCAGTAGAAGTCGGCGAGGTCGAGGGCCGAGGCGGGCTCGAGCGGATAGGCGGCCTCGGCCCCCGCCACCAGCGCCAGCGCCGCATCCCCCGCCCCCTGATCGAGCAGGGCGTTCGCCTTGCCCACCGCGGTGCCCCACAGCGCGTGCAGCACCTCGCGCCGTTCGGCCTCGAGCCAGTCCTGGAACTCGGGGATGGCGCTCGCAAACCCCGCAGCCAGCTCGCCATAGCGCTCCGCCGTCTTGGGCCAGTCGCGGTAGGCGTCCTGCCAGTAGGCGAGGACGTCGCTCTCGGCGCGCAGCTGGTACCGCCCGTCGGCCTCCTCCAGGTAGGGGCCGTAGCGGCTCGCGCGCACGAGCTCCAGCGCCCGGTCCAGCTCGGGAATCCGCTGCTCCAGCTCCTCGCGGCTGCGCCAGCCCGGCCGCGCCAGCAGGTAGATCACCAGCTCGGCCCCGGGCGAGCGCGGCAGCTCGGGGGTGCGGCCCAGCAGCGCGACGCTCAATCCTTCCACGGTTCGACTTCTTTGTAATAGATCAGGGCCGAGTACTCGGCGACGCGGCCGGAATGGGCGGTGGAAAACAGCACGTCGACGATGATGGCGTCGTCGGGAAGATCGGCCACCACGGCGTTGAGTCGCTCTTGGAACAGCTCGGGATCCGTGCCCGTGACCAGGCGGAAATGCACCTCTTTCATGCCTACACCATACCGCGCCGCCCGCGGCCGGCGCGCTCCTGCGTGGAAACCGTCGAATCGGGTAGAATATACAGCAACATGAGCGCATATCAAGAAAAGCTTCGGGAGCTTACCCAAGACGAGGTCGTTTCACAGCTCGAAGGCGCCGACGGCCTTCTCGCCCTCACCCGGGCCGAGCTGTTCTACATCGGCGAGGCCGGCGTGCAGCGGGCGCCGTTGGACAAGATCAAGAAGGTGGTGGGGGGCAAGGGCGGCACCCTCGTGGTCATGGGCGAGGCCGCGCCGCTCATCGAGGCGCCGGTGCGCGCCTTTCAGGTCGACGAGCTGCGGCTCTTCTTCGAATCGGTCAAGACCTTCGTGGCCCGCCAGAAGCAGGCTACGGTGAGCGCCCCGCCGCCGGAACCGGCCCCGCCGCCGGCGCCGCCGGAGCCCGAGCCGGCGCCCGCGGAGCCCGCGGCGGCCGAACCCCCCGAGAGCGCCGAAGAGCGTCCGGTGACGCTCGAGGAGGAGCTGCCCCCGCCGATTACGCCCCCCGAGGAACCCGCCCCCGCCGCGGAGATCTACACCACCGAGCCCGCGGCCGCGCCGGCGCGCCGCACCGGCGGTTTCATGGGCGCGCTCCTCAAGCTCTTCAGCCTCGGCACCCTGGGGGCCGCCGGGTACTGGATCTACATGAACCCCACGGCCGACCTCAGCTACCTGATCTTCGCCGGCGTGCTCGGCCTGGGCGTGGCCCTGGTGGAGTGGCACGCCTCCAACCTGTAGCCCTCGTCCTCTACCTGGCGCTGGTGCTGGCGCTGGGAATCGCGCGTCTGGAGCCGCACCTCACCGTGCGGTTTTCCCCTGTGGCCTCGGAGCAGGAACCGCCGGTGGTGGCGGTGACCGGGGCGGTGCGGCGCCCGGGAGTGTACGCGCTCGAGCCCGGAGCGCGGGTGGCCGACGCCCTCGCGGCGGCGGGCGGCGGGACCCCCGAGGCCGACCTGGACGCGCTCGACCTCGCCCTGCCCATCGCCGACGGCGAGTCGCTGCGGGTGCCCGCCCGCGGTGAGGCGGCGGCCCGGGCTCCGGGCGTTCCGCGGCCGCGGGTGAGCGTCAACCGCGCGAGCGCGGAGGAGCTGGAGTCCGTGCCCGGCATCGGCCCCGCGCTGGCGCGGCGGATCGTCGCCTGGCGCCCTTTCCGCACGCTCGACGAGCTCGTGCGGGTGCCCGGCATCGGCCCCCGCACCCTCGAACGCCTCCGCCCCTACCTGACGCCGTGACCCCCTACGCCTTCGCCGCCGGAGCCCTGCTGGCCGCGCTCGCCGGGCCCTGGGCGATCCTCGGGCTGCTGGCGCTGCCGGCGCTCCCCAGGAGCGCGCGCTGGCCGCTGGCGCTGGGGCTGGGGCTGGTGCTGGTGCGCCTCGGAACGCTCGGCGACCCCTGGGCGGAGCGGCTGGGGGAGCGCGTCGTCCTCGAAGGCGAGCTGCGCGGCGGGGTGCTGCACACCGCTCCGGCGCCCCTCTACCTGCGCGGCTACCCACCCCTGGCGGACGGCTGGGTCCGGGTGGAGGGCCGCTTGGCGCGGC
Source organism: Oceanithermus desulfurans (assembly GCF_014201675.1). Taxonomy (NCBI): domain Bacteria; kingdom Thermotogati; phylum Deinococcota; class Deinococci; order Thermales; family Thermaceae; genus Oceanithermus; species Oceanithermus desulfurans. Next base: position 317,530 of record NZ_JACHEZ010000002.1, on the reverse strand, counting down.
CCGACGGCGCCCGCCTGCCCGGCGGCTTCGACCGCCGCGCCTGGCTGCGGGGGCGGGGGGTGCGGGCCGAGCTGCGGGAGGTGCGGCGGCTCGCGTACCGCCCCCCGCCCCCGGGGCTGCGCGACCGCGTGCGCGCGAACCTGCTCCGGGGCCTGGACCCGGCGGCCGCGGGGCTGGCGCGGGCGCTCACCCTGGGGGAGCGTGAGGCCCTGGGGGACGACGTGCAGGCCTTCCGCAGGGCGGGGCTGGCCCACGCCCTGGCCCTCTCGGGGCTGCACGTGGGCCTCCTCGTCGGCTTCTTCGTGCTGCTCGCCGCCCCGCTGGGGCGGGGACGCTACCTCGCGGCGCTGGCGCTGCTGCTCGGCTACCTGGCCCTCGTCGGCCCCAGCCCCTCGCTGTTGCGGGCGGCCCTGATGGCCGGGGTCTGGCTGCTGGCCCGCGCCGCGGGGCTGGTGGAGGTGCCGCTCCCCTCGCTCCTGGCCCTGGCCCTGGGCGCGCAGCTGGTGGTGACGCCGTACGCGGTGGGCAGCCTCTCGTTCCAACTCTCCTACCTGGCGGTGCTGGGCATCGCCCTGGCGCTGCCGCTGCTGCCGCAGCGGCCGCGCTGGAAGGCGGCGCTGGTCGGCGGCCTCGGCCTCACCCTGGCCGCCCAGGCGGCCACCCTGCCGCTGGTGCTCGACCGCTTCGGCTACCTGCCGCTGGCCAGCCCGCTGGCCAACCTGGTGCTGCTGCCGCTCGTGGGCCTGCTGGTGCCGCTGGGTTTCCTCAAGGCGGCGCTGCCCGCCCTTTCGGGGCTGCTGGCCGCGCCCTTCAACCTGACCGCGGAGCTCCTGCTCGGCGGCACCCGTCTCTTCGCCCAGCTGCCGGGGCTGCACTGGGGCGACCTCGTCGCCGGCGGCTACGCGCTCTACTACCTGGCCCTGGCGCCGCTGGCCCTCGCGCTCTACCGCCGGCTGGCGCCGCGCCTCGCGCTGGCGCTGGCGGCCGCGGCCGTGCTCGTCGCCGCGGCGACGGCCGACCGGGTGCGCCCCGACGTCTGGTTCCTGGACGTGGGCCAGGGGGACGCGGCGCTGGTGCGGCTTCCGGGCGGGGTGGAGATCCTGGTCGACGCCGGCCACGCCTGGGACGCCCGCGGTCTGGCGCGGGCGCTCGCGGCGCTGGGGGTGGACGACCTCGACCTGGCCGTCGGCACCCACCCCGACGCCGACCACACCGGCGGCCTGCCGGAGCTGCTGGAGCTCGTGCCCGTGGGGGCGCTGGCGCTGGGGCCGCCCAAGCCCGACGACCCCCTCGACGCGCGCCTGCGCGCCGCGGCCCGGGACCGCGGGGTCCCGGTCGTGAACGTGAGCCGCGGCCGGGTGCTGCGCCTCGGCGGAGCGGAGCTGCGCTTTGTGCACCCGCCGCCCTCGGCGCCGGGGCAGGACAACGACCGCAGCCTCGTCTTTCTGCTCACCTACCGCGGCCGGCGGCTGCTCTTCACCGGCGACGCCCCCGCCCGGCACGCGCTGGCGTGGCCGCCCGGGCGCGTGGACGTCCTCAAGGTGGCTCACCACGGGGCCGCCGACGGCACCACGGACGCGCTGCTGCGCCGCTTCCGCCCGCGGGTCGCCTGGATCGGGGTGGGGCCCAACGCCTTCGGCCACCCCGACCCGGGGGTGCTGGAGCGCCTTGCGGCCTGGAACGTGCGGGTGCTGCGCGCCGACCGCGACGGCTCGGTGCGGCTGCCGCTGCGCTAGCCGCGGTAGCCCAGGCGCTCCAGGATCGCGTTCAGCTCTTCCTCGGAGTAGTAGAAGATCTCAAGCCGGCCCTTCCCCTCGCCGCTGAAGCGCACCTTGAAGCCCAGCTGGCGCTCGAGGTCGCGGGCGAGCTCGGCGTAGGCCGCGCCTCTGGGGGCGGGCTTCTTCTTCGGGCGGCTGGCCAGGCGCTCGGCCTGGCGCACCGAGAGCCCGTCCTTGACGATGCGCTGGAGCAGCCGGCCGCGCTCGCCGGGCGGCGCCATCAGCAGGGCGCGGGCATGGCCGGCGCTGATCTTCCCCTCGGCCAGGGCCTGCTGGCTGGCCTCGTCGAGCTGCAGCAGGCGCAGGGCGTTGGCCACGGTGCTGCGCGCCTTGCCCACGGCCTCGGCGATCTCGGCCTGGGCGTGGCCCATCTCGACGAGGCGTTGGTAGCCCTGGGCCTCTTCGATGGGGTTCAGGTCCTCGCGTTGCAGGTTCTCGACTAGGGCCAGCTCGAGTGCGGTGCGGTCGTCGAGCTCGCGCACGACCACCGGCACCTCGGCGAGCCCCGCCATCTGCGCCGCGCGGTAGCGGCGTTCGCCGGCGACGAGCTCGTACCCCTCGCCGCGGGGACGGACGAGCAGCGGCTGCAAGAGCCCCTGCTTCTTGATCGAGGCGGCGAGCTCGGCCAGCGCGGCCTCGTCGAAGCGCCGCCGCGGCTGGTCGGGGTTCGGCCGGATCAGCGCCAGCGGCAGGCGGGTGGGGTGGCCCCCGGTCTTGGGCAGCAGGGCGTCGAGCCCGCGGCCCAGCCCCCTAGGCTTTCTCGACACGTCGCATCACCTCCGCGGCCAGCCGACCGTAGGCCTGCGCCCCCGCCGAGGTGGGGGCGTACTTGGCGATCGGCTCGCCGTAGCTGGGCGCCTCGGAAAGGCGCACGTTGCGCGGGATCACCGTCCAGAAGACGCGGTCCCCGAAGTGCTCACGGGCGTTCTGCTCGACCTGCTGCGAGAGCAGGGTGCGGCCGTCGTACATCGTGAGCACGATGCCGAGGATGCGCAGCCCCGGGTTGAGCGCGCCGCGCACCTTCTCGACGGTCTCGACCAGGCGGGCGATGCCTTCGAGCGCGTAGTACTCCGTCTGCAGCGGCACGATCAGGCCTTCGGCGGCGGCGAGGACGTTGATCGTCAACGGGCCCAGGCTGGGCGGGGCGTCGAAGAGGACGAAGTCGTAGCCTGCCTCCACCCCGGCCAGGCGGGTGCGCAGCCGGAAGGGGTCGTCGAGCAGCTCAGCGGCCGCGGCGACCAGGCCCTCGCCCGCGGGAAGCAGGTCCAGGCCGTAGCTCTCCAGGTGCACGGTCTGGGCGGCCGGCTCGGCGCCCTCGAGCAGCACCGCGGCCGTGCCGGCGTCGGGGGGACTCGGCGCCACCCCCAGACCCGAGGTGGCGTTGGCCTGGGGATCGAGGTCGACGAGGAGGACCCTGCGGTCCAGCAGCGCCAGGTAGGTGGCCAGGTTGACCGCGGTCGTGGTCTTGCCCACGCCGCCCTTCTGGTTCACGATGCCGAGCCGCTTCACCGCGGCGCCTCCAGCCGCAGGGCCACCAGCTCGGCGGCGGGCCCCAGGGGTTTCACGTGAAACACCTCGGCGCCCAGCCGCTCCGCCTCCTCCCGCCACCCCGGCCCCTTGCGGGCGATCAGGGTGAGCGGGTAGTCCGCCGCGTGGGCGACGAGGCGGTAGACGACGTCGAAGGGGGCGACCGCCTGCGCGGTCACGTAGGCGGTGCGGCCGGTCCACTGCTGCACGTCGCCATTGTACACGCGCACGTTTTGCAGCCCCAGGCGGGCCGTGACCAGGTCCAGGAAGGCCGCGCGCTTGGCGCGCCGCTCGGCGAGGGTGAGGCTCAGGTCCGGACGCGCGATCGCGAGCGGGACCGCCGGCAGCCCCGCGCCCGAGCCCACGTCGAGGACGCCGACCCCCTCGGGCAGGACCGCGCCGTAGGCGCGCGCCGCCTCGAAGTGGCGGGGCAGCTCGGCGAGCACCTTGGGGGAGACCAGGTTGGCGCTGGCGGCGTAGCGCTCCAGCAGCTCGGTGTAGGCTTCGAGGCGGTTCTTCATGCGCTCCTGCGGTTCTGGCGGGCGAGGTGGACGAGCAACGCGGTGATCTCGGAGTCGCGCAGCCCGGGGATGCGCGCCGCCTCGGCCAGGTTGGCGGGCCGGCGGCGGGAGAGCTTCTCCACCGCCTCGCGCGAGAGGTTGTGCACGGTGCGGAAGTCCAGCTCCGGGGGAACCGGGTAGGCCGCCAGCTCGCCGGCGCGCGCCCGCTGGCGCTCCTGGCGCTCGATGTAGCCGGCGTACTTGGCGCGGATCTCGACCTGCTCGGCCTCCTCGCGGCTCAGCGGCGCCGGCGGGGGGCCGACGCGCCGCCAGGCCTCCGCCAGGGTCGCGCCCGGGCGGCGCAGCCAGACGCTGGCCGGCACCCCCTCGATGCGTGCGCGCCCGAGGCGTTCGAGCTCGGAGCGCACCCTCGCGTACTTCGCGGCCACCCGCTCGGCGTCGGCGGCCGGCCGCAGCCCCCAGGACGCCGCCCGGGGAACGAGGCGCTCGTCGGCGTTGTCGCCGCGCACGAGCAGCCGCAGCGCCACCCGGCTGGTCATCATCCGGTAGGGCTCGTCCACGCCGCGGGTCACCAGGTCGTCGATCAGCACCCCGATGTAGGCCTCGTCGGGGGCGAGCGCGACCTCGGCCTGCCCGGCCGCGAAGCGCGCGGCGTTCAGCCCGGCGATCAGGCCCTGGGCGGCGGCCTCCTCGTAACCGGAGGTGCCGTTGACCTGGCCCGCGAGGAAGAGGCCGGGGAGGTGGCGCGACATCAGGCCGGGGCTGAGGTCGGTGGGGTCGAAGGCGTCGTATTCGACGGCATAGGCGTAGCGCTGGATGACGGCCCGCTCGAAGCCCGGCAGGCTGCGCACCATCCGCTCCTGCACCACCGGGGGGAGGCTGGAGGAGAAGCCCTGCAGGTAGACCTCGCTGGTCTCGAGCCCGTCGGGCTCGACGAAGAGCAGGTGGCTGTCCTTGTCGGCGAAGCGCACCACCTTGTCCTCGATCGAAGGGCAGTAGCGCGGCCCCACCGCGTCGATCCGGCCGGCGTAGAGGGGCGACTCGCCCAGGTGATCGAGGATCAGGCGGTGGGTGCGCGGGCCGGTGCGCGTCGTCCAGGTAGGCAGCGCCGCCGCGTGGGGGCCGGGACGGCCGGAGAAGCTGCCCGGAGGGTCGTCGGGGGGCACCTCCTCGAGGGCGGCGAAGTCGATGCTGCGGCGGAGGATGCGCGGGGGCGTGCCCGTCTTGAGCCGCAGGGTGCGGTGCCCCAGGGCCTCGAGGGCCGCCGAGAGGTGGCGCGCCGGGGGCTCGCCCTGCCGCCCGGCGGGGCGGCTTTGCAGCCCGTACCAGATGCGCCCTCGCAGGAAGGTGCCCGCGGCCAGCACCGCAGCCGGAGCCCGCAGCCCCCGTCCGTCGGCGGTGCGCACCCCGGCGAGTCGGCCGCCCTCGCGCAGGATATCCACCACCTCGCCGCGGACCACCACAACGTTTGGCTCCGCGGCCAGCGCCGCACGGGCCGCTGCGGCGTAGCCGTCGCGGTCGGTCTGCACCCGCAGGCTGCGCACCGCCGGCCCCTTGGAGCGGTTGAGTACCCGGGTGTGGATGGCCGCGGCGTCGGCGAGCCGGCCCATCCAGCCCCCCAGCGCCTCGACCTCGTGGACGAGCTGGCTTTTGCCGGGGCCGCCCACCGCGGGATTGCAGGGCATCAGGCCGATGCGCGCCGGGTCGCCGGTAACGAGGGCGACCCGCGCCCCCAGCCGCGCCGCGGCCGCGGCCGCCTCGATCCCCGCATGGCCGCCGCCGACGACGACCACGTCAAAGGTTTCACGTGAAACCTCCATACCCCTAAGGCTAGCACGCGCTCGGAAAAATTTGGGGCCCGCCGCTCCGGCTCGGGTAGAATGTAAAGGCTTGTTGGAGGTGCCCGGTTTGACCCACGAGAGCATCTGGGAAAACGTCCTGGACTACGTACGCGAGAACGTCACGAGCGTCGAATTCGACACCTGGTTCGCCCGCGTGAAGCCGCTGGGGCTGACGGGCGGGGCGCTCGAGCTGGGCGTGCCCACCAGCTTCGCCGGCGACTGGATCCAGAAGCACTACGGCCACCTGATCCAGGAGGCGCTTTTGCGCCTGGGGGCCCAGTCGCCCGAGTTCCGCCTCAAGGTCGTGCCTGGCGAGGTCGTTCAGGACGCGATCCTCCAGGAAGACGCGCGCGTGCCGGCCGCCGCCCCCCGCACCCGCCTCAACCCCAAGTACACCTTCGAGAGCTTCGTCGTCGGCCCCGGCAACTCGATGGCGCACGCCGCGGCCATGGCCGTGGCCGAGGCCCCGGGCAAGGCCTACAACCCGCTCTTCATCTACGGGGGCGTGGGGCTGGGCAAGACGCACCTGATGCACGCCGTGGGTCACTACGCGCGCCAGCGTTTCCCGGAGATCCGCGTCGAGTATGTCTCCACCGAGACCTTCACCAACGACCTGATCAGCGCCATCCGCTCCGACCGCATGAACCAGTTCCGCGAGCGTTACCGCTCGGTGGACATGCTCCTCGTCGACGACGTGCAGTTCATCGCCGGCAAGGAGCGGACCCAGGAGGAGTTCTTCCACACCTTCAACACCCTCTACGAGGACGGCAAGCAGATCCTGCTCACCTCCGACCGGCCGCCGCGCGAGATCCTCACCCTCGAGTCGCGGCTGCGCAGCCGCTTCGAGTGGGGGCTGATCACCGACATCCAGCCCCCCGACCTGGAGACCCGGATCGCCATCCTCAAGATGAACGCCGAGCGCCGCGGGGTCCAGCTCAGCGAGGAGGTGCTCGAGTACGTGGCGCGCCAGGTGGCCTCGAACATCCGCGAGCTGGAGGGGGCGCTGATGCGCCTGATCGCCTACGCCTCGCTCTCCGGCGTGACGATCACGCCCAAGGTGGCCCAGAGCGCGCTGGCCGACCTCTTCCACACCGCGGGCGAGGCGGTGACGATGGACGAGATCCTCGCGGCCGTGGCCGAGCACTACGGCGTCACCCCCGCCGACCTCAAGTCGAAGGGGCGCAGCAAGGAGGTCGTGCGGCCGCGGCAGGTGGCCATGTACCTGATCCGCCAGCTCACCGGGGCTTCGCTGCCGGAGATCGGCCAGTTCTTCGGGGGGCGCGACCACACCACCGTCCTCTACGCCACCCAGAAGATCGGCAAGCTGCTCGCGGAGGACGCCGAGCTGCGCCGGACCGTCGAGGGGTTCGAAAGCAGGTGGGCCGGCCGTGGATAACCCTGCCCATAACCCTGGGGAAAGCCTGTGGAACAGCCTGTGGACAACCGCGGCGGCGGCCGGCCTGTGGAGAAGCCCGGCGCCCTCCCCAGGTTTTCCCCGGCGCGCCGGGGCTTGTCCCCAGCGGCCTCCCCAGGCCGGCGCCCGTCCGGCGCGGCGCGGAAGCGGCTTTTCCACAGTATCCCCAGCCCCTACGGTTACGACTACGGTATCTTTAAGTTTAAGGAACTTCGTCACCTTCCTTTAAGAACGGAGGACGTATGCAGGTTCGCTTGCCCAAACGCACCTTTGCCGAAGCGCTCGGCATGCTCGAGCGCATCATTCCAGCCCGTGCCAGCAACCCCGCGCTCACCCACCTGCGCTTCGAGGTTGCGGAGGGGGGGTTGCGGCTTCAGGGCTCAAACGGGGAGCTTGATCTGGAGCTCGTGGTTCCCGCCGAGGTCGAGGGCGCGGCGGTGCGCCTGGTTCCCGGTCAGCTGATCGGCCAGGTGGTGCGCAACCTCCCCGGCGAGCTGGTGGAGCTGGGGCTCGAGGAGGGGCAGCTCACGATCGAGAGCGGCTCCTTCACCACCCGCCTCACCACGGCCGACCCCGCCGAGTTTCCCCCGCTGGCCTTCGAGGCCGAGACCGTGGTCCGCCTGCCGGCGCGCGAGCTGGGGCGGGCGCTGGCGCGCGTGCGTTACGCCGCCAGCGGCGAGGACTACCGCGCCATCTTCCGCGGGGTGCAGCTCGAGCTGCACCCGACGCGGCTGCGCAGCGTCGCCTCCGACGGTTTCCGGCTCGCCCTCTACGACCTGGAGCTCGCCCTCGACGCCGAGCGCAAGTTCGTCGTCCCCGCGCGCAGCGTCGACGAGATCGTGCGCGTCCTCGAGCGCACCGAGGGCGAGGTCGCCCTGGGGTTGCTGGGCGGCCACCTCACCCTGGCCGCCGAGGGCTTCCGCATGGCCGCGGCGCTGATGGAGGGCGAGTTCCCCGACTACGAGCGGGTGATCCCCCCGGAGTTCGCCCTCGAGGCCGAGATCGACGCCGCCGCCCTCAAGGACAGCCTCAAGCGCGTCAAGGTGCTGGCCGACCGCAACAACCACCGGGTCGACCTGGTCTTCGAAGGGGGGCGGCTCGAGGTGGTGGCCGAGGGCGACTACGGCCGCGGCGTCGAGCGGCTCGAGGTGGACGCCCGTGGCGAGGCGCAGATGGTGCTCGCCTACAACGCCGAGTACCTGGAGGGAGCGCTGGGCCCGATCGCAGGCAAGGCGCGCCTGCGCTTCTCGGGGGCGGCCAGCCCCAGCGTGATCCAGGACGCCGAGGACGGCGGCTACCTGGCCGTCGTGGTCCCCCTGCGGGTTTAAGCTGAGGGGCGGAGGTGGCCATGACCACAATCGTCGAAGTAACCGCACGCGAAGTCCTGGACTCCCGCGGCAACCCCACCGTCGAGGCCGAGGTGACGCTGGAGGGCGGGCAGATCGGGCACGCGATGGTGCCTTCGGGCGCCTCGACCGGTGAGCACGAGGCCGTGGAGCTACGCGACGGCGGGCCCCGCTTCGGGGGCAAAGGCGTGCTCCAGGCGGTGGCCAACGTGAACGAGCGGATCGCCCCCGAGATCATCGGGATGAACGCCCTCGACCAGGAGGGGATCGACCGGGCGATGCTCGAGCTCGACGGCACCCCCAACAAGGCGAACCTGGGGGCCAACGCCATCCTGGCGGTCTCGCTGGCGGTCTCGCGCGCCGCGGCCGAGGCCGTGGAGCTGCCGCTCTTCGCCTACCTGGGCGGGGCGCAGGGGGTCACCCTGCCGGTGCCGCTGATGAACGTGATCAACGGCGGCAAGCACGCCGACAACCGCGTGGACTTCCAGGAGTTCATGCTCGTGCCCGCGGGGGCGCCCAGCTTCCGCGAGGCCCTGCGCTACGGCGTCGAGACCTTCCACGCGCTCAAAGGGGTGCTGCAAAAGCGCGGCTACGGCACCAACGTCGGCGACGAGGGCGGGTTCGCCCCCAACCTGCAGAGCAACGAAGAGGCCGTGGAGGTCCTCATCGAGGCCATCCAGGCCGCCGGCTACGAGCCGGGCAAGGAGATCGCCCTCGCCCTCGACCCGGCCGCGAGCGAGTTCTACCAAGACGGCAAGTACCACCTCGAGGCCGAGGGCAGGGTGCTCGGCTCCGAGGAGATGGTGGAGTACTGGGCCGACTGGGTCGAGCGCTACCCCATCGTCTCGCTCGAAGACGGCCTCGACGAGAACGACTGGGAGGGCTGGAAGCGGCTCACCGAGCGCCTGGGCGACCGGGTGCAGCTGGTCGGCGACGACCTCTTCGTCACCAACCCCGACTTCCTCATGCGCGGCATTCGCGAGGGGGTGGCGAACGCCATCCTGGTCAAGCTCAACCAGATCGGGACGCTCTCGGAGACGCTCGAGACGGTGCGGCTCGCCCAGCGCCACCGCTACCGCACGGTGATATCGCACCGCTCCGGCGAGACCGAGGACAGCTACATCGCCGACCTGGCGGTGGCGGTGAACGCCGGCCAGATCAAGACGGGCTCGGCCTCGCGCTCCGACCGCCTGGCCAAGTACAACCAGCTGCTGCGCATCGAGGAGGCGCTGGGCGCGGCCGCCCGCTTCCTGGGGTACGATGCTTTCTAAGCGCACCAAGATCGTCGCCACCATCGGGCCCGCTTCGCGCGACCCCGAGGTGCTCGCCCGCATGATCGCCGCGGGGCTCAACGTGGTGCGCCTCAACTTCAGCCACGGCCGCCCCGAGGACCACCGCGAGACCGTCGAGATGGTGCGCGCCGCCGCGGAGCACGCCGCCCGCCCCGTCGCCATCCTGCAGGACCTGCAGGGGCCCAAGATCCGCGTCGGGCGCTTCGCCGAGGGGAAGGCGGTGCTCAAGGCGGGGCAGCCCTTCGTGCTCACCACCGCCGACGTCTCCGGCGACGAGCACAAGGTCTCGGTGAGCTACAAGGGGCTGGTGGGCGACGTGGAGCCGGGTCAGATGCTGCTCCTCGACGACGGGCGGCTGCGCCTGCGGGTGGACCGCGTCGACCACGCCAGCGGCGAGATTCACACCGTCGTCGAGGTGGGCGGGGTGCTCTCGGACCAGAAGGGGATCAACATCCCCGGGGCCGACCTCTCGATCCCGGCGATGACCGACAAGGACATCGAGGACCTGGCGCTGGGCGCCGAGCTGGGGGTGGACTGGGTCGCCGTCAGCTTCGTGCGCAGCCGCGACGACCTGCTGCTGGCGCGCCACTACATGAACCGCCTGGGCCACGACGCCAAGCTGATGGCCAAGATCGAAAAACCCGGGGCGGTGCAGCGCTTCGACGAGATCCTGGCCGAGGCCGACGGCGTCATGGTCGCCCGCGGCGACCTGGGGGTGGAGATGCCCCCGGAAGAGGTGCCGATCGTGCAAAAGCGGCTGATCCGGCGCACCCGCGCCGCCGGCAAGCCGGTGGTCACGGCCACGCAGATGCTCGAGTCGATGATTCACAGCCCCAGCCCCACCCGCGCCGAGGCCTCGGACGTGGCCAACGCCATCTTCGACGGCTCCGACGCGGTGATGCTCTCGGCCGAGACCGCCGTGGGGGAGTACCCGGTCGAGGCCGTGGCCATGATGGCGCGGGTGGCCCGCGCCGTCGAGGGTTCCCCGGAGTACCAGAACGCCCAGCGGATCCTGCGGCCCGAGCCCGAACACAACACCCAGGACGCCATCGCCCTGGCGGCCACCGAGGTCGCCGAGTCGCTGCCGGCCAAGGTGATCGTCGTCTTCACGGCGTCGGGGTCCTCGCTGTGGCGGGTGGCCCGTTACCGCCCCGGGGTGCCCATCCTGGCGCTCACCCCCAACGCCCGGGTGCGCCAGCAGCTGGTGCTGGCCTCGGGGGTGTACACGGCTACCGCTCCCGACCCGACGAGCACCGACGAGATGGTCGCCGAGGCCGTCGACTTCGTCAAGAGCGCGAAGCTGGCCGACGTGGGCGACCGCATCGTCATCACCGCGGGGGTGCCCTTCGGCGTCCGCGGTTCGACGAACATGGTCTGGGTGGAACAGGTGAAGTAGCCGTGCGGGTGCGCTACGCCCGGGCCCGCCCCGACGCGCCGCCGCCGGCCGCGGCGCTGGCGCTGGCCGCCGAAGCGCTTTTGCACCTGGGGGAGCGGCCCGAGCCCGAGGGGCTCCCCGACGAAGAGCGCCTTCGGCAAGCCCTGGAGGACGCCGCCCGCGAGGCGGGGGAGGCCGACCCCGGGGCCGCCGCTGCGGCGACGCTGGACCTGCTGCGAAACCGCGGCTGGATCGAGCCGGCGGGCGCCGCGGCGCCGCGGCTCCAGGCCCATCCCGAGCTGCTGCGCCTGGCGGCGTTGCGGGCGTTGCGGACGCTGCTGCCGCAGGCGCGGCCGTCCGGCGGGGCTTGGCCCCGCGCCGGGGTGCGGGGGCCGCACGAGCCTCACGGCCCGGTGCGCCCCTGGCGCTGGGGGGAGCCGCTGCAGCTCGACGCCGCCGCGACCCTGAAGGCGGGGCTGCTGCGGGGCGGGCTGACGCTGGCGGAGCTGCGGGTGCGCGAGGGCGAGGGCGGACGGCGTTCCGCGGTGGCGCTGCTCCTCGACTGCTCCCACTCGATGGTGCTCTACGGGGTCGACCGCTTCGGCCCCGCCAAGCGGCTCGCGCTGGCGCTGCATCACTGGCTGGGGCGCGAGGGCGACCGCCTCCGGGTCGTCTGCTTCCACGACGTCGCCGTCCCGGTTCCGCCCGAGCGGCTTCCCTTTCTGCGCGCCCTCCCCTCGCACACCAACACGGCCGCGGCGCTCGAGGCCGCCCGGGAGTGGTTGCGCCGCCAGGGCGACGTGCGCCGGCGGGCGGTCCTCGTCACCGACGGCCGCCCCACCGCGGTTCTGCGCCCCGACGGCCGGGTCTACAAGAACGCCTGGGGGCGCGACCCCGAGATCGAGCGGGCCACCCACACCGCGGCCGCGCGCCTGCGCCGCGCGGGCGCGGAGCTCGACGTCTACATGCTCGACGACGAACCCCAGGCGCTGGCGCGGGTGCGCGAGCTGGCCCGCACCGCCCGGGGGCGGGCGTTCCAGGTCGACCCGGGGCAGCTCGGGCGCCGGGTCCTCACCGACCTGTTGCGGACCGCGCGGTAAACTGGGGCATGCGCCGTTGGTGGCAGGCCGCCTGGGTCACGGGCGTGCTCGAGGGATGGTCGCGGAGCGTAGGGGTCTGGACGCGCCGCGCTCCAGCCTGGGTCTGGGAGCAGCGGCAGGCGCGCACGCCGCTCTCGCTCGGCCTTACCTACTACCCGGCGCGCGGTGCGGGCGGGATCGAGCTCGTGCCCAAGGACGCCTACCTGCAGGAGGTCGAGAACCTCTTGTTCACCTGCACCGCGCCGCCCGAAGAACGGCGGTAGACTTGGGGCGATGAAACACCTGCTGGCTCTACGGGACGCGCACTGGGACGAGTGGGAGCGCCTGCTGGGGCATCCCTTCCTGCATCGCCTGCGCGGCGGCGAGGTGTCCGAGCGCAGCGTCTACGCCTGGATGGAGCAGAACTACCGCTTCGTCGAGGGGTTGTTGGAGCTGCAGGCGCGCCTGGTGCCCCGCGCCCCCCGCGCCCACCGGTTGGTGCTCGCCCACGGCCTGGTGGGGATCGTCGAGGACCTCGACTGGATGGCCATCCAACCCATCAACCCGGCCGCCCCCGCCCACCCCGCCCGCGAACGCTACCTGGCCTTCCTGCGGGTGCTGGACCAGGAACCCTACCCGGTCAGCGTCGTCGCGCTGTGGACGATCAACCGCGTCTTCCACGACGCCTGGAGCAGCGCCGCGCCCAGCGGCGGCCCCTTCGTCGACCTGGTGGAACACTGGACCGCCCCCGAGTTCCAGGCCTACCTGCACGACCTCGCCGAGGTGGCCGAGGAGGCGTGGCTGGCCGCAGGCGAAGCGGAGCGCCAGCGGGTCCACGCCCTCGTCGGCGAGATCCTGCGCCTCGAGTGGGGAAGCTGGGACATGGCCCAGGCCTTCGCCGGCCACTACGGCTAGCCCAACGCGGCCGTCACCCGCCCCGACCAGACGGTCACGGCCCTTCCCCACAGCAGCACCCGGTCTCCCCGCAGCTCCAGCTCGAGCGCCCCGCCGCGCGGCGACGCCTGATAGGCGCGCAGGCGGTCCCGCCCCAGCACCCCCGCCCAGTAGCGGGCCATGCGCGCGTGGGCCGAGCCGGTGACCGGGTCCTCGTCCACGCCCACCGCGGGGGCGAAGAAGCGCGAGACGACGTCGTAGGCGCCGCTCTCGTCGCGGGCCGTCACCACCACCCCGCGCGCCGGGGCCCGCGCCAGCCGGCCCGGGTCGGGCGCGAGCGTCCGCACCGCCGCCGCGCTTTCCAGCACCACGATCCAGTCGTCCTCGGCGCGGCCGCTCCAGACCGGCCGCGCCCCGCCCAGCGCCGCCGCGATCTCGTCCGGCAGGGTCGCGGCCACGGCCGCCGGCGCGGGGAAGTCGAGGCCGATCCGCTCCCCCTCGCGCGTCGCGAAGAGCCGCCCGCTCCGGGTTTCGAAGACGAGGCGCGGCTCGGAACGCTCCAGGTGGCGCCAGAGCACGTGGGCGCTGGCCAGGGTGGCGTGACCGCAGAGGTCCACCTCGACCCTGGGGGTGAACCAGCGCAGCCGCCAGGCGCTGCCCTCGGGCCAGAGGAAGGCCGTCTCCGAGAGGTTCATCTCCGCGGCCAGGGCCTGCATCCAGGCCGGGTCCGCGGGCGAGGCGAGCACGCAGACGGCCGCGGGGTTGCCGGCGAAGGGGCGGTCGGTGAAGGCGTCGACGCCGAAGAGGAGGCTCACGCCTCCTCCAGCACCACCAGCGCCCGCGCCTGCACGTGGTCCGGGGCCAGCCCCTCGCTGGTCTTGAAGGCCACGCTCACGTCGGCGGGCTCGAGCCCGCACAGCTCGGCGATGCGGCGGCGCATGGCCTCGCGGTGGGGGGCCAGCTTGGGGCGGTCGAGCGTCACCACCGCCCGCACCTGGCGCACCCGCCCGCAACGGGGCCGCTCGCAGCGCAGCGGGTGGGCGCCGGCGAGCTCGAGCACCCGCTCCAGCAGCTCCTCCCCCGCAAGCCCCGCCCAGCGCGGGTCCGTGTCGGGGAAGACCTCGCCGATGTCGCCCGCGCCGACCGCGGAGAGCACCGCGTCGGCGATTGCGTGCAGGAGGGCGTCGCCGTCGGAGTGGGCCACCGCCCCCCGGTCCGAGGCGATCTCCACCCCGCCCAGCATCAGCTTCCGGCCCGGCTCGAGCCGGTGGGCGTCCTCTCCGTAGCCGATCCACATGCTCCCAGTCTACCGGAGCCCCTTTGTGACGGTGTTGTGACGCAGGCGCGCTAACCTCGCAGGGAGGTGATCGGAAGATGAAAACCAAGCCGACGACGATCCTGGCGGCCGCGTTGCTGATCCTGGCCGCCTGCAGCGTACCCCCACCGAAGGTCGCCCTCGAGCCCGACGCCGGGTTTGGCAGCGGGGGCGTCGCGGCAGCACCCGACGCCGGGCCGCCGGGGAGCGGCGACGTAGCCTACCGGTTGTTGCGAACCAACGACCGCTTCCTGCTGGTCGGGCACGGCTGCGCCACCGCGCGGGCCCTGTGCGGAATAAGCGACCAGAGCAACTGGACCGCCACCGCCTGGGGGTTTGACCCGGGCGGCACGCCCGACGCGGGGTTCGGAACAGGCGGCGTCTTCCGCGACGGCGACGCGGCCGGCGGCAACTCCACCAACGTGGCCTTTGGCGCCGCGCTCACGGACGCGGGCCCCGTCCTGGCGGGCGGCGGCCTCAACGCCAGCGGCGACCTGGACGCTGTGCTCTGGGCCCTCGACGACGCGGGCCAGCTGGACACGGCGCGGTTCGGCGCGGGCAAGGCGCTCCTCGGCGACCTTACCGCCGCTGGCGCCCACGACTTCGTGGAGGCCGTGCGGGCCGGCACCGGGCGGTTCTGGCTGGCCGGAGGCATTCAGGACCCCGCCGTCGGGCACTACCAGCCTGCCGTCTGGGCGGTGGGCAGCGACGGCTCCCCGGACGCCGCCTTCGATGGTGACGGCGTCTTTGTCGCCGGCACGAGCGATACGGCCTGGTTCAACGACCTGGATCTGACCCAGGGCGCGCCCGTGGCCGTGGGAGCCGAGCTGCAGGGGTCGGCACGGCCGATTGCGATGAAGGTCCGGCCAGAAGGTGGACTCGACCCCGACTTCGGTACCGGGGGCCGCGTGGATCTGCCGCTCGGAGGCTACTCCACCGGCGAGGCGCTGGCCGTGCAGGTAGCGGACGACGCGATCGTGGTTGCCGGGTACGTGGACGATGGCGACGGGCACGTGGCGCTGTGGCGCTTGAGCCCGGAAGGTGCCGTGGAAACCGACTTTGGCGATGGCGGCCTGCTCGTTCTAGATGGGCGCTCGCCAGCAAACTACTACGATGCGCGCGTTGGCTTGGTGCTCGAAGGCCATCGCTACTGGGTTGTGGCGGGCTTGGAAAATTCCTCGGGCGATCTGGACATGGCCATCTGGCGGGTGCTCCCGAGCGGCGAGCCCGACCCCGACTTCTGCGGCGGCGGCCCCTGCACCTTCGCGGGCATCGCCGGGGGAAACGGCGACGACTGGGGCAACGACCTGCTCCTCGACGGGAACACCGTCTACGTCGGCGGCTGGAGCTGGAGCGGCGGCGACCGCGACGCGGTCATCTGGAAGCTCGACGTCACCCCCACGCGGTAACGCACCGCAAGCAGCGCAACGCCGGGCCCGGGCCCGGCGTTATATTTAGGCCATGCCCACCTACGACGAAGCCCTGGCGTTGATGCACGACTGGACCCCGTCCGAATCCCTGCGCCGCCACATGTACGCGGTCGAGGCGGCGATGCGCGCTTACGCGCGCAAGTTCGGCGAGGACGAGGAAACCTGGGCCATCGCCGGGCTGATCCACGACTTCGATTGGGAGAAGCACCCCGAGACCCACCCGAACAAGGGCGCCGACCACCTCGCGGAGCTGGGCTGGCCCGCCGAGATCGTGCGCGCCGTGCGCGCCCACGCCCCGGAGCGCAGCGGGGTGGAGCCCGAGACCCTGATGGAGCGCACCCTCTACGCCTGCGACGAGATCACCGGCCTGATCACCGCCGCGGTCTACGTACGCCCCGACCGCTCGATCCACACCCTAACGGTCAAGAGCCTCAAGAAGAAGTTCAAGGACAAGTCCTTCGCCCGCGGGGTGGACCGCGAGATGGTGAGGCGCGGCGCGGAGCTCTTGGACGTGGAGCTGTGGGAGCACGTCGGCTTCGTGCTGGAGGCCATGCAGCGCGACGCGGGGCGGCTGGGTCTGGCGGGCGAGGCGGCCGCGGAGGGCTAGCCGGAACCGTCGAAGCCCAGCTGCCCGGGCAGGAAGAACCCCTCGTCGAGCGTCATCCAGGGGTCCCGGGTGACGATGCGGTAGCGCACCCGGCCCGAAAAGCGCGCCGCGTCCTCGCGCGCCCAGCGCTCGGGGCCGCCCGGCGCTCCCGGTTCGGGGGCGGGCCAGGGGCCGGTTCCGGCGCGCACGATGTAGCGCACCCCGTCCCCCACCACCAACCAGACGGCCACCAGCCGCGGCGCCAGGCCGGCCAGGCCGTCCTCGGGCCAGGCGGCGCGGCGCAGCTCGCCGCTGCGGGAGGCCACGATCCAGAGCGAGGGCTCCGCGCTCACGATTCGGGCGGGTTGGGGCCCCAAAGGAAGCCCGCGATCACCGAGAAGCCGAGCGCGATCATGAAGGCGTTGACGGGGGGGTTCCCCTGCCAGACCAGATAACCCAGGTAGAGCCACGCCCCCGCGAGCAGGAGCACGGCCAGTACGCGTCGGAACGGCATGCCCCTACGTTACCAGGAACGCGACGCCGATCCCCGCGATGAGCAGGGACGAGGCGATCCAGAGCGGGTAGACGCGGGCGAAGGCCGGCACCCGCGCGCGCAGGACGACCCCGATCAGGGCGTCGATCACCCCAACGGCGACGAGGAAGGCGCCGACAAGCGGGTTGGTTTCCATGAAAACTATCATACGTTACCCACCATCCGCCCGTGAAAGTCGCTATACTTACGGCAAGCCATCCGGCCCGCGCTTCGGCGCCTGGAGTTTTTCATGAACGAATCCCCACAACAAAGAGTCCAACCCAAGGACTGGGTCCCCCTGGTCCGCCCCTTCACCCGGCCCTCGACCTGGCGCAGCCTCGGCCAGGTGCTGACCAGCTACCTGCCCTTCCTGACCCTCTGGTACCTGGCTTACCGCGCGCTCGAGGTGCACTGGGGCCTCACCCTGCTCCTCGACCTGGCCGCCGCCTTCTTCCTGGTGCGCATCTTCATCCTGCAGCACGACGCCGGCCACGGCTCCTTTTTCAGGAACCCCCGCG
This sequence comes from Oceanithermus desulfurans, assembly GCF_014201675.1. NCBI lineage: Bacteria > Thermotogati > Deinococcota > Deinococci > Thermales > Thermaceae > Oceanithermus > Oceanithermus desulfurans. The sequence goes on along the minus strand of NZ_JACHEZ010000002.1, from coordinate 300,082 downwards.
ACAACGACGTGCTGGGCTTCGTAAGCGGCGTGCTCACCCTGACGCCGTACGGCTACTGGCAGCACGCCCACGCCCGGCATCACGCCACCAGCGGCAACCTCGACAAGCGCGGCGTCGGCGACATCTACACGATGACGACCCAGGAGTACCTGGCGGCCACCCCCTGGCAGCGCTTCAGCTACCGCGTCTACCGCAACCCTCTGGTGATGTTCCTGATCGGGCCGATCTGGGTCTTCATGCTCAGCTACCGGCTGCCCCTCGGCTACGGCAGCGACAAGCCCAAGGTGCGCGCGAGCGTCTGGTGGACCAACCTCGCCCTTGCCGGCCTGGTGGCCCTCGTCTTCACCGTCTTCGGCTGGGAGGCCTTCCTGCTCGTCTACCTGCCCGTTCAGTACTTCGCCGCGATGATCGGCATCTTTCTCTTCTACGTCCAGCACCAGTTCGAGGACGCCTACTGGGAACCCGACCCCCGCTGGGAGTACCTGAAGGCGGCGATGGAGGGCAGCACCTACCTGAAGCTGCCGCGGCTGCTGCAATGGCTGACCGGCAACATCGGGCTGCACCACGTTCACCACCTGGCCCCGAAGATCCCCAACTACCGCCTGCAGGAGGCTCACGACCGCATCGAGCTGATGAAGGTCGCCCCCACGGTCACGCTCGCCGACGCCTTCAAAATCGCCTTCGCCGACCTGCACCTCTACGACCCCGGGCGGGACCGGCTCGTCGGCTTCCGCGACGTGGCCGCCCAGGCGCGCGCCGCCGACCGCGAGCGCAAGAGCGGTGAGCGCACCGCCCAGTAAGCGCTCCGTCTGAGCCGAAAAACCGCCGGTTCGCGGCGGTTTTTCCTTGGCTCCAGCCACGCTTTACCGCCCACGGATGCATCTCCTGGTGCATACCTGCATGTCGTGGTATACTACGTTTCGTCAATAGGCGGAATCCCGGTTCGCCTTTTTTCTTTTGGCCCGCCCTAGCGCGGCGTCGGCAGGACGAGGCCCAGGGCGCGGCTGCCAAGGCGCAGCAGCACCGCGGTCGCGGCGGCGGCCGCCAGGGCGTTGGGCCCGCCGCCGAGCAGGTAGTGGACCGCGGCCCCGCCCGCGGCGGCGGTCGCGTACCAGTCGCCGGCGCGGTAGAAGACGCCGGGCACCTGCTGGGTGAGCAGGTCGCGCAGCACCCCGCCGCCCACGCCGCTCACCGTGCCGGCGAAGACGACGCCCCAGAAACCGAGGCCCGCCTCGAGCCCGCTGGCCGCGCCCAGCGCCGCGAAGACGCCGAGGCCCAGGGTGTCGAGCAGGTAGAGCCCCCGCCCCAGCCGCCGCACGGCGCGGTGCAGGAAGAAGACGCCCGCGCCCACCAGGGCCACGCTCCACAGCAGCGCTTCGTCCGTAAGCGAGGCCGGGGGCAGCCGCCCCACGACCAGGTCGCGCACCGAGCCGCCGCCCACGGCGGTGATGCTGGCGACGAGCAGCACCCCCACGAGGTCGTAGCGCTTGCGCACGCCCTCGAGCGCACCGCCCGCGGCGAAGGCCAGGGTGCCGAGCCAGACCCAGAACTCCACGGGCCCATTGTGGCACGGCGGCGGGCCGGACTAGTCCGCGGGCTTGCTGCGCCGCGGACGCAGCTCGATGACGCTGGGGATCACCCCGGTGTCGCTCTCCAGCACGTAGAGCACGGTCTCGGCCACGTCGGTGGGCTGGATCTTCCAGTCGGCGTCGGCGCGCTCGCTGGAGAAGGTGGTGTTCACCGAGCCCGGCAGGATCGTGCTCACGCGCACGCCCCGGGGGCGCAGGTCGTGCAGGCTGGCCTCGGCGAGGCCCAGCAGCCCGAACTTGCTGGCGTTGTAGGCCGCCCCTCCGGCGAAGGCGTAGCGGCTCGCCAGCGAGCCGATGTGAACGATGGTGCCGCGCTCCTCGCGCAGCATCGTGGGCAGGACCGCGCGCATGGCGTGGAAGGCGCCGTCCAGGTTGACCGCGCGCACGCGTTCCCAGTCCTCGTCGGAAAGCTCCCAAATCGGGCCGAAGACCCCCACCCCGGCGCTGTTTACCAACGCCCAAACGGGGCCGAAGGCCTCTTCCAGCCGCTCCACGGCGGCGGCCAGGTCGTCCGGGCGGGTGACGTCGCCGGGGAGGGCGAGCGCGGCCCCGCCCGATTCGGGGTAGGCGAGTTCGCGGGCCAGCTCTTCGAGCGCCGCCCGCCCGCGCGCGAAGAGGCCCACCCTGGCGCCGCGCCAGGCCAGCGCCCGCGCCACCGCCTCGCCGATGCCGCGGCTGGCCCCGGTGACGAGCACCGCCTTGCCTCGCACCACGCTAGCCACCGAAACGTTCCAGCAGGTCGGGGCGGACGGGGCTGAAAACGTCGAGGACCACGCTGGGCTCGAGCGCCCGCACCGCGTGCGCCGCGCCCCCGGGAATCCAGACGGCCTCGCCCGCGCCCACCTCGCAGACCTCGTCCTCGATCTGGAAGGCCAGCCGCCCACTGAGCACGTAGGTGATCTGCTCCTCGGGGTGGCGGTGCTCGGGTACGGTCACGCCGTGGTCGAGCACCACGTGGTTGAGCATCGTCTGCCGGCCGCCGAAGGCCGTGGCGCGGGCTCCGGGGAAGAGCTCGCCGTGGGGGCTTCCTTCCAGGTCCTTGCGTTTCATGACCACTCCTTGATGGGTACGAGCTCGCCGCCCTCGACGGCTTTACGCAGCACCCGGGCGCGGCGGTCGAACCAGATCTCGAGCACCGCCCGGTCGAGGCTCTCGGGGGCGACGATCACCTTGCGCACGTAGTAACCCTCGGCCGTGGGGCTGAGCTCGCTGGCGCGGGAGATGCGCAGCGGCACGACCTCGCCGCTAGGCTCGGTGCGCACCCGCACCCAGTAGGCCATACCTTCGGGTTTGACGTGCGGATCGGGTTTGCGGAAGAACATCTCGCTTCAGTCTACTAGGCGTCGCGCACCAGGCGGGTGAGCAGCTCGGCCAAGAGCGCCATGCGCCGGGGCAGCTCGGCGGTGACGACGTGCTCGCTCAGCTGGTGGGCGTCCGCCCCCATCGCCCCCAGGCCGTCGAGGGTGGGCACGCCCAGGTTGGCGGTGAAGTTGCCGTCGGAGCCGCCGCCCACCTTGCCGGGCTTGGAGTCGAAGCCGAGGTCGCGGGCCACGCCGCGGGCCAGCTCGAAGAGGGCCAGGCTCTCGGGGGTGGGCTCCATCGGCGGGCGGTTGAGGCCGCCCTCGAGCTCGAGGCGCGCCTCCGGGTGCACCGGCTCGAGCGCCCGCATGAAGCGGTCCACCCGCTCGGCCTCCTCCAGCGTCCAGGCGCGCAGGTCCACCAGCACCTCGGCGTAGTCGGCCACCACGTTGCTGGCGGTGCCGCCGCGGGCCACGTTGGGGCCCAGGGTGGTGCCCTTTTCCAGGTCCTGGGCCTCGACGACCCGGAGCAGCTGGCGGGCCGCCTCCACGATGGCGTTCACGCCCTTCTCGGGCTCGACGCCCTGGTGGGCCGCCCGGCCGTGCACCTTGAGCTTGTACCAGCCCACGCCCTTGCGGTGCACCTTGAGGTCGCCGGCGCCGGTGGGGGGCTCGAGCACCAGCGCGTAGTCGGCGCCGCGGGCGGCGTCTTCGATGAAGATGCGCGAGGTCACCGAGCCCACCTCCTCGTCGGGGGTGAGCAGCACCTCCAGGTTGGGGTGCTCCGCCCCCGAGTCGCCCAGGTAGCGCAGCGCCCAGAGGATGAAGAGCAGCCCCGCCTTCATGTCGTAGACGCCGGGGCCGTAGATCCGGCCGCGCTCCTCGCGCCACAGCTTCTTCCACGAGCCCACCGGGTGCACGGTGTCGTAGTGGGCGAGCAGCAGCACCCGCGGCCCGCTGCCGCGGCGGAAGAGGCGCAGCACCGCGCCGGCCTCGGTCTCGAAGCGGCGCAGCTCGCCCAGACCCGCGAACTGGGTCTGCAGCCACAGCGCCGCTTTCTTGATCCCGGGCAGGTGGTGGGTGGGCGACTCGATCTCGACCAGCTCGCGCAGGTCGGTCAGGTAGGCGTCCAGGCGTCGTTCGAAGTACGCGAGGGTGTCTTGGGCACGTGCCTGTGCTGACATCACGTCTTCACGATACTGCAGTTCTCAGGCGATGTCCCGCAGCGTCTCCTCGATCAACCAGTCCACCACGGCGCGCAGGTCGCCGGTCTCCTCGTAGATGGCCAGCTGCCGGTCGGCGGCGGTGCCGCGGTCGAGGACGGTGTAGACGTGCTCCACCGCCCAGCGGCTGTCCAGGTCGTCGAGGACGTCGTCCACGAACTCGACGAGCTCGACCAGCAGGTCGCGGGCCCACTTCTCGCGCCGCTCGCCGAAGTCGATCAGCTTGCCGTCGAGGCCGTAGCGCGCGGCGCGCCAGACGTTCTCCTCGATCAGCGGGGTGGGGTACTGGCGGAAGGTGACGTTGTCGCGCCGCATCAGCCAGTGCTTGTAGATCAGCGCCTGGGCCAGCGCCGCGATGGCGATGGCGTCGCGGGGGTTGGTGGCCAGGTCGGTGGCCCGGAACTCGATCGTGGGGTAGCGGTGGTGGGCGCGCATCGCCCACCAGATGCGCGAGGCGTCCTGGATGGAGCCGGTCTCGATCAGGATCTCGACGAAGTGCTGGTAATCGGAGTAGCTGGAGAAGGTGGAGGGAATGCCGGTGCGCGGCAGCCCGCGCCAGATCAGGCTGCGGTAGCTCTTCAGGCCGGTGACGCGGCCGCGCCAGAGGGGGCTCGAGACCGAGAGGGCCAGCAGGTGGGGGAGCATGTAGCGCAGGGTGTTGATGGCGTCGACGCGGAACTCGTCGTCCTCCCCCGTGCCCACGTGGACGTGGGTGCCGAAGATGAGCAGGGCGCGCACCGCGTCCTGGAACTCGCCCAAGAGCTCCATGTAGCGGTCCTTCTGGGTGATGGGCACGTCCTCCCACAGCGCGAAGGGGTGGGTGCCGGCGGCGACGATGCGCGCCCCCTTGGCCGCCGCCAGCTGGGCCACCTCGCGCCGCATCTCGACGAGCATGCTGTAGGCCTCGCGGATGTTCGCCGCCGGCGGCGTGCCGATCTCGACCATCGCCTGGTGCAGCTCGGGGTTGAGCAGCTGCTTGAGCGCGAGGGGGGCCTCGCCCAGCACCTCCGCGGCCACCGGGGCCAGGTCGCGGGTCTCCGGATCGATCAGCTGGTACTCTTCCTCGATGCCCACGGTCAGGGGCGGCGCGCCCTCGTGCATAACCATTCCTCCAAAACGGTTGGAGCATTTTACGCCATCCCCCTCAGGTAGACAAGTGCAGCCGGGAAAATCCCCGGATACCGCCGCCCCGCGCCCGGCGTAGAGGTATCCGCCGCCACGCATAATGTACCGCTCCGTACCCGCAGCGCCCGGGACGGGGCGCGGGCGATGGTCGTACCCCGCGGTCGGGCGCGGCACGGGCGGGGACGAAGATGGTCCTGTCGCAGGTGTAAGTAAGCAGGAGAAACGAAACACGATAAACATACATATACGAAGCCAGCCGCAGTAGAGAAATGCGCAACCCGTAATCTTGAAGGGAACGTATCGAATATAGTAAAACACAGGAAGCTACACAAAAAGGAAGGAGGTGGTCGCAGGAATCAACCGCTGCCCCTTGCAACGTTCGTAACCTCAAGCCGAAGAAAGACCGATGCGCGCACGAAAATGGAAAGGAGGCGCGTGCACATGCACCCAAACATCAAAGGAGTGGCCGCCGCTTTGGGGCTGGCCCTGCTGCTCGCGGCCTGCCAGACGCAGACCGCACCGCGGCCCGACGGGGGGCCGGGCGGCGGCCTGGGACCGCAGCCGACGGCCGAGTCGGGAACCGTCGCGGGGTTCGTGGTGAACGCCAACGCGGGTGAGGGCGTGCCCGGGAGCGCCGTCGCGGCGTACGAGGCCGGAACCGACAACCTGCTGGGCACCACCAGCACCGCGTCCGACGGATCGTTCTCGCTGGACGTGGCGGCGGGAGCGGTGGACCTCAGGTTCGAAAAGGAGGGCTACGCCGGCTCGCAGGTGCTCAACCTGCGGCTCGACGAGGAGGGGGTGACCCGGATCGCCGTGATCCAGCGCGAGGCCTTCAACCCCGACTGGCCGACCACCCCTCCCCAGGTGACGCTGGGCAAGGTCGCCGACGGCAACGTCTACGAGGCCGCGTTTGGCTTCATCCCCTACGACGTGACGGTATCCCCGGCCGCCCCCCTGACCACCGACCTGATCTACGCGGCCCTGGGCAAGACCCCGGGCTCGGGCTTCATCACCGGCTACCGCGAACTCTTCGTGAGCACCAACGCCACCGGCGACCGGTTCCTCGATCCGCTGCGCTACGCCGCCGCCGGCCCCACGACCTTCCAGGTGGTGGCCTACGACACCAACGGCAACCGCACCCAACTCTTCCGCTACGTTGAGGTTTCGGTTCCCTTCATCAACGACGTGGACCTGGTGCCGCCCGAGCTGCGCAGCGTGATGGCCGTGACCCTGAACAAGCAGATCGGCTTCTTCAGCGTCCAGCCGCAGGCGGCGCCGGCGGGGGCCAACCTCTACGTCGACCTGGCCTGGCTGCCCAAGATGGACTTCAGTCACGTCCCCAACGACGCCCCCTACGGTTACCGCGTGTACCGTAGTTTCGACGGCGATGACTTCGAGCTCATCGGTACCGTTGCCGGGTCCACCACCTTCTACACCGACGCCAGCCCGCTGCTGGCCCCGGGGCGGACGGTGCACTACCGCGTGACCGCGTTCGTGGGCGAGCTCGAGTCCCCGCCCTCCAACGTCCTCGTCACCACCCCGCTCGACGTCTTCGACGTCCGGCTCACGGGCCCCGGCGACGGGGCCGTCGGCGTGCCGGTCGCGCCCACCTTCACCTGGGAGGCCAGCACCACCCTTAGCGGCTACCACTACTACGCCGGAGCCGTCTGGGACACCCTGACGGGGGAGAACGCCTGGTTTGCCAGCCCCGCCTCGCCGATGCTGGTCAACCGCACCTCCTGGACCTGGAACGAGGACGGCGCGTACAGCAACACGCCGCTGGAGACCCTGCAGCGGGGACGCAGCTACGAATGGCAGCTGATCGAGGCCTACGCCCTCGACGACCCCGTCCACCCCACGGCGGTCTCGATCGCGGCCGACGGCCTCGGGCTGTGGTTCCCCTTCGGGGTGGCCTCGACCGACCACTTCACCTTCACCACCGCGCCGTAAGGAGGTCTGGAGATGAAACGCATTCACTGGACGATGCTCGCCGCCCTGGGCTTCCTCATCGCGGCGTGCAGCACGCAGCCGCCCCAGGCGAACCGCGACGGCGGCGCAGCGGCGCCGGAGCGCGAGGTTACGATCCTCGCCGACCACGTGACCGACCAGATCGTGGTGGGGTACAGCGACCCTGCCGACCTGGAAGCGCTGGTTCAGGTTCTCGATGAAGCGCGGGTAATCCGCACGATTCCTCAGATGAAGGCCGCCCTGGTCGAGCTGCCCGCGGGTACGCCCGCCTCCGCCGCGCTCGCCAAGCTCAAGCACGAGCGGATCGCGGGGCTGCGCTACGCGCAACCCAACTACACCCACCCGCTGCCCGATCCGGTGCAGAACGCCGCACCCTTGGGCATGAACGACCCGCTCGAGGCCCAGAAGTGGGACCACGACGTCATGCAGGCCGAAGCCGCCTGGGCGACCGCGGTTGATGGGGCCCTGCCTGACGGCAGCGGGGTGGTCATCGGCGTCGTGGACACCGGGATCGACGGCACCCACCCCGACCTGGCCGGAGCCTTCGTGAACGGCTTCGACGCCGTGGGCTGCTCGACCTTCGGCGTCATTCCGCCCGGCTTCGACGCTTCCCAGGGGCAGATCCACGGCACCCACGTGGCCGGCATCGCCGCGGCGCGCGGGAACAACGGCCAGGGCGTCGCAGGCGTGGCCCCCAACGCGGCGCTGATGGACCTGCAGGTCTTCTGCGGCGGCAGTACGGACGACTTCACCATCGCGGTGGCGGTCATCGCGGCCATCTTCGACCTTGACGGCGACGGCGTCGTGCCCGACGTGATCACCATGAGCCTGGGCGGAAAGGGCTACGGACAGCTCCTCAAGGACGTTCTCGACAGCGCCATGAGCGGCTACAACGTCATCACCGGCGCGGCCCTCCCCGGCTACGACGACGGCACCGCCGGCGGCGTGCCCGGCGACGGCGTGCCCGACCGTTCCGTCATCTTCACCGTGGCCATGGGGAACTCGGCGCAGGACGAGGTGCAGTACCCCGCGGGCTACCCGGGCATCGTCGCCGTAGGCGCCACCAACGCGCGCGACGAAAAGGCGGACTTCTCCACCTCGGGCGGCCACATCAGCGTCGGGGCGCCGGGGGTGGACATCCTCTCCACCTGGCCCACCTGGGACCGTGACGCCACCGGACGGCCCTACCTCTACTACCGCATCTCCGGCACCAGCATGGCCACGCCGCAGGTAGCCGGGGCGGCGGCGCTGGTCAAGCAGTTCCTGCCGGGCGCGAGCGCCTACGAGGTGAAGCGCCTGCTGGAGGTCACCGCCGACGACATCGGTCCTGCGGGGTTCGACCGCGGCAGCGGCTGGGGCCGCATCAACCTCAAGCGCCTGGTCGACCGGGTGGCCGCCGTGCGCGTGGGCTCCGAGAGCACCGAGAAGGGGGCGGTGGCCTCGGTCATGGTGCTTACCGAGAACCCCTGGGACAGCAACGGCGACGGCGCGGTCGACCCAGGCACCGACGAGCGCGCTCCGGTAAGGGCGGTCGACGTGCACCTGATCCGGGACGGTGCGGTGAAGTACACGGCCAAGACGAACGGCCGGGGCATGGCCAACTTCGTCAACATCGCCCCGGGAACCTACAAGGTGATGGTGTCCGGTCAGGACATCATCGACGGCGCCGCCATGGCGTTCTGGCCCTACGAGCGGGTGAGCTGGGACGTGGACGGCGACCCCGGCAACGGAATCACGCTGGGCAGCCTCGACGTTCTCCCCTGCGGCGGCTTCGAAAGCGCCTCGCCGCTCGTGGCCACCCTGAGCAGCACCCTGCAGGCGACCCTCAGCTGGACGGGCGGCGGCGACCTCGACCTGGCGGTCTACGAGTACGACCCCGCCCTGGGCGTGCGCGCCTGGCATACGGCCAAGACGGGCGCGCTCTGGGGCAGCTTCGACGGCGACGACCCCGGCGCCGACCCCACCCACGCCAGCGAAACCTACACGCTGGACGCGGTGCACTACCCCAGCCTGGCCGGAGGCTACTACCACATCAGCATCGACGCTTCGGGCGCCACCGTGGGCACCACGGCCACCCTGACGCTCTCGATGAACGGCGTCACCAAGAGCTACGGCCCCATCCCGGTTACGCCCGGCACCACGGCGTTCGACAACGACCTCGACCTTCTCTTTACGCTGATTGGTTTCGACAACTGGCCGACGGTGTACTGATCCCGTCAGACGAACGCCCGGGGGCGGCCGCCCCCGGGCGTTCGTTGGAGCGCGGCGTCGGCTCACGGCACCACCTCCAGCACCAGCAGCCGGAACTTCTGGTTCATCTCCGTCCCCCCGGTTACCGGCATCCGCTCCGCCTCCTGCCGGGGAATGACCACCAGCGCCAGCAGGTTCCGCCCGCTTCCGCCGGCCAGCCACTGGCCGAAGACGGCGAGGTACTTTTCCGGAGGCAGGCGGTAGACGACCCCACCCCCCTCGCGGTGTTCGGCGATGGCCGCTACCGAAAAGCTGGCGTAGGGGGTTCCCGGCAGCAGGTCGAGGTTGGGCTCCAGCTTGGTAAAGGTGTCCAACTCGGCCAAGTAGTACTTGCCGTCGTTGGAAACCAGGTTGAAGCGAGGGCGCTCCATGATGGACTCTGCCTCAGGCGCCATGAAGTAGGGCAACCCGAGCCCGTCGAACCGCCACCCCTCCGCGGGGGTGCAAAGCGACGGGTCCGACGAGCGCACCACGGCCCCGGAGGTGCTGAAGAGGTAGTAACAACCCGTACTCTCGTCGAGGGTGCACAAGGTAACGGACCCCTCCGACCTAAGGCTGTTTGGGTCAGGCACGCTTTCTACGGGCGTAACCGACCTGGTGGGGAAGTCGAAGATCAAGAAGCGGTACGAAGTAAGGGCCTGGTATCCTGGGCTGAACTCGTTGATCAACAGCAGGTGCTCCCCGTCGGGGACCAGTAAAGGCTGTCGGTGCCGGGCGCGGGCACGTCGACCAGAACGCGCACCTGCGCGGCGAGTGCCCACCCACCCCCGAGCCCGAGCCACGGCACGAGGGCGGAGAAAACAAGCGCTAACGCCGCGGAGGCCAGCCTCAGCCGGCGCGACCTCGGGTTCGGCCGCATGGTTCCACCTTGGATTCACTATACTATGAGCGCCCGCGAGCACCGGCCGGAGGGCCGCCGGCGACGGTGGCCCCCGCGACCCCCGCCGAACATCGCAGCCGCCCGCACGGGGCGGCGCCGGCCCCCGGTGGTGGGGCGCGGACAATGCGGTAAGCTGGGGCCGTCATGCCGGGAGTCGCGATCCTAGGGGCCCAGTGGGGCGATGAGGGGAAGGGGAAGGTCACCGACGCGCTGGTGGCCCAGGCCGATTACGTGGTGCGCTTCCAGGGCGGGGCCAACGCCGGACACACGGTCGTCGCCGGGGGGCACACCTTCAAGCTGCACCTGCTGCCGACGGGGGTGATCCACCCGCACGCCACCAGCGTGCTGGCCGACGGGATGGTGGTCGACGCCGAGGCGTTCGCGGAAGAGCTCGCCGAGATTCGGCGGCTGGGCTTCGAGCCGCGGGTGCGCGTCTCCGAGCGGGCGCACCTGGTGCTGCCGCACCATAAGTTCGTGGAGAGCAAGGGGAACTTCGTCGGCACCACCGGCCGCGGCATCGGCCCCGCCTACGCCGACCGCGCCCGCCGCGTGGGCATCCGCGTCGGCGACCTGCTCGAGCCCGAGGTCCTCGCCGAGCGCGTGGAGCGCTTGCTCGCGGCCAAGCCCAACTCCACCGCGGGCGCCGGATGGACGAGCGCCGCGCGGGCGCTCGAGGACCTGGAGCGGATGCGCGAGGTGCTGGGGCCCTACGTGGCCGACACCGGCGCCGAGCTGCGCGCGGCCTGGAAGGCGGGAAAGAAGATCCTCTTCGAGGGGGCCCAGGGCACGATGCTCGACCTCAACTACGGCACCTACCCCTACGTGACCAGCAGCCACCCCAGCGTGGGCGGGATCGTCGTGGGCACCGGGCTTTCCCACAAGGCGGTGGGCAAGGTCTACGGCGTGGCCAAGGCCTACGCCACCCGGGTGGGCCACGGCCCCTTCCCCACCGAACTCGAAGGCGAGCTGGCCGAGACCCTGCGCGAGAAGGGCGGCGAGTTCGGGGTGACCACGGGCCGCCCCCGGCGGGTGGGCTGGCTCGACCTGGTGGCCCTCAAGTACGCCGTGGACGTCAACGGCATGGACGGGATCGTGCTGACCAAGCTGGACGTGCTCTCGGGCTTCGACGAGGTCAAGGTGGGCGTGGCCTACGGCGCGGACGGAACGGTGGAGTACCGCAGCTTCGCGGGCTGGGGCGAGCTCGAGGGGCTTGCGAGCCGCGAGGCGCTGCCGCCCACGCTGGTGGAGTACATCGAGTTCATCGAGGACTATCTGGAGATTCCGGTGGTGATGTTCTCCACCAGCCCCCGGCGCGAGGACACCTTCGGCAGCGTGAGCTGGGTGTAGGGACCACCGCCCAACCGCCGCTCCTGGCCTCACTTTTCCGTCGCAGGATGGGCGAAGCGGGGTTCGGGCGCCGCGCTCGCCGCAGATCGCTCTACCTTTTCATGGCCCAGGGCAAGCGGCGGCAGGCCACCCGACCCGGAGTCTCGTAGCGGCTCCTCGCTCCTCCTCTTTCTCGTCATCCCCGACGAGGCGCGAAGCGCCGAAGTCGGGGATCTTGTCGTGGCCGCGAGTTGCGGGTGAGCCGGTGTGCTGGCGGCGCGGTCCGCACTTCGAGCGCTCAGCCCCCCCACCCGCACCAAGCAAGATTCCGGGCCTCGCAAACCATGTGGTTTGCTCGCCCGGAATGACGAAAAACAGCGGTAGGTGGTGCGTGGTGGGCCGTAGGTGGGAGGTTGCAAGAGAAGGGCGAAGCGGGTAGCGGCCGTAAGCCGCCCGTCTTTTTACTTCGCGACCCCATGGCCGCGACGCCCCGGGCTTTCGCGCCCTACTCGTTCTCTTCCTCCCTTACACCCCATGACCCTCTTCCGTCATCCCCGACGAGGGCAAAGCGCGGGGGCGGGGACCGCATGGTTGTCGCGAAGCGCAAGCGCGTCCAGTCGCCGCCTTTGCGGAGGGGACCTCGATCGACCCCGCCCATTATCGTCATCCCCGACGAGGCGCGAAGCGCGAGATCGGGGATCTTGTCGTGGCTGCGTGGGCCGAACGAACCGGCGCGCCGTAGACTGGAATTATGTACGACAGCCACGTGCACACCCCGTTGTGTCAGCACGCCGAAGGCGCCCTGGAAGACTACGTGGCCGCGGCGCACGCGGCGGGCCTGGCGGGACTGGTCTTCACCGACCACAACCCCATGCCCCCCTGGTACGACCCGAAGAGCCGCATGACCGAGGCCCAATTGCCGCTCTACCACCGCCTCGTCGAGGCCGCGCGCGGGGCCGCGCCCGACGGCTTCTACGTGGGCCTGGGGCTCGAGGCCGACTTCCACCCCGGCACCGAGGCCTACGTGAAGGCCCAGCTCGAGGCCCACCCCTACGACTACGTAATCGGCTCGGTGCACTATATCGGCGCCTGGCCCTTCGACCACCCCGACTTCGCCGACGAGTTCGAGCGGCGCGACCGGCTCGAGGTCTACGCCGACTACTACGCCCTCGTCTACGCCGCCGCCGAGTCGGGTCTTTTCGACGCCGTCGGCCACCTCGACCTGCCCAAGAAGTTCGGCCACCTTCCCCCGGAGGAGGCCTGGGATCTGGTCGAGGGGGTGCTGGGTGCGGTCCGCGACGCCGGGCTCGCCCTGGACGTGAACACCGCGGGCTGGCGCAAACCCGTGGGCGAGCTCTACCCCGCGCCCCGCATCCTCGAGCGCGCCCGTGAGCTGGGCATCCCGGTGGTGCTGGGCTCCGACGCCCACGCACCGGGCGAGGTGGGGGCGCGCTTCGCGGAGGCGGCGGCGTTGCTCGCAGGAGCGGGCTACCGCGAGGCCTGGGTCTACAAAAACCGCAAACCCGAGCCCTATCCGCTGGAGGCGTCGTGACCACCAAGGACCTGGCGCGGATGCTCGGCGAGGCCGCCGACCTGATGGAGGTGCTGGGCGAGACGGGGTTCCGGGTGAACGCCTACCGCAAGGCGGCACGGGCGCTCGAGCGCTACGAGGGCGAACTTTCCGAGCTGGTGGCCGCGGGCTTCGACCGCCTGCCCGGCATCGGCAAGGGGCTCGCCGGGGCGCTCGCGGAGATCGTCGCCAGCGGCGAGTTCGGCTACCTCGAGGAGCTGCGCGGCCAGGTGCCCCCGGGCGTGACCGAGCTGTTCATGGTCCAGGGGTTGGGGCCCAAGCGCATCCGCGCGCTCTGGCAGGCGGGGATCGACAGCCTCGAGGAGCTGGTGCGCGCCGCCGAGGAGGGGCGCGTCGCCGCCCTGCCGGGTTTTGGTAAGAAGACCCAGGAGACGCTCGCCGAGGCGGCCCGCTTCGCGCTGGCCAACCTGCGGCGGGTGCACCTTTCGGTGGGGCTCGAGGCCGCCCGCTTGCTGCTCGCCGATCTGGAGGCCGCGGGGATTCACGCCGCGCTGGCGGGCAGCCTGCGCCGCCGGCTGGAGACCGTGGGCAACGTGGACCTGGTGGCCCGGGCTGCGCCCGAGGCGGTGCTTTCGGCCCTTGGCGAGCACGCCCACGCGGTGCACGGCCGCGTCGTGCTGGGGCGGCTCGAGGGGCTGCCGTTGCGCGTCTTCTGCGCCTCGGAGCACGACTTCGGCACCGTGCTGGTGCGCGCCACCGGCTCGGAGAGCTGGGTGCGGGCGTTGGGCGAGCTGCCCGTGAGCGCCGACGAGGCCGGGGTCTTCGCGGCGCTGGGGCGGAGGCCGGTGCCGCCCTGCTGGCGCGAGCCCGAGCACCTGGGGCTCGAGCCGCCGGAGCGCTTCGTCGAGCGGCGCGACCTCGCGGGGCTGGTGCACCTGCACACCGCCTACTCCGACGGCACCGCCAGCCTGCGCACCATGGCCGAGGCGGCCATCGCCGAGGGGTACGCCTACATGGTGGTGAGCGACCACTCCCAGACCGCCGCCTACGCCGGCGGCCTCACCCTGGAGGCCCTCGAGCGCCAGTGGGCCGAGGTCGACGCCCTCAACGCCGAGCTCGCCCCCTTCCGTATCCTCAAGGGGATCGAGTCGGACATCCTCCCGGACGGCGCCCTCGACTACCCGGACGAGGTCCTGGCCCGCTTCGACGTGGTGCTGGGCTCGCTGCACTCGCACTTCAGCCTTCCCCGGGAGCAGCAGACCGAGCGGCTCTTGCGCGCCGTCGAGAACCCCTACCTGACCGTGCTGGCCCACCCTTCGGGCCGGCTGCTGCTGCGGCGCCGGGGCGCGGAGGCCGACTGGGAGCGGGTGCTCGCGCGCGCCGCGGAGATGGGGAAGATCGTCGAGATCAACGCCAACCCCTGGCGGCTCGACCTCGACTGGCGGCTGGCGCTCGCCTGGCGCGAGCGGCTCCTCTTTTCGATTGGGCCCGACGCCCACGCCCCCGAGGGCTACGCCGACGTCGCCTACGGGCTGTGGATGGCGCAGAAGGCCGGCCTGCCCCCCGAGCGGGTGGCCAACACCTGGCCCGCCGAGCGCTGGCTAGCTCTGCGCGAGCGCGTCTAGCGCCGCTTTGACCTCGTCCTCGGGGGCGCGCGCGACGAAGACCACCCGCTCGCCGCGGCTCCAGGTCTGCGCGGCGTGGACGATCTCGGCCTCCTCTCCGCGCAGCCGCACCAGCGGCAGCAGGAAGTCGGGCAGCTCGAGCTGACCCACGGCCCCGCCGGCGAACCCCTCGGGAACGGCCCACTCCAGGGTGACGACGGCTTCGTAGTTGAGGGCGTGCTCCCAGTCGCGGATGTCGATGGGGCGGCCGAAGGCGATCTGCCCGCCGATCTGCTCCACCATCTCGGCGCTGACGCCCTTGGCGTCGACCACGGGGTAGGCGCGGGCGGTGTGGAACTCCTCGCGCGCGATGGCCACGGCCAGAACGTTGACCTCGGCGTTGGTCGTCGCGGCGAGCAGCGTCTCGGCCTCGTCGGCGCCCACGCCGGCCAGGGTGTCCTCCTCCAGGGCGTTGCCCAGCACGGCCTCCAGCCCCGCGCGGCGGGCGGCCCAGACCAGGCTCTGGTTACGGTCGACGAGGACGACCCGGCGGCCGTGCTCCTTCATTAACTGGCCCACCGTGCGCGCCAGGGGCCCGGCGCCCACGATGATGGCGAGCTTGCCGGTGCCGCGGGTGAGGCCGAGCAGCCGCGCCACCCAGGGGGCGGTCAGCCCCGCAAGGGTGACGGTGACGAAGATGGTCACGAAGACCGCGGCGAGCAGCGCGTCGCCCCCGGGGATGCCCGCCCCGCGGAGCGCGAGCGCGAAGAGCGAGGCCACCGAGGCGGCCACGATGCCGCGCGGCCCGATCCAGGCGACGAAGAACTTTTCCCTCCAGGAGAGCGGCGAGCGCCAGGTCGCCGCGGCCACGGCCAGCGGGCGCACGACCAGCGCCAGCACCAGCGCGGTCCAGAACGCGGGCCAGCCCGCCTCGCGCACCACGGCCAGCGGCAGGTCGGCGGCCAGGAGGATGAAGAGGACGCTGATCCCCAGCACCGTCAACTGTTCCTTGAAGTGGCGCAGCCGCCGCTCCTCGGGCACCTCGCTGCGCTGGAAGACCAGACCCATGGCCACCGCCGCCATCAGGCCGGCCTCGGGTAGCAGTGCCTCGGCGACGGCGAAGGCGACCCAGACGCCGGCGAGGGCGACCAGGTTGCGCAGCTCGAGCGGCACCCAGTCGTGCCGGCGGAAGAGGCGCGAGAGCAGCAGCGCCCCCACCGCCCCGACCGCGCCGCCGGTGAGCAGCCGGCCGAAGTAGGCCCAGATCGCGCCGTACCAGGTAAGCGGGTGGGCCCCCGAAAGGCCGAGCACGACGTCCATGACCGCGACGGCCAGCACCGCGCCCACGGGGTCGACGAGGATCGCCTCCCCCTCGAGGATGGCCTTGAGCTTGCGCGGCACCCGCACCCGCCGCAGCAACGGCTGCACCACGGTGGGGCCGGTCACCGTCATCAGGGAGCCGAAGAGGATGGCCAGCGGCCAGCTGAACCCGGCCAGCGCGTAGGCGGCCAGCGTGGCCAGCACCCAGGTGACGACCACCCCGGTGGTGATCAGCCCGCGCACCTCGGACGCGGCGCGGCGCAGGTCCTCGAGGCGCAGGCTCAAAGCGCCCTCGAAGAGGATGACGGCCACGGCCAGCTTGACGAGCACCCCGAGGCCCTCGCCCATGTACTCGGGGTGCACCCAGCCGAGGACGCTGGGGCCCGCGAGCACCCCCGTCACCAGGAGCAGGACGATCGCGGGGATGCGCAGCCGGTGCGCGACCAGCTGCGCCGCCAGCCCCAGGCCCACGGCCCAGGAAACGGTCAGGAGCAGCGCCTGTTCGTGCGGCACGGAGGTTCAGGCCTCTTCGCTGGCGGCTTCGCCTTCGCCCGCACGGCCCAGCAGCCGGTCTTCCAGCTCGCCCAGGTAGGCGGCCAGGGTGTTGCCGGTGCGTTCGACGTCGGAGGCGAGGCCGCGCTCCAGGCTCTCCAGCCGCGCCAGCAGCTCGCCCTTGAGCTGCTCGGTCTTCTGGTCCACGCGCCCGGAGATCTCGGCGTGCTGCGACTTGAGGGTGTCGTGCTCGAGGGAAAGGGCCTTGCGCGCCTCCCCGGCCTCGAGGCTGACGTGTGCCTTGAGGTCGGACTGGCCCTGGGCCAGCGCGCTCAGCTCCTGCTCCAGGTAGGTCTTCAGCTCGGCGAAGCGGCTGGCCTCGGCCTGGTCGGCCAGCTTGCGCGCCTGTTCCACCTGACGCGCGTAGCGGCGGATTTCGATGAGGGCTCCGGTCTCGATCACGGCGATGAAGATGAAGTAGAGCAGGCTGAGCAGCGCGATCACGGCCAGCAGGATCAGCCCCAGCGGCGCGGAGACGCGGGTGAAGAGCAGGTTGATCTCGCTGGGCGCGGTGAAGAGCGGCCAGTTCAGGCCGGCGAAGAGCGCCACCAGCAAGAGGATGACCAGCACGGTCAGGTTGCGTAGGTTCATGGAACCCCCTTTCCCCGGCGGGCCGGGAACGTCGTCTGCGATTATACTTCGCGCGAGATTTTTTCCGGAACGATGCGGGTGCCCACCTGCCCCGCGAGCAACTGCGGCAGGGCGCCCGGCTCGCCCCGGGCGATCATCACCCAGGGGGCGCCGAACTCGAGCGCCAGGAGCGCCGCCCGCACCTTGGGGATCATCCCCCCGGCGATCGTACCGTCTTCGATGCGCGCCTCCGCCTCGCCACCGTCGAGCACGGGGATGCGGCTCTCGGGGTCGGCGGGGTCGGCGAGCACCCCCGGCACGTCGGTCAGGTAGACAAGCGGTTCCCCCAGACAGCCGGCCACCGCCGCGGCCACCTCGTCGGCGTTGACGTTGAGGGGGCCCCCTTCGGCGCTCGCGATCGGGCTGATCACCGGCGTCAGGTGGCGGCTCATCAGCGCGAAGAGGAGCGAGGTGTTCACCGCGGTGATGCGCCCCACGCGCCCCAGCCGCTCGTCCAGGGGCTCGGCGCGCAGCAGGCGGGCGTCGCGGCCGCTGAGGCCCACGGAGAGCCGGCCCAGCTGCGAGAGCCGGTCGGCCAGCTCCTTGCCGAGCTGCGTCAGCACCTGCTCCACCACGGCCATCTGCTCGGGCGGGGTGACGCGCAGGCCGCCTTCGAACCGGGTCTCGAAGCCGCGCGCCTCCAGCTCGGCCCCGATGCGCGGACCCCCGCCGTGCACCACGATCAGCTCGCCCTCGTGGTGCGCGAGGTCGCGCACCAGGGGCTCCGCTCCGTCCAGGCTTCCGCCGATCTTAACCACCAGCATGGTCTTCCTCCAGCGCGGGCGCCGCGTCGTCTTCGATGACCCAGACGTCCTCGGGCAGCCCGCCTTCCTCGTCGAGTTCCAGTACGTCGCCGAACCCGATCACGGCGTGGTCGGGAAAGATCCCCAGCATGCCCGCCAGGGCGCGTACCGCCGCGGTCTTGGGCTCGCCCGCCTGGGCGGCGGCCACTGCCGCGGCGTCCAGGTCGTCGGGGAGCCGCCCCGAGGCCCCCGACGGCGCCGCCTCCACCCCCTCGCAGAAGCGGTAGCGGACGCGGCCCTCCTCGGCCAGCCCCCAGCAGAGCCCCTCGTCCTCGTAGACCGCGAAGAGCGCCGCGCGGCCGAGCCGGGAGGCCGCCGCGAGCGCCGCCCAGAGCCGCGCGGGCACCTCGTCGGCCTCGAGGCCCTCGTCGTAGAGGCTGTACCAGGGCGGATCGGGCGCCACGTAGAGCGCGAGCCCCGGGGTGCGGAGTTCGCGCGCCAGGGCGCGTACCGCGTCCGGGTCCTGCGTGCGGACGTGCAGGCTGGTAAAGCTGCGCACGCCGCAATCTTACACGACCGCCCGCGGGTGCGGGTGAGGCGGAGGGCGGTACGTGGTGAATGGGTTTTCGGAGGTAGGAAGTGGGGTGTGGGGTGTGGGGTGTGGGAACGACGCAACCACAGGTTCCTGCAGGCCACGGGCCACCGGCCGCTTTCCGTATCCCCATCCCGGCCCTTCCCAAGGGGAGGGCGGCCGCCACGTTCCGCCGCCGGGGCCGCACCTTAATCCCGATACCCGGAAGCCGGCTTTCGCCGGGGTGGCGGGGGAAGGGGCTCGCGGCGGCGGGGCAGGGGAAACGACGCGTGCAGACGGCGCCGCTAGGGCTCGAGGCGGAAGCTGGTCTGTCCCAGGAGCTCGCCGTTGAAGAGGAAGTAGACCGTCCACTCCCCCGCCTGGCTGCGCGCCTTGGTGGGGTTCAGCTTGAAGTGCCAGAAGGTGGGCTTGACCCGGCCCTCCCAGCTCTTCGGGACGTCGAAGCTGTACCCGGCGCGCTCGACCTCGCCGCGCGGCGGGATCAGGTACATCTCGAAGGCCTCCTCCCCGGCGTCGCCGGGTTCGAAGCGCCAGTAGGTGACGAAGACGATCGCCCCGTCGGCGGCGTGGAAGACGCGCGCGGGGCGGGCGATCTTGTAGGTGTGCAGATCGGCGGGGTCGAAACCGGGCGCGGGCGGTCCCATCTCCACGCGCTCGAGCTGGGCGGCTGAGGCCAGACCGAGGGCCAAGACCAGCGTAAGACCGATCCGGAGCATACCCAAGCATACCGCGCGGCGCCGTGCCATAATGCGCGCGTGCGCTACGCCTGCCCTTCCTGCGGCCGCTGGGTGCGTCCCCTCGTGGACATCACCGCGGTCAGCTGCCTGCGCTGCGGGGTCTACGCCCGGCGGGAGGACGAAGAGCAGCCCGCCCTCCTTGAAGCCGCCGCCCCCGAGAAGTTAGTGGAAGAAGAGAACCGTCCCCTGCGCAAGAACGCCCAGTAAGAGCACGAGCCCCAGGCTGAGGCTGAAGACCGGAGCCGGCCGCTCGGGCCGTTCCGCGGGCAGCCGGTGCCGGCGGCTGAACCGGACGACGACCACCGCCGCGACCGCCAGCAGCGCCAGCGCCGCCGCCGGACCCACCGGCCCCAGCGTCCCCTCCGGGAGGAAGGGGTACACCCCGACCGCCAGGGCGTTGTTGGTGAGGTGGACCCAGAACGCCGCCTTAAGGCTGCCGCCGCTCAGCACCCAGCGGCCCAGCATCCAGCCCATAAGCAGCGAGAAAGCGAACCAGGAAGGGCCCGGATGCAACAGCGCGAAGAGGACGCTCGTGGCCCAGAGGGCGAACACCCCGCCCCGGGCCCGGGCGTAGCTTCGCAGCAGCAGGCCGCGAAACAGCCACTCCTCGAGCAGCGGAGCCAGCAGGACCAGGTAGAGGAGGTCCGCCACCAGCGCCGTCGAACCGAAGCGGTCGGGCGGTTCCGCCCAGAGGAGGGGGCTGGCCAGGCCGGGCATCGCGACCCCCAGCGCCAGGGTTGCCGCCAGCGTCGGTACCCCCAGGCGGACGACGTCGCCCGCCGAAACGCCCACCCAACCCAGACGGCGTTCGAGCGGGGCGCGGTACCGGCTCCAGATCCAGGCGGCCAGACCGCCCAGGACGACGACCTTGGGCCAGGAGACAAGGTCGCTGTCCGGCGCAAAGAGGATGAGCGGGCCGGTCAACAAACCGCCCACGAGGGGCGCACCCAACACGTACGCCGCCAGCAGCCGGTTGGCCGCAAGGGGGTTCATGCTGGAATCCTACCATTCAACCCCGCCCAGCCGGGTCATCGGGCGCTCAGCCGCGCGCCTGGCCCAGTACCGCCGTGCCCACCCCGCCGAGCAAGACCGCGGCCCCCACGAAGACCAGCGGCGGCGGAACCTCGCCGAAGAACAGGTAGGCCAAGAACCCCGAGCCCAGCGGCTCGAAGAGGATGGCCAGCGTCACCATCACCGGCGGGATCCAGCGCACCGCCCAGTTGAAGCTGGTGTGGCCGATCAGCTGGCTGGTAAGGGCCATGGCCAGGGCGTAGCCGTAAAAGGCGGGCGGCCAGCCGGTGTAGGGGGTGCCGAAGAGCGCGGGCAGCGGCAGCAGCACCGCGGCGGCGGTGGCGTAGGCCACGGCCACGTACTGGCCGATCGAGAGCCCGCGGCGCTGGGCCTCGCGGCCCAGCAGGAAGTAGCCGCTCACCGTCCAGGCGCCCACCAGCGCCAGCGCGTCCCCCAAGAGCGGCGCCGACCCGGCCGACCCGCCGCCGGCGTCGCCCAGCCCGATGAGCACGCCGCCCGCCGTGGCGAGCAGGATGCCCCCCAGGGTGAGGCGGCCGACGCGCTCGCCCAGCCAGAGCCAGCCGAAGAGCGCCACCCAGATGGGGTTCGTCGTCACGATCGTGACCGAGGCGGCCACCGAGGTGTAGGCCAGGCTCGTCACCCAGGTGCCGAAGTGGGCGGCGAGGAAGACCCCGGCGAGCACGGCCATGGCGAAGGCCCCGGGCCGGGGGCGGGCGCGCACCAGCCCGGGCCAGGTCGGCGCCAGCAGCAGCGCGGCGAGGCCCAGGCGCACCCCCGCGAGCAGCAGGGCCACCCCGGGGCCGGAAGCGCCGGCGCTGGCGAAGGCGAAGCGAATGAAGATCGCGGCCGCGCTCACCGCGGCCACCCCCACGACCAGCACGGCGACCACCGTGCCCAACCCCGGACGCGCCCCCATGGTCCGATCCTACCCCGCAGGGAGATGCGTCCCCGGACGCTCTGCCTATAATGGGCTCACCATGAAGCTACCCTCGCTCTTCGGCGGCACCCGCGGCCTGGAGGCCCAGATCGACCTCTACTTCGACAAGGTGCAGGAGGCCGGGCTGGTCTTCGGCCGGGCGATGGAGCTCTACCTCGAGCGTGGCGTCTCCGAAGGCTTCGAAGAACTGGTGCGGCGCGTGACCGAGGTGGAGGAGGAGGCCGACGACCTGCGGCGCGAGATCGAGACCCAGATGACGACCCACACCCTCATCCCCGAGCTGCGCGAGGACGTGCTCTCGCTCATCGAGCAGGTGGACGAGGTGACCAACCACTACGAGGCGGCGGTCTACAGCTTCTACATCCAGCAACCCGTCATCGACGCGGCCTACCGGGCCGACTTCGCCGAGCTGGCGCGGATGGTGCAGCAGACCGCCGAGGAGATGGTCACCGCCGCGCGCGCCTTCTTCCGCGACCTCAGCGCCGTGCGCGACCACGTCAAGAAGGTGCAGTTCTACGAGTCCGAGGCCGACAAGATCACCACCCGCGTGGGGCGGCAGATCTTCGAGAGCGACCTCGACCTGGCACAAAAGATGCACCTGACCTCCTTCCTCGACCGCCTCGACAGCATCGCCGACACCGCCGAGGACATCGGCGACAAGCTCTCGATCCTGACGATCAAGCGGATGGTCTGATGAGCCCGGGCCTCTTCGCCTACCTCTCCAGCGGGCTGTTCCTGGGGTGGTCGCTCGGAGCCAACGACGCGGCCAACATCTTCGGCACCGCCGTGGGCACCCGCATGGTGCGCTTCGCGACCGCCGCCCTGATCGCCAGCGTCTTCGTCATCCTGGGAGCGGTGATCAGCGGCGCGGGGGCCTCGCACACCCTGGGCAAGCTGGGTGCGATCAACACCCTCCCGGGAGCGTTCATGGCGGCCCTGGCGGCCGCGCTCAGCGTCTACCTGATGACCCAGCGGGGGCTGCCCGTCTCCACCAGCCAGGCGATCGTGGGCGGCATCATCGGCTGGAATCTCTTCATGGGCCGGCCCACCGACCCCGCCGTGGTCTCCAAGTTCGCCTTCGCCTGGGTGGCCTCGCCGATCATGGCCGGGATCATGTCGGCGCTGCTCTTCCTCTTCGCCCGCGCGGTGCTGCGGCGGGTGAAGATCCACCTGCTGCGGCAGGACCATTACACCCGGATGGGGCTGATCTTGGTGGGCGCCTTCGGGGCCTACAGCCTGGGGGCGAACAACATCGCCAACGTGATGGGGGTCTTCGTGGAGGTGTCCCCCTTTCCCGACCTGCAGCTGGGCCCGGTGGTGCTCTCCTCGGCGCAGCAGCTCTTCCTGATCGGCGGCATCGCCATCGCCGTGGGCATCTACACCTACTCCGAGCGGGTGATGCTGACCGTGGGGCAGGACATCGTGCGCCTGACGCCGGTGGCGGCGCTGGTGGTGGTGCTGGCGCAGTCGCTGGTGCTCTTCCTCTTCGCCTCCCAGTCGCTCGCCGCTTGGCTGGTGGCCCACCACCTGCCAGCGCTGCCGCTGGTCCCGGTCTCGAGCTCGCAGGCGGTCGTGGGGGCGGTGATCGGGTTGGGGCTGATCACCCCCGGCGAGCGCGTGCGCTGGGACGTGGTGCGCAACATCGCCGTCGGCTGGCTGCTCACCCCCACCGTGGCCGCGCTCATCTCGGTGGTGGGGATGTTCGTGCTGCAAAACGTCTTCAACCTGCCGGTGCGGCCCTAGAGCAGGTCGAGAACCGCATTGGCCGCGAAAAGGCGGTTTCTCCGTTGCCCGGTGAGCTCGGTGAGGATCCCGGCCTGGGTTAGTCGCGCGACGGCCTTATTGGCGGTTGCAAAGCTGATTCCAAGCTCAGTTTCTAGCTGACGCACGGTGAAAACGGGACGCGAAAACAGGTGGTCCACGACCAGCAGCAGGGTGCTGTTGGCATGGGCGCCCTGCAGCACCGAGCGGTATTGTTCCCGCAGCTCCACCAAACGAGCCGATCGCTTGAGGGCGTCGTTGGCCTGGGTAAGAACGCCGCGAAGGAAATACCCAACCCAGGAACGCCAGTCGCCTTCGTTCGTTACCTTTCCCAGGAGTCTGTAGTAGTCTTCCCGCGTATCCTCGAAATACGCACTTAGGTAGAGCAGGGGCTGGCTGAGCAACCCCTTATCGAGCAGCATCAAGGTGATGAGCAACCTTCCGATCCGGCCGTTGCCGTCCCAAAATGGGTGAATGGCCTCGAACTGATAGTGAACCAGAGCCAGATCGATGAGGGGGTGGTAGCGGGTGGATTCTTGATTGATATACCGCTCGAGGCTCGCTAGTAAACCGGGAACCAGGTGATGTGGTGGCGGTACGTAGGTAGCGGAAGGAAGATCGTGACCGCCGATCCAGTTCTGCCCTCTTCGCAGCTCGCCGGGACCCCGATTTTTTCCCCGAACCCCCTCCATCAGGGTCTGATGCGCCTTGCGCAAAAGGCGAATGCTGATGGGCAGCTCATGCAGCATGGCGACGCTTGTTTCAAGGGCTCTGACGTAATTTCGGACTTCGAGAGCGTCGTCCTTGATCTCGGGTGGCGGAAAAAGAGGCACCTCCGCCTCGGCGGCGTAGAGATCCATCAGAGAGGCCCGCGTTCCTTCGATGCGCGAAGAGCCGACGGCTTCGATGCGGGCAAAGGGCCTGATAAGGAGATGGGGGTTGGGTAATCTGTGCCCCAAACCGTCGAGGCGCCCCAAGGCCAAGGCGGCATCGGCGAGCAGCCTGGACAGCTCATGGTCGAGGTCGAGCCGTGGTGGGAGCGGGTGCGGGACGAACGCAAAAACGCCGCCCCCGAGAGGAAAGAGATCACCCGGACTTTGTGCAGAAAACCAGCTTGCGCCCACGCCTTATTTTACATTATTCAAAAAATTAAAACAATACAGTCTTATATTACTCTTCGTAAAATAACGACCACCCCTGTTCGTGAAGCAACGCTGGCTCGGGTATCCTGACCTCGTGAACCCGACCTCCGAACCCGAGTTTGTCCAGATCTTCACCACCGGCGGCACCATCGACAAGATCTACTACGACGCCAAAGACGACTACACCGTGGGCGATCCGCAGATCAGCAAGCTGCTGGAGGAGGCGCGCGTCAACTTCCCCTACGCGATCGAGGCGCTCTTCAAGAAGGACAGCCTGGAGATGACCGAGGCCGACCGCGCGCGGATCCGCGAGGCGGTGGCGGCCAGTCCGGCGCGGCGGGTGCTCATCACCCACGGCACCGACACGATGGTGGAAACGGCCCGGGCGCTCGCGGGCGTGCCCGGCAAGACGGTCGTGCTCGTGGGGGCCATGCAGCCGGCGCGCTTCTTGGGCTCGGACGCCGAGTTCAACATCGGTTACGCGGTCGCCGCGGTGCAGCTGCTTCCGGCGGGGGTGTACATCGCCATGAACGGAGAGGTGTTCACCCCCGACCGGGTTCGGAAGAACCGCGAGCGGCTGCGCTTCGAGCGCACCGAGCCCTGAGCGGGCTACCAGCCGAGCCAGGGAGGCGGCTCGAGCGAGGCCAGGAAGGCATTGCGCCGCTCCCGCACCGCATCGTCCACCGCGCCGTCCGCGGCACAGCCCAGGGGGCCGACCACCACGAACTTGTCGGTGTTGTCGCGGGCGTGACGCGAGGGGTCGTTGGGGTCCTCCGCGCCCGCCGGAATGTAGTTGTGCACCTCGTGATCCGGCTCGTAGCCGTCGTCCAGGCAGTTGTGGTTCACCACCACCCGCTGACGCTCCTTCCACTTCGCGGGCACCTCGTCGGGGAAGATCACCAGCTTGGCGAACTGGAACTTTCGGGTCACCGGGTAGGTTCCGGTGGTGCCCAGCGCGAAGAGGTTGGCCGGGTTGGTGAGCCCGTCGTCGGTGTGGTGAACGGCGGTGTTGGTGACGTGGGAGACGATCATGCCGGGATCGTCGAGGCGGGTGTCGTCGATCGCGTCCCAAAAGGCGTCGTCCCAGAAGGGGGAGTGCGGGTAAAGCACGCCCTGGTAGTACGCCGGTCCGTGGTAGGGGGAGGTGGGGTAGTCTTCCGGGTAGTAGCTCATGGGCATGTCGCAGGCGCCGCCGAGGATCGTCCTCGGCTGCCACTGGATGGCGTGGGCGTTGGACGCGCTCTTCTTGTAGTGGTCGTAAACGGTCACGTGGTCGAGCACCACGCGGCTGCACGAGGCGAGCGACATGCCCGCGTTGTTGCCGTGCACCGGCCCCTGGTAGAACCAGGCGTCGCGCCATTCGGGGTCGTCAAAGGGCTGGTTGTGCAGCCCCGTGTTGGCGAAGACGGAGTCGTAAACCACGACGTTCTGGGAATCGAACTTGGCCGCGTGCTTGCCGGAGGCGAAGGGGGGAAGGAGGATCACGTCCTCGGCCCAGCTGGTGTGGATGCGGTCCACGTAGACGGAGTGGGTGGCCCCGCCGCGGGCCAGCACGGCGCGCATGTAGAGCGCGTCGTCGATGGGCCAGGGCGTGAGGTCGGGGTAGCTGCTCACGGGGTCGTCGGGTCCGCCCGGTCCATGCGCCGGGGTTTCGAAGCCGTACATGATGAGCCGCTGGGTGCTCTTGGCGGTGATGGACTGAAGGGTGACCGTCCCCCGGGTCTGCTTCCGGCCGGGGGCGAAGACCACGCCCTGGGCGTGGACCCGCAGGTTGATCACGGTCAGGCGCCACACGGGAACGTCGGGGGCCCAGAGGTAGACGGTGTAGGTTTCCTGGGGTTGCCGGAGGAGCACCGGACGCCGGGTGGAGGGGTCGTAGCGGCCGATGATCCAGACGTCCTCCTGCGCCCTTCGGGCCGTGGGGGCCTGTTTCGGGCCGAGCTCGAGGTCGTGCGTCACTACGATGACGCGCCGCTTGGCTTGGGCGACCGCCTGCTTGAGGGCGTCCGCGTCCGCCGCCTCGACGCAGTCGTGACCGGAGAACTTGGTGAGGTCCAGGTTCGCGCAGCCGCTGACGGGCCGGCCGTCGGTCGAAAAGACCGAGGTGTCGAAGGCCTCCATGTAGCAGTTGTTTTCCCCGTCGCCCACGGGATCGGTGGGGAGGTCGTCCAGCGAGCTGACCCGGTGAAACCCGCGACCGGAGTTCTGGGCGTCGGGGCACCAGACCTTCTGGGCTACACCCTGAGCACCGGGGGTGTCGGGCAGCGGGGTGGAAAAGGGGCTGGACGGGGCTGGAGGTTCGCCGGGCTGGCCCGGGCCCGGGCCGGGCGCACCCGGGTGGCATGCGGCGAGGAGGGCGATCAGCATGGCCAGCGCCGCCAAGGGGCGCAGAGCGCGTGCCTTGGCGGCTATGGAGGCGAGGTAGCGGTAGCGGCCCATGGGTTCATTCTAGCCGCCTCGTGGGCCGGGTGGGGTAAATTCTTCCGTGCCTAACCCATGGACCCGCGCGGCCGCCAGGCCAGCAGACGCAAGGCGTTGGCGGTGACCAGCAGCGTCGCCCCCGTGTCGGCCATGACTGCGAGCCACAGCCCGGTGTAGCCGAGCAGGGTGGTGACCAGAAAGACCGCTTTGAGCCCCAGGGCCACGGCGACGTTGGCGTAGATGTTGCCGAGCGCCGCGCGGGCGAGCTGGAGGAAGTGGGCGAGCCGGGTCAGGTTGGGCTCGACGAGCGCCACCCCGGCCGCCTCGAGCGCTACCTGGGTGCCGCTGCCCATGGCCACCCCCAGGTCGGCCGCGGCCAGGGTGGGGGCGTCGTTCACGCCGTCGCCGACCATACCCACCGGGTGCGGGAGCTCCTGGATGGCGCGCAGCTTGTCCTCGGGCCGCAGCTCGGCCCGGTAGGCGACGCCGCCCAGCTGTTCGGCGAGGCGGCGCACCGCCGGCTCGCGGTCGCCGGAGAGGATGACGGTCTCGATGCCCAGGGCCCGCACCCGCTCGAGCGCCTCGGCCGCTTCGGGCCGGGGGGCGTCCTCGAAGAAAAGCACGGCCACCGTCCGGCCGTCCAGCTTGACCACGCTCGCGGTCTCGCCGTTTTCGCGGGTGCCCTCGGGCAGGCCGCCGGCGGCGGCGGGGCTGCCTACCCAGACCTCGCGGTCCCCGACCCGGCCCTTCACCCAGGCGCCGGGCAGGGCGTCCAGGTCTTCGGCTTCAGGCACCTCGAGCTCCAGTTCCTCGGCGCGCGCCAGCACCGCCTCGGCGATCGGGTGCGCGCTGGAGCGCTCGAGCGCCGCCACCAGCGGCAGGATCTCGCGCTCGTCCGCCCCCCAGACGCGCACCAGCCGCGGACGCCCCTCGGTGAGGGTGCCCGTCTTGTCGAAGGCCAGGCTGGCGAGGCGGCCGGCGGTCTCGAGCACGTCGCCGCCCTTGACCAGCACCCCCATCCGCCCCGAACGGGCCAGCGCCGAGGTGACGGCGGCGGGGGCCGAGAGCACCAGCGCGCAGGGGCAGCCGATCAGCAAGAGGGCGAGCCCCCGGTAGATCCAGACCTCCCAGGGCTGGGCGAAGAGGAGCGGCGGCACCGTCGCCGCCAGCGCCGCGGCGACGACGACGAGCGGGGTGTAGTAGCGGGCGAAGCGGTCGATGACGCGCGTCGTGGGGCTCTTCATCGCGTCGGCGCGCTCGACCAGCTTCTGGATCTGCGCCAGCGCGCTGTCCTCGGCAGGCGCGGTCACCCGCGCCACCAGCTGCCCCTCGAGCAGTACGGTGCCCGCGTAGATGGGGTCGCCCGCCTGCTTGGGCACCGGTGCGGACTCGCCGGTGAGCATCGACTCGTCCACCGCTCCCGTGCCCTCCTCGACCACGGCGTCGGCGGGGATGCGTTCCCCGGCGGGCACCTGGACCCGCTCGCCCACCGCGAGGAGCTCGACCGGCACCTCGCGGACGCTCCCGTCGGCCTCGAGCCGCCGCGCCTTGGTGGGGGCTAGCTTGGCCAGCTCCCGCAGGGTGCCGCGGGCGCGCGCGGCCGCGTGGCCCTCGAGCACCTCGCCGATGAGGAAGAGGAAGACGACGACGAGCGCCTCGGGGGCGGCGTCGATGAGGATCGCGCCCACGACAGCGATGGAGACCAGGGCGTTGATGTCGAGACCGTTGCCGGCGCGCAACACCGCCCAGGCCTTGCGGGCCAGCGGGGCGACGCTGACCAGCGCGCCCGCGCTCCAGACCCAGCGGGCGGCGGCGGGCCAGATCAGCTGGGTCAGCAGCGCCAGCACGATGAAGCCCGCGCTTACGCCCAACATCTTCACCTTGGGGTTCCGCCACCAGGGCGCTTCGCCGGGGGGCTCGCCCTCGGGGCGGACCCGGTAGCCCAGGGGTTCCACTACTTTGGCAACCGCTTCGGGCGCCGCCTCGGCATCGAGCTTGACGAAGAGCTTTCCGCTGCCGTAGGCCACGGACACCTCCTTGGCGCCCGGCAGCTCGCGTACGGCCTTTTCGATTTTCACCGCGCAGTCGGCGCAGTCCAGACCCTCGACGTCGAAGGTGAGTTCACGAACGTCAGCACTCATGGCTCCATCTTATGTAAATATGAGCAGTTGGTCAAGTATTACGTATACGCCAAAACATAATGCAAAGCGTGCTGGCGTGCCGCTACTCTCTAGCGTGCTCGAGCGCGTCTTCCAGGATCTCCTCGACGTGCTGGTCGGCGAGCTGGTAGAAGACCTGGCGCCCCTCGCGCCGCCAGCTCACCAGCCGGGTGTCGCGGAGCACCCGCAGCTGGTGGCTGATCGCGCTCTGGCTCATGCCCAGCAGGTGCGAGAGGTCGCAGACGCACAGCTCCCCCTGCTTCATGGCCAGCAGGATGCGCATCCGCGTGGGGTCGGCCAGGGCCTTGAGCAGCACCGAGGCCCGTGCGATCGTGTCGGCGTCGGGAAGGGCGGCCCGCGCGCGCTCGAGCGCCTCGGGGTGCAGCGTCAACGTGGTGCAGACAGCGTCGTCGTCTCGAGCCACGCCCCCATTCTAGCTGAATCCACCCCTAACGGCAGGGATATAAAGCCGTAGTATGATGAAAAAGCAAGGAGGGAAAGATGAACCACGCGACGAGTGCGGACGGCACCCGTATCGCCTGGACCGCCGAAGGCTCGGGGCCGCCGGTCGTCCTGGTGCACGGGATCACCGAAAACCTGCGGGCCTGGGATCCGGTGGCGCGGCGGCTGGCCGGGGAGCGCACCGTGGTGCGGCTCGACCTGCGCGGCCACGGGGCCTCGGAGCGCGCGGACGGCTACGGGCTGGCGGCGATGGTCGCCGACGCGATCGCGGTCATCGAGGCCGCAGGCGTCGCCCGCCCCGACGTGGTGGGACACTCGCTGGGGGGCCTGGTCGCTACGGCGCTCGGCAACGCCTACCCGGTGCGTTCGGTGGCGAACGTGGACCAACCGCTGGCGCTCGCGGGGTTCAAGGCCATGCTCGAGCCCCTGCGGGCGCCGCTGGAAGACCCCGCTACCTTCGGGCCGGTGATGGAGCAGCTGATGGGCCAGCTCGAGGGCGAGCGCCTGGACCCCGCCGAGCGCACCCGCCTGCAGGCGCTGCGCCGACCGCTCCAGGAGGCCGTGCTGGGCATCTGGCACGACGTCTGGGTCCTTTCGGAGGACGATTTGGCGGTGCTGGTGAACGAGCTGCTCGAGGGGTACCGGACGCCCTACCTGGCGCTCCACGGCATCGACCCGGGGCCGGACTACGTGGACTGGCTGGCGGCGCGCATTCCCGGCGCGGCCGTCGAGGTCTGGCCCGACTACGGCCACTACCCCCACCTTGTCGACCCCGACCGCTTCGTCGAGCGGCTGCGCACCTTCTGGGCCGGGGCCTGACGGGAGGGTTTCGTGAACCCCTTGCGCCATACTGAGGCATGGCGCGGATCCTGATCGTCGAAGACGACCGCGAGATCGCCGCCCTCGCCGCCGCCCAGCTGGAACGCGCCGGCCACGCCGTGCGCGTCGTGCACGACGGCGAGGCGGGGCTGGCGGAGGCGCTCGAGGGCGGCCACGACCTGCTCGTCCTCGACGTGATGCTGCCGGGGGTGAGCGGCTTCGAGATCGTCGAGCGGCTGCGCCGCCGGCCCGGCTACCCGCGGGTGCTGATGCTCACCGCCCGCGCCGAAGAAGTGGACCGTGTGCTGGGGCTCGAGCTGGGCGCGGACGACTACCTGACCAAGCCCTTCTCGCTGCGCGAGCTGGAGGCGCGGGTGCGGGCGCTGCTGAGGCGCGGCGTCGCCGCCCCGGAGGCGGAGCCCGCGGGGCGGCTCGTCTACCGCGGGCTCGAGATCGACCCCGCCGCCCGGCGGGTGCGCGTCGGCGGGCGGCCCGTGAACCTGACGGCCCGCGAGTTCGACCTGCTCTTCGAGCTGGCGCGCCACCCCGGCCGCGTCTACACCCGCGCCGAGCTGCTCGAGCGCGTCTGGGGGGCGGGATTCGAGGGGTACGAGCACACCGTCAACTCGCACATCAACCGCCTGCGCGCCAAGATCGAGCCCGACGCCAAGAACCCCGTCTACGTCGAGACCGTCTGGGGCGTGGGCTACCGCTTCGGAGGCGGAGAGGGGTGAGGAGCCTGGCGGCGCGGCTGGCGCTGGCCTTCTCGCTGCTGGTGCTGCCGCTGGGGGCCCTCTTCGTCTGGGGGGCGCTCGACGCCGCGCGCCGTTACCACCAGGAGATCGCCCAGAACCAGTACCGCGGCCTCGCCGAGAACCTGCTGCACCTGCGGCCGGGGCTGATGGTGGGCGGAGAGCGCGCGGGCGCGCTGGACGCGCTGGCCGCGGAGCTGGCCATGATCAACCCCGGCGTCGAGGTCTACCTGCTCGACGCGCAGGGCCGCATCGTGGGGGCCTCGCCCCCCATGGAGGCGCTGGTGCGAAAGCGGGTGGACCTGCGTCCGCTGGAGCGCTTCCTGCGCGGCGAGGTGCGGGGCCCGCTCCTGGGCGACGACCCCAAGCGCCCCCGCGGCCGCCAGGTCTTCTCCGCCGCGCCGGTGCCCGGCGGCGGCTGGATCTACGTCCTCCTCTCCGACCGCGCCCTCGACTCGGTGGCCGAGGCCGTGGCCGGCAGCACCGTGCTGCGGCTTGCGCTCTGGGCGGGGTTGGGGCTGGTGCTGCTGGCGGCGCTGGTGGCCGCGGGCACCGCCTGGGGGCTGACGCGCCGGCTCACCGCCCTGGAGGCGGCGATGGAGCGCTTCGACCCCGCCACCGAGGTCGGCCTGCCGTCGGCGGCGGCGGGTGAGCGTGACGAGATCGACCGCCTGCACGCGCGCTTCGCCGAGCTGGCGGGGCGGGTGCGGGCGCTGCTGGCCTCCGAGCGCGAGGCCGACCGCCACCGGCGCGAGCTGGTGGCCGGGGTCTCGCACGACCTGCGCACCCCGCTGGCGGTGCTCTCGGGCTACCTGGAGACGCTGGAGCAGGAAGGGGAGCGGCTCGGCGCGGCCGACCGCGTCCGCTACCTGGCCGCGGCCCGCGCCCAGGCGGCGCGGCTGGCGCGGATGACCGACGACCTCTTCACCCTCGCCCGGCTCGAGTCGGGGGCCTGGCCCTTCGCCCCCGAGCCCCTGGCCCTCGCCGAGCTGGTGCAGGACGTGGTCCTCGAGCTGCGGCCGCGCTTCGAGGCCCGGGGGGTGGCGCTCGAGCTGGCCCCGCCGCCGGGGCCGCTGCTGGTGAAGGGCGAGGCGGGGCTGCTGGAGCGGGCGCTCGTCAACGTGCTGGCCAATGCGCTGGAGCACACCCCAAAAGGCGGCCGGGTGGCCGTGCGCCTCGCCGAAAAGGACGGCGAGGCGCGGGTCGCGGTGGCCGACACCGGCTCCGGCATCGCCCCCGAAGACCTGCCCCACCTCTTCGAGCGAACCTTCCGCAAGCGCGACGGCGGCTCCGGCCTGGGGCTCGCCATCGCCCAGCAGGCGCTGCGGCTGCACGGCGGCCGCATCGAGGCGGCGAGCGCACCGGGCGAGGGCAGCCGTTTCGTGCTGCGCCTCCCCGCGATCTGACGCCTCCGGTCCGCCCCCGGCGGTTCATGCCGGGCTCGCCCCGCGCGGGCCGTTCTCCCGGGGGCCGTGCGGAGAGCCCCAGGAGACGGGCGCAGCGCGTCCTCTAGACCGCGCGCTTCCGTGCGGAACCTACAAAGGAAGGGCCCGCACGCAGCGGGCCCGGGTTCGCTGGCGAAGGGGCTTACTTCACCGGCGTGACCGTCACCCGGATCACCGGCCCGGTGAGCTCTGCGCCCATCGCCTCGTGCACCACGCCGCCCTCGTCGGCCCCGTAGTTCTTGCCCATCTGCCGCGGCGCCTGGTTGGGGCCCTCGCCGGCGGGTTCGTTCACCTCGGTGCCGGCGTCCCAGAGCTTGATGAGCGTCGTCACCTCGCCCTCGAGCGGGTGGTCCATGGGGAAGAGCTCGATGCCTTCGGGCCCCGGGGCGTAGAACCAGTCGTTCGACTGCACGAACATCGTGGCCAGCGAAAGCCGCGCCCCCGGGGCGGCGGTCACGGTGAAGGTGTAGGCCTGACCCGGAAGGATCGGGGCGGGGTCCATCTGGCCCTCGGGCACCGCGAAGACGCCCACCACGGCGACCCCCGGCTTCATCTCCAGCGCCGCCGCCAGGGCGGCGGGGTCGCCGTCCTCGGCCAGCTGCTCGAGCCCCAGCCCCGCGGCCCGGCCCGGCGTGAAGAGGGGGTTCGCGCCCTCGTGCACCACCCAGACGCCCGGCGCCAGCGGCACGGCCACGCCGCCCCCCATGGTCTTGAGCGTGCCCGCGGTGCTCACGTTCTCGACCCGCACCTGGAAGGTGTACTCGCCCATCATCTCCGAGCCGCCCATCTTGTCCTTGCCCGCGTCCGAGCCCATCTGCGCCACGGCGCCCAGCAGCAGCCCGGCCAGTCCCAGCGTTACGATCCGTCGTTTCATGTGCGTCTCCTTTCGAGCGTCCAGCTCCCCCGCAGGCTAGGCGCACCCCCTCACGGAACCCTCCCGCAACCATCACGAAGGGGTCACGCCCCCGTGTCGTCTGGGCGACACGGGGGCATCGGCGGGCGGGGTATACTCCCGTGGGCTTTATATGAAACGGTTACGAGAGAGGCTATACCATCTCCGAAACGAGCCGACCAGGAGCAGGATTCCGTAAAGCCCAGGAAAGGATGCCGATGAAGAGACTTGCCCAAGGGATGCGCACCGCAGGCCTGCTTTTGCTCACCGCGGCGGTTCTGGCCGCTTGCGGCGGGGAGGCCGCGCCTCCGCCCGAGCCGGGCTTCACGCTCGCACTCAACCCCGACCAGCTCACCCTGGTGCCCGGCGGCGAGGGCGCCGGGCTGACCCTGACCCTGACCCCCCACGACGGCTTTACCGGAGCGGTGGAGCTGCGCCTGGAAGCCGCGGACGGCACCGCCGCGCCGGCGGGCCTCCACCTGTCCCCCGAGCGCGTCGAGGTGGCCGGCGCCACCGCGCAGCTGACCCTCGACCTCGCCGCCGACCTCACGGTGGCCCCCGACGTTTTGGACCTGCGGTTGCAGGGGCGGGCCGCGGAGGCGACGGCCGCGACGGCGCTGACCCTGACCGTCGCGAGCGGGACGGGGGCCAGCTGGACGCCGCGCTCGGTGGCGCTGCGCGCCGTGGCCTACGAGGCCGACCGCTTCGTGGCCGTGGGGGCGAGCGGCGCCCTCCTCACCTCGCCCGACGGCGCGGACTGGACGCTGCACGCGGCCGACGGGTACCCCCGGTTGAACGGGGTCGTCTACGGCGACGGCGCCTTCGTGGCCGTGGGCGACGCCGGCGCCGTGCTCACCTCGGCGGACGGCGAGGCCTGGAGCCCCCGGACCTCGGGGACGACGCGCAACCTGCTGGGCGTCGCCTACGGCGGAGGGGTCTACCTGGCCGTGGGCGAGGGGGGCGCGGTCTACACCTCGGCCGACGGCGCGGTCTGGGACCAACAGGTCTCGGGTACGGATCAGGAACTCCGCTCCGTCGCTTACGGCAACGGCGTCTTCACGGCGGTGGGGTCCGGCGGCGCCGTGCTCACCTCCCCCGACGGGCGCGTCTGGACCACGCAGGACGCGGGCACGAGCGCTCCCTTGAGCGCGGTGGCCTACGGCGACGGGGGCTTCGTGGCCGCCGGCTTCCGCGGCGCCCTCCTCACCTCACCGGACGGCGCGACCTGGACCGCGCGCGACGCGGGCACGAGCTACAACCTCTCCGCCGCCGCCTTCGGCGGAGGCCGCTACGTCGTCGTGGGCGACGGCGGCGCCGTTCTCAGCTCCGCAGACGGAGCGAGCTGGAGCCTCCACCGCACCGGCGGCTACCACGCGCTGGCCGGCGTGGCCTACGGCGGGGACGTCTACCTGGCCGTGGGCGAGGGGGGCGCGGTCTTCACCTCGTCCGACGCCGCCACCTGGGCGCGCCGCCCGCGCGGCACCCGCGACAGCCTCAACGCCGTCATCGCCGACGGCGGGGGCTTCCTCGCCGTGGGGTACGGCGGGGCGGTGGTGGCCTCCACCGACGGGGCGGACTGGACTGAGCGCGCCCCGGCTTCGGGGTACTCCCTCTACGGCGCCGTCCGCGGGCCCGGGGCCTACGTGGCCGTGGGGGCGGGCGGCACGGTCCTAAGCTCCCCCGACGGCGAAGCTTGGACGTCGCGGAGGTCGGGAACCTACGACGACCTCTCCGCCGTCGCCTACGGCAACGGGGTCTTCGTGGCCGTGGGGTACGGGGGCCAGGTTCTCACCTCGCCCGCCGGCGAAACCTGGAGCAAGCAGGACTCCGGCAGCTACCGCTGGCTCCAGGGCGTCGTCTTCGCCGCGGGCCGCTTCGTGGCGGTGGGCCAGGAAGGCACCCTGATCTCCTCCCCCGACGGCGCGAACTGGACCGCGCACACCAGCGGCACCTACCGCGACCTCAACGCCGTCGCCTACGGTGGCGGCCTCTTCGTGGCGGTGGGCGACGGCGGCGCCGTGCTCACCTCCCCCGACGGCGAGACGTGGACGCTGCGCGACATGGGCGCGGACGCCTCCTTCTTCGGGCTGGCCTACGGCGCGGGCGGCTTCGTCGCCGTGGGCAGCGAGGGGGCCGTGTACACCTCCCCCGACGGCGCGACCTGGACCGCGGCGGAGCGGCCCACGGACGAGTGGCTCTACGCCGTGGCCTACCGCCCGGGCACCTTCGCGGCGGTGGGCCGGGACGGGGTGATCCTGACCTCGCCCTAGGGCTGCGGACGGTCTGGCTACAATGAGGCGATGCGCCGCGAGCCTCTGATCGTCGACACCGACGCCGGGGTGGACGACGCCCTGGCGCTGATGCTGGCCCTGGCCCACCCCGGGGCGCGGGTGACGGCCGTGACCACCGTGGGCGGCAACGTACCGCTCGAGCGCGTGATCCCCAACGTCTTCGAGGTGCTCCACGCGATGGGGGCCGAGGGGGTCCCCGTCTTCCCGGGGTCCGCGGGGCCCCTGCTGCCCGGCGAGCGCGAACACGCCACCGGCTTCCACGGCGCCGACGGACTGGGCGACTACGCGCCGCGACGCGCCCGGGTCCGCCCCCAGCGCGAGGCGGCCGCGGTGGCGCTGGCGCGGCTGGCCCGCGAACGCCCGGGCAAGCTCACGCTGGTGGCGTTGGGGCCGCTCACCAACCTGGCGCTGGCCTTGCGGCTCGAGCCCGAGCTGCCCCGGCTGCTGCGCCGGCTCGTCGTCATGGGGGGCGCCCACGCCGCCCACGGCAACACCCCCCACTGGGCCGCCGAGTTCAACTTCTACTACGACCCCGAGGCCGCGCAGATCGTAGTGCAGGCCTTCGAAGAGCTCACGCTGGTGACCTGGGAAACCACGCTGGCCCACCCCCTCGGCTGGGACGAACACGAGGCGCTGGCTTCGCTGGGCACGCCCCGGGCCCGCTTCTACGACGCCATCACCCGCCGCACCCGGGCCTTCCTGGAGGGCCGCGGCGCGCCGGGGCTGCTCGTCCCCGACCCGCTGGCCATGGCGGCGGCGCTCGAGCCCGGGCTGGTCACCGCCGAGGCGCGCCACCGCGGCTGGGTGGAGACCTGCGGCACCCACACCCGCGGGCAGCTCGTCCTCGACCACGGCCGCAGCGCCGAGCCGCCCAACGTGCGGGTGGTGACCGCCATGAACGCCGCCGGCGTGCGCGCTCTCTTCGAACGCACCCTGCGCGGCTGACCTTTTGTGGCTCGCCCTTTGAACTAACAAACGGCGCACCTCGGCGGCCGGTCTTGTTTCAGCGATAGCTATCGAACCCCATATCCTCGATCCCCACGAGTCGGCTTCTTTGGCGGCGTGTGGTGCGAGGCCTTTTGAACCCACGAGGCAGCACCCATTTGGCGCCGGGTGGGCGGGCCCTGGAATGGGTATAATGAAGCTCACTGGAGGAATCATGGATAGCGGCCAGTACCTGGTGTTGCTGCTCATGCTGGGCGCGGGGGCCTTGTTCATCGTCCTCGGTCGCATGGCCGCGCGCGGCCGACTGAAGCCCAACATGTTTGTGGGGATCCGCACCGACCGCACGCTGGCGAGCGAAGAGGAGTGGTACCTTGTCCACGCCCGCGCCGCCCGGCCCTGGACGGTGGCCGGGGTGCTGCTGGTGGTCCTCAACGCCGCGGTGTTCGCGACCGAGGCCTTTGGGCGCTTGGGCCAGCTGGCCTGGGGGTTTTCCATCGCTGCCGACGTGTTTGTCTTGCTCATTGCCGCCACCATGCCGCTTTGGGGCGAATCGGAAGGGTCGCACCAGGGCGGGCCGGAACAGGAGCGGCTCGAGCGCAACGCCCTGGCGGCTTTGCTGGGCTTCCTGACCTTCGTGCTGGCTGTAGGCGCAGTCTTCGGCTACATGCTCGGCAGCGGATCCATTGGCCCCAACGGCGCCGTCGGCGTGCGCGTACCCGAAACCCTGGCCAGCCCCGAAGCCTGGTACCGCGTCAACCGGCCCGCCGGCTGGGCTTTCCTGGTGAGCAGCCTGGCGGGCGCACTCGCGTGTGTCTGGGGCGCGTTCGCCCTCCCCCGCTCCCGGCGTCCGGGGCGGGTGCTGGCGGTTTCTTTGGCGGTGGTCTTGCTCTCGTTCGCAGCCCTGGTGGTTTATACCGCGCTGCTGCTGAGTGCGCTCGGGGGAGCGTAGCCGATGGCCGGTCCGGTCGGATAGGTGCGGTGCGGGTGCGAATTCGCTCACGCTGTGAACGCAATTCGCTCACGCCGTGAGCGTCTTGCTATACTGTAGCCGTGTTCCCGCGCTACCTGACGCCCCGGCTAACGGCCGCCCTGAACCGCAGCCCCGTCGTGTACCTCACGGGTGCTCGTCAGGTGGGCAAGACCACCCTGGTCCGCCGGCTGGCAGGCGACCGGGGAATGGCCTACTACACCCTCGACGATCCGGCGGTGCTTGCGGCGGCGCGCGCCGACCCCGTGGGCTTCGTTACCGGGCTCGCCGGACCCGTCGTGATCGACGAAGTGCAGCGCGCCCCCGACCTGCTGCTGGCCGTCAAGATGGCGGTGGATTCGGATCGCCGCCCCGGCCGCTTCCTGCTCACCGGTTCGGTGGGGTTCAAGTCCCGTTCGGAAGCGGCGGCGGCGCTGGTGGGGCGGGCCGAGTTCCTTACGCTGCGGCCGCCGGCTCAGGGCGAGCTGGAACGCAGCAACCGCAACTTCGTGGCCGGGCTGTGGGCCGGTGACGCGCGTGAGCTCATGCGGCCCGGGAATGGGCGAAGCCTCGTCCCCCGCGTGTGTGCCGGCGGCTACCCACCCGTTCAGGGCAAGAATGAAGCCGACCGCACGGCCTGGTTCGCCAGCTACCTGGCCGCGCTCATCGAGCGCGACCTAATGAGCCTGGCGCGAATCGAGTACCCCGAAAGGGCGCTGGCGCTGCTGCGGGCCGTGGCAGCAGCCACGGCCACCCCGCAGAACGTGGGTTCGCTCGCGGCCGAGCTGGGCCTCCCCGCAGCCACGGCCCGGCGCTACGAGGAGCTCTTCGAGCGCCTCTTTCTGGTCGAGCGCCTTCCGGCTTGGACCGCGAGCTTGAAAAAACAGCTCACGCGCCGGCCCAAGCTCGTGGTCAACGACACCGGGCTGGCCGTCTACCTGCTCCGAATGAATTGCGAAGGTCTGGACCAACGCCCGGAAATCCTGGGGCGGCTGGTCGAGAGCTTCGTGCTGGCCGATCTGGCCAAGCAGGCCTCCTGGCTTGACCCCGAACCGCAGCGATTCCATTACCGCACGCGCGCCGGCGCCGAGGTGGACGCGGTGCTCGAGCACACCGACGGCCGGGTGGTCGGCGTCGAGGTCAAGTTGGCCGGCAAACTTCCGCGCCGGGCCCTTTCGGGGCTCAAAGCCTTGCGGGAAGACGTGGGAGAACGCTTCCACCTGGGCATCGTGCTCTATACGGGAACGCAGCCCCTGCCGCTGGGTGAGCGGATGCTGGCCCTGCCGATCGCGGCTTTGTGGAGCTAGCTGCAACCTCCCAAGCCGCGGATCCTAGAGCCGACGGCCGCGGGGGCCCTGTTTTTGGAGACCGCAAGCCGCGGACTCCTTCCGGCCCCTTGGGGGGTCGGCGGCGAAGCCTCCGGAGGGGGCGGGACGTAGTGCGTAGTACGTAGTACGTGGTGCGTAGTGCGTAGTACGTGGTAGGTGGTGAATGGGTAGTGGGTTGTGGGGTGTGGGAGGTGGGAACGGCGCAAGATGGGTTTCCGCAGGCCGCCGGTAGCGGCCACAACCACAACCACAAGCTACAGGCTACATGCCACAAGCTACAAGCTACAAGCTACCCACCCCCTTTCCCGCCTCCCCGGGCGAGGCCGGCCTGCCGGCCGAGACCCGGGGTCCATGCCACAAACGACGCCGAGGGTAAGGCTGCTCGCAACCTTTCCACCACGAGCCACAAGCTACGAGCTACAGACCGCTGCTCACGAGCCCATTTTCAAAACCCCCACCCCGGCCCTCCCCTTTGGGGAGGGCGCTTTCGTCTTTCCGCGACGAGCGCGGCGTCCCGACCCCGCCTTTGGATAAGGCCCGGGTCCCGGCTTTCGCCGGGGTGACGAGAGAAGCCGGTGGCGACGGGGCGGCGTGAGCCACACGTTCGACTTTTCAGCTGGTACCGACGAGAAGGTTACGCGGCGCAAATCACAGCCGCGGTTCAGCGGGCTTCCCGCAGCATCGGCCACACCGGCGGGCCCCGCATGAGGCGCACCTCGCGCTGCACCCGGAACCCGTGGCGCTCGTAGAGCCTTCGCGAGCCGGGCGAGCTCGCCACCAGGTAGGCCGGAAGACCGTCGACGTTCGCCCGCGCCAGCCCGGCGTCGAGCAGCGTACCGCCCAGCCCCCGGCCCTGCCGCTCGGGCGCCACCCCCAGGTAGAGCAGCAGCCAGTGCGGAAAGCGCGGCCGCCGGCTTTCTACGAATAAGGCCCAGAAAAGCCCCTTGGGCAGGCGGTCCGCGTAGAGACTCAGGTAAAAGCGCACGTCGGACGCCGTCACCGGCGTACCCGGCGGCACCCAGACGGCCGCGGCGCTGTGCTCGTCGTTCGTCCAGACGGTGCCCCGGGGCAGGTGTTTTTCCAGCACGTGTTCGAAGAGGCGCGTAAGGCGGCGCTCACGTGCACGCGGCTGCGGGTCGAACCAGACCATGACGGGGTCGTCCATGAAGGCTGTGACCAGCACGCGCAAAACGGAGGCCGCGTCATCCGGTCCGGCAGGGCGGGGCTCTGGGGTCACGCTTCCATCCTACGACCGAAACCGGGAACAGGCCGCCAAACCGGTGAGTTCGTACCGTGCCCAAAGAGGAACAAGTATAATCAATGCATGCCCGTGCACGCCGGCCCCGCACAGGCCCCCCTCTTACGGGAGCTCGTGGAGTGCCGCGTGCCCGTGGACGTCCACCTGGTCGTGGACCTGCCGACCGGCTACACTCTCTGGGGTTTGGATCCGCTGCCCGCCCCCGCGCTGGCGGTCACCTTCAACCCGCACCCGCTGTACCTGCTGGACCTCTTCGAGCGCAGGCCCGCGGGCGTGCTGGTCGAGCCCAAATCGCTCAGCGAAATCAACACCGCGCTGGACCTCGTGGCCGCGGGCCGGCGCGTGGGCTCCCCACCCACCGTTCCCTTCGACCTCCCCACCCGTCGCGAGCGGCAGGTGCTGCGCCTGCTGGCCCAGGGGTTCTGCAGCGACGCGATCGCCCGCCGCCTGGGGGTCAAGCGCGACACCGTCTACAGCTACTACCAGGCTCTGCGCGAAAAGCTGGGGGCCGGCAGCCAGCACGAGCTCGCCCTGACCTACCTCGGCTTGATCCCCATCCGGCCGGCCGGTTAAAGACGCGCTCCAAGCCGCCAAGACCCACGGCTGCACGAACCCGAAAAGCGGGTTCTTCCAGATATCTGGGGGGCTCCAGGTTTTGGGATGGAATCCTACGCATTTTCACCCTAGTCTGGAGATGCAAGTCAGGCATGGATGCATGAAAGGAGGGCCATATGCGCTTGTCAAGACCCTATACGATACTGACCTCCTTGGCGCTAGGGCTTAGCATGCTGCTAACTTCATGCCAGAGTTCCGAGACCCAAACCCCAGGCATCCCCGTCAATCTGGACGACGCTGCAAAGGAGCAGGAAGTTCAGGAAACGGTAGCGATGGACGCAACGCGAGACGCAGGGCTGAAGGAAGTGGCTCCAGGGGTCTGGGTTGACGTGCGCGCGGACGGCGTGCGCATTCACATGGACCCCCCATTTTTCACGGAGCGCACGCTGCCCCGGTTTGAAAGTTTCCTACAGAATCTTGACGTGAACAGCATCGCCAAGGACCGCTACGCGGCCGAGATGATTCTGGGCCAGCTCGACCACGCCTTAGACAATATCAGGCTGGGGTGGGAAAACCTTCAGCGGCTCTCGCCCGCCCAAAAGCAAGAGCTTTACGAACGGGTTGTTCTGCCAAACCTCGCTCAGTAGGACGAAAAACCCCATACCTGGATTGCTACCCGCTTGGACCGTGCGCTGGGCCCGGTCCGAGGGCGCGCCCATGCTGGAGGGCTGCGTGAGACCGTTCGCGGCAGCCCGTAAAGCTTTTGCTTTTTAGAAAACCAACTTTCCCGGCCTTGCTCGCTCCGAACCGCATACGAGCATTCGGGTGAGCGCTCCAGATTTTGGGATTGATGCAAGGGAGTCTGGGTGGCTAGCCTGGTGAAAATAGGCGGCGAAGGACTGATGGAAAGGAGGCATAGCAGGGCGGAGACCCTTCCTATTCTCTCCCTTACCCTGTTCGCGGTGATGGGGCTCGTATACGCTCGCAGAACCCAGGTGAAGCCCCCTTCGTCTAGTGCTATTGGGCATGGGGCTTTAGTTGTTGGGCCAGCCCGCTTGCTCCCAACGGCCAGAGCCGGATCGAAAAGATCGACCTTTACAACTACAACGGCTACGAGCACGACCACCACAGCGTCACCTACGGTGGCTGCTGCAGCGACTACTGAGCCAACCAGGGGCGCGCCCGGGCGCGCCCCCCCAGTGACACGCGAGGAGCCGAAGCATGGTCAAGAAAGAACGGCCCCCGGCGGCGCCCATGGCGGGTTCGGCTTGGTGGCTGCCGCGCGCGACCCTTGCGCTGGCGCTGCTCATGGTCCTGGCTGCGGTTGCGGTCGGGGCGTTCCACACCCGCCGCGAAGCGGGGCGGCTGGGAGCCTTGCGGGTGGGCCAGGCGCTCCCTGAGCTGGTTTTCGCCTCCCGGGAGGGCCCGGTGGGCCTGTACAGCAGGCTAAACGACACGGGGCTCACGCTGCTGGCCTTCTTTTCCGCAACCTGCGACGCTTGTCCGGAAGACCTGCGCGACCTGACGGAATGGTTGAACGCGGACCCGTCCCGCCCCTTGCGCGCCGTCGTGATCGCCGACGAGCTGGCTCGGCCCGAGGACTACGAGGCACCGCCCGGCCGCCTCGAATGGCTCTTCGACCCCGGCCTGCGCCAGAGCCGGCGGCGGCTGCGCATCGGCGGCGTGCCGAGCTACGTGGTGGTGGACGAGCAGGGAACGATCGTCTACCTGCAGCGCGGTCGGCGCCTGAAAAGAGGGGCGAACGTCCTGCTCGCCGAGCTCGAGCACCTAGTCGACCACCACCTGGGAGAGGAAGATGAGCCTTGAGATCAAGAACCTCACGCACGTATACCGCAACGGCGTACGGGCACTCGACGACGTAACCCTGGAGATCAACGGAACCTTCGGGCTCGTCGGCCCCAACGGTGCGGGCAAGACCACCCTGATGCGCATCCTGGCCACCCTCCTGCGCCCCACCGCGGGCACGGCGAGGATTCACGGAGTGCCTCTGGACCGGGTTATGGAGATCAGGGGCATGCTCGGCTACCTGCCCCAGAACGTGGACTTCTACCCCACCCTGTCGGCTCTGGAAACGGTCGAGTACTTCGCGCTCCTCTCCCACCTCACACCGCGGCGGGACAAACTGCTGCAAGTTCTCGAGCAGGTGGGCCTGGCCGAAGCGGCGGACCGGCGCGTCGGCGGGTTTTCGGGGGGAATGAAGCGCCGCCTCGGGCTGGCCGTAGCCCTCGTGCACGACCCCCGGGTTGTGATCGTGGACGAGCCCACCTCGGGCCTCGATCCCGAAGGTCGGTTGGAGGTGCGCAGGGCGCTGGGCGCCCTGGGCGGCGACCGAACCGTGCTGCTTTCGACCCACATCCTGCCGGACGTGGAAACCACGTGCAGCCGCATGGCGGTGCTTCACAAGGGAAAGATCCGGTTCACGGGCAGCCCCGCCGAGCTCGCGGCCCGGGCCAAGGGCAGGCTGCTGAAGGTCCGGCTACCGCGGGAAGCGATCGAAAAGATCGAACGAGAACGGGCGGTCGTCTCGATCCGCTACGACGGCGAGCAGGCCGTTGCGCGCGTCTTCTGGGAGGGCGGCGAACCTCCCTGGCCGCACGCGCCCGCCGAAC
Organism: Oceanithermus desulfurans; assembly: GCF_014201675.1. Lineage (NCBI taxonomy): Bacteria > Thermotogati > Deinococcota > Deinococci > Thermales > Thermaceae > Oceanithermus > Oceanithermus desulfurans. The sequence continues at coordinate 256,915 of NZ_JACHEZ010000002.1, read as the reverse complement.
CCTCGCTGGAGGACGGCTATTTCTACCTGCTGCACCGGGAGGAGCGGATCCCGGCCGAAAGGAGCTGAAGGTGCTGCGGCTGGCAACCCTGGAGCTGAAACATCTTCTGCGCTCGTGGCCCGCATTGCTGGTCGCCTGCCTCGCCAGCGCCGCGTACGTGGTGGGCGAGGCCACCCGCCCGTTCAGCGGCTGGGCGCTGCTGGGACGCCTCAGCGGCATCTGGGTGGCGATGTGGTTTTACCTGGCCTATTTTCCCACCGTGCTTTCCCTGGGGTGGTTTCGCAACGACGCAGCCCGGGAGCTCATCTGGGTCCGGCGGGCGGGTACGGTGCGGCTCCTGGGCGCAAGGCTCATCGCGCTGGCGGCGGTGGCGCTGCTGGTATGGGCGGCGAACGTCGCGCTGGCGTTCGTGGCCGCCCAGATCGCGCACCGTCCGGAGACGCAGCACGCATGGGCGCTCTTGAAGATGGCCCTGTTCAGCCTGCCCGCGCCGGGTTTCGGCCTTGCCTTCCTGCTTTTGCTCGCCGCGCTCTTCCAGCGGCGGGAGCTGGCCTACGCCCTGGCCGTGGTTTACTTCCTCCTCCTCGCCCTTGCCACGAACCCCAACCGCTCCGCCTACCTGCTGCCGCACTTTTTCCCTTCCGACCGGCTCATTTCCGAGTTCGTGGGCTTCGGCTCGTTTGCCACGGTCGTCTACCTGCAAAAGGGCTACGTTCTCGCGCTGGCGCTGGCCGCGTGGTTGCTGGCCGTTTCCGCCACGGGACTGCGCCGGAGGGTCCGCGAACCCGCCGCGACGCTCGCGGCGCTGGCCGGGCTCGGGGCCGCGCTGACCTTGGGGGCTGCGCTGCTCGGGCAGCCGCCCATCGCGGTATGGCAGGAAAGGGTCCGTGAGGAGTGGACGGCGCTGGCCACCGACGTAGGCACGGGTGCGCTCCCTCCGGAGGCCGTTTTTTACCGGGGAGTCTACCGCCACCCGGCGCTCCCCGGCGGCTTTGCGGCCTTCGCAAAACCCGCAGGCTGCCAGACGGCCTTTCTGGGACGCTACGTTGCTACGCTGGAGCTGTTCGCCCAGGGCGCGCAGGTCGGCGCCGCGGCCGAGGTGCCTTACCGGAGGAGTTCCGCCGTGCGCAGCAGGGTGCTGCTGGTGCCGGAGCGCTACCGCTTCAGAAAGCGGCCTTGGTGCGAGCGCAGCGCCCTGCGCGAAGCCGCGGGCCTGATCCTGCCCGCACCCGACCGGCGCGTGCTCCTAGAGTCCATAGACTCCCGGAGCCCAGCCGACGTGAAGAAGGTACTGGCCGAGAAAGAGCGGATCGAGACCTTGCGTCTGCTCGCCCAGTGGTATGCCGCATACGCGCTGCTGGGGGGCGCGCGCCTGGAAGAGGAGCTGCGCCACTGGGAGCGGGCCCTCACGGGCGCCATACCCTTCCAGAAGCTCAGCGCCCTTGGGGCAATCGGAAATCGCGTGAGCATCTCTCCGGACGCAATCAAGCAAGCACTTCAACTATGGCGGACGCTCGGCGCCGGGGGCGTCAGAGATTACGTCCTCGAACAACTTCGCCGCGAAAGGAGACGCTCATGAGGCGGCTGTGGCTGGAGCTTACCCTGACCCCGCTGCCCCTGGCCGCGCTGGTCGCAGGGCTGCTGGCGGCGCTTTGGATCAACCCGTACACCCTCTATTTGTCAGGGGCAAGCGGCCCTCTGGCCGTGCGGCTCCTGGACGTGGTCGCTTTCGTTGTGGGGGCCATGCTGGGCGCGCAGCTGCTCACGCCGGAAGAGCAGGGCCGCACCCACGAGGTCGTCGCCGCCCGCCCTTCGGGCGTCTCCGGTGTGCTGCTCTACCGGATCGCGCTCGTGCTTGGCGCCTGGCTCGTCGCCTCGTACTGGATGGCGGCGTTGCTGTTGTGGTCCGACCCGGGGCGGAATGCCGTCTTGCTCACGCTCACCTTCTTTGCGTCGGGAGCGGCGGGGCTGGCGCTGGCGCTGGCGGTGCTGGCACGGACCGGCAGCCCCACGCTGGCCATGTCCGCCGGAGCGCTCGTGCTCGGGGTCTTCCTGGCCCTGCGCGCCGGAGGTCTGGCGACGGGAGCGCTCGAGCTTTTCCCCGCCTACGCGTTTTACCCCGACGGCCTGCTGCTGCGCAGCAAGGCGCTATGGTTGCTGGTGGCTGCGCTGCTCGCGGCCTACGCCGTGGCCGCAGTGCACCGGCCGGTCGCGTTTATGAACGGCGACTAACCCCGCCGGACGGCTCCGGCCGGTACCGAAAGGCCGTCGGCCGGCGGTCTTACCCCAGCGCCACGTCGAGCACCATCATCAACGTGAAGCCGATCATCACCCCGAGGGTGGCGAGGTCGCCGTTGCCCGACGACTGCGACTCGGGGATGATCTCCTCCACCACCACGAAGATCATCGCCCCCGCGGCAAAGGCGAGCGCGTAGGGCAAAAGCGGCTGCACCAGCAGCACCCCCACCGCGCCGACCACCGCGCCAACGGGTTCGACGATGCCGGACAGCTGGCCGTAGAAGAAGCTCTTCCCCGGCGAGAGCCCCTCGCGCCGGAGCGGCATGCTCACCGCGGCGCCCTCGGGCAGGTTCTGCAGCCCGATGCCGATGGCCAGCGTGACCGCGCCCGCCAGCAGCGCCGCCGCTTCCTCGCCCCCGCCCAGCACGTGGGCGGCGCCGAAGGCCACGCCCACGGCCAGGCCTTCGGGCAGGTTGTGCAGGGTGATGGCGAGGATGAGCAGGGTGGTGCGCCGCCAGGTGGTGCTCACGCCCTCGGCGGCCTCGTCGGGCTGGAAGAGGTGCAGGTGGGGGAGGTACTTGTCCACCAGACGCAGGAAGCCGCCGCCGAGCAGGAAACCCACCGCGGCGGGCAGCCAGGGCGGCGCACCCGCGGCCTCGGCCAGGTCGATGGCCGGCAGCAGCAGCGACCAGACGCTGGCGGCGATCATCACCCCGGCGGCGAAGCCCAGCATGGCGTCGAGCCAGCTGCGGGGCAGGTCGCGCGCCAGCAGCACCGACGCCGCGCCCAGCGCGGTCATCCCCCAGGTGAACAGCCCCGCCAGCAGCGCCAGCAGGGCGGGGTGGTAGCCCTGCAACCCCTCGAACACTTCAGACTCCCAGGCCGGCGAAGGCGAGCAGCAAGAGGTTCAGCGCCACGATAACGCCGGTGCTGATCCAGGCCAGGGCGCGGAGGAGGGGCGGGTTGGCGAGGTCGCCCATCAGCCGCCGGTCCGAGGTGAAGAGGACGAGCGGGATCACGGAGAAGGGCAGCTGCATCGAGAGGATCACCTGGCTGAGGACCAGCAGCGTGACCGGGCGCACCGAGAACCAGACGGCCACCAGCGCCGGGGCCATGGTGAGGAGGCGCACGAAGAGGCGCAGCGCCGCGACGTTGCGGACGCGGACGGCCAGGAACCCCTCGAAGACGACCTGGCCCGCGAGGGTGCCGGTGGTGGAGCTGGAGATGCCCGAGGCCAGCAGGGCGATGGCGAAGGTGAGGGCGGCGGCCTGGCCCAGCAGCGGTTTCAGGGTCAGGTAGGCCTGGTCGATCTCGGTGACGAGCAGCCCGTTCTGGTGGAAGACGGCCGCAGCCATGACCAGGATGGCGCCGTTGACCAGCCAGGCGGCGGAGAGGGCGGTGACGGTGTCGACCACGCTCCAGAAGAAGACGCGCTGCTTGCTCTCGGGGTTGTTTCGGGTGCGCGTCTTCACCTGCGCCGAGTGCAGGTAGAGGTTGTGGGGCATGACCGTCGCCCCCAGGATGCCCATGGCGATGAAAAGGGCGGTGGTGCTTTCGAAGACGGTGCCGTTGGGCACGAAGGCGTTCCAGGCCACCGCGCCCAGCGCCGGGTGGGCGAAGAAGATCTCGAGCACGTAGGCCATCCCGATCGTGGCCACGAAGGCGAGGATGACCATCTCGACCCAGCGGAAGCCGAAGCGCTCGAGCCAGAGGATGAGCAGCACGTCGAAGACGGTGAGCACCACCGCCCAGGTGAGGGGGATGCCGAAGAGCAGGTTGAGCGCCAGCGCCACCCCCATGAACTCGGCCAGGTCGGTGGCCATCATGGCCAGGAAGGCGGTGACGAAGAGGAAGCGGGCCACCGGGGGCGAGTAGCGCGCCCGCATGGCCTGGGCCAAATCCATGCCGGTGGCGATCCCCAGCTTGGCCGAGAGGACCTGCATCAGCACCGCGATGGCCGAGGAGAGGGTGACGATCCAGAGCAGCGCGTAGCCGTAACGGCTGCCTGCCTCGAGGCTGGTGGCCCAGTTGCCCGGGTCCATGTACCCGACGGAGACCAGGAAGGCGGGGCCCAGGTAGAACCAGAAGGGTCGTTGAAGGCGAACGTGGGCGGTTTTCATGGGGCTTCCTCCACCTCGAGCGCCGCCGCCAGCTCCGGCGGCAGCAGAAAGCGGCCCTCGGGCAGCTCGACGCGGGCCCCCTCAGGACCGCGCGAGAGCAGCTCGAAGCGCGCGCCGGGAACGAGCCCCAGCCGCGCGAGCAGGGCCAGCGTGCCCTCGTCCTGGGCGCGCACGCGCAGCAGCCGGTAGCGACCCGGCCGGCTCTCGCTCATCCGCGCGCCCTCGGGGTGGGGCAGGGACAGGCCCGCGGTGGGGATGGGGTCGCCGTGGGGGTCGCGTTCGGGGTGGCCCAGCCACTCGGCGATGCGCGCCTCGAAGGCCTCGGAGATGTGGTGCTCGAGCCGCTCGGCCTCCTCGTGAACCTCGTCCCAGTCGTAGCCGAGCGCTTCGGCCAGGTAGGTTTCGATCAGCCGGTGATGGCGCAGCACCTCCAGCGCTACCGCGCGGCCCGCCTCGGTGAGGGTCACCCCCCGGTAGGGGGCGTAGTCGACCAGCCCCAGGGAGGCCAGCTTCTTGAGCATGCCCGTCACCGAAGCTGGGCGCACCCCCATGCGCTGGGCGAGGGCCTGGGTGGTCACCGGCCCCTCCCCCGAGAGCAGCAAGACCTGCTTGAGGTAGTCTTCCTGGGCTTCCGAGAGGTGGGCGCGGTGGGATTTAGTCATACCTAAAACTCCTGGTATAATAGTTTAGACCTACCTAAACCAATCCGCAAGCCCCGGGTGGTATCCTCAGGGATAGGGACGTGCCATGCTGGATAAACTGAAAAAACTGGAAGAAGAATACCGCGCGCTGGAGGGCGAACTTGGGGACCCCGAAGTGCTCGCCGATGCCGCCCGCTTCCGCGAGAAGAGCCGCCGGTACGCCGAGCTGGGCGAGGTGATCCAAACCTTCCGTGAATTCCAGCGTGTGCAGGACGAGCTTGAGCAGGCGCGCGAGCTGGCCGCCGACCCCGAGCTGGGCGAGATGGCCCGCGAGGAGGCGGCGGAGCTGGAGGCCCGGCTGGCCGGGCTCGAAAAGAAGCTGGAGCTGCTGCTGCTGCCGCGCGACCCGGCCGACGTCAGGAACGCCATCGTCGAGATTCGCGCCGGTACCGGCGGGCAGGAAGCCGCGCTCTTCGCCGGCGACCTCTTCGAGATGTACACCCGCTACGCCGAGCGTCTGGGGTACCAGGTGGAGATGCTGGAAAGCCACCCCACCGACCTCGGCGGGTTTTCCAAGGTGAGCTTCATGGTGAAGGGGGACGGCGCCTACGGCGTCTTCAAGTACGAGTCGGGGGTGCACCGGGTGCAGCGCGTACCCGCAACCGAGACCCAGGGCCGCATTCACACCTCCACGGCCACGGTGGCCGTGCTCCCCGAGGCCGAAGAGAGCGACGTGGAGCTCGACATGAGCGAGGTCCGCATCGACGTGATGCGCGCCTCCGGCCCCGGGGGACAGGGGGTGAACACCACCGACAGCGCCGTGCGGGTGGTGCACGAGCCCACGGGCATCATCATCACCATTCAGGACTCGCGCAGCCAGATCAAGAACCGGGAGAAGGCGCTTTCGATTCTGCGTAGCCGCCTGCTGGAAATGAAGCGCGCCGAAGAGGAAGCAGCCCTGCGCAGCAACCGCCTGGCCCAGATCGGCAGCGGCGAGCGCAGCGAGAAGATCCGCACCTACAACTTCCCGCAGTCGCGGGTCACCGACCACCGCATCCACTTCACCACCCACAACCTCGAAGGCGTGCTCGCGGGTGAGCTGGACGAACTGACCGAAGCCCTCAAGAAGGCCGACCAGGAGAGGATGCTTGAAGAACTCAGCGGACAGGCCCAGAACGCTTAGGCGTGAGCTGCTCGTCGCCGCGGCGATCCTCCAGGACGCCCGCGGCCGGGTGCTGCTCGTGGCCAACGACTGGGGCCGCCGCGGGCGGGTGCGCTACACCCTGCCCGGGGGGATGGTCGAGCCGGGCGAGACGATCCCCGACGCGCTGGTGCGCGAGGTGCGTGAGGAGACCGGCCTGGTGGTGCGCAGCGTGGATCAGCTGGCCTACGTGGCCCAGGTGGAGGACCGGCGCAAGCGCGAGCGCACCATCGCCATGGCCTTTACCGCCAGCTGGGACGGGCTCCTCAACCCCCGCGACCCCGACGGCCACATCGTCGAGGCGCGCTTCTTCGACGCCGAGGAGGTGGCTGAGCGCCTGAGCACCCACCTGCCCCTGGCCGAGCCGCTGCTCCATTACCTGGAGACCCACGAGGTGGGGCGCTTCTATGCCTACACCAGCTGGAGCACCCCGGGTCAGCCCATCTGAGCCATGCACGTCGTTCACGTCGCCGCCGAAGCCCTCCCCTTCGTCAAGGTGGGGGGGCTCGCCGACGTGCTGGGCAGCCTGCCGCGGGCGCTGGCCGCGGAGGGGGTGCGCTCCACCGTGCTGCTGCCGCGCTACGCCGAGATCGCGCACCCGCTCGAGCCCCAGGGCGAGTTGGCCTACCGCTGCTGCGGCGAGGCGCGCCGCGCCCGCGTCTGGGGCGCCGAGGCGGGCGGCGTCGCCTACCGCTTCCTCGAGGTGGACCCGGACTGGTCCGCCCCTTACGAGCCCCCGGAGGACGCGCGCTACCTGGCCTTCGCCCAGGCGGCGGCCGCCTGGCTTGCGGGCGAGCGGTACGACCTGCTGCACGCCCACGACTGGCACGCCGCCTACACGGTGCGGCTCGCCCGCCGCCCCACCGTCTTCACCATCCACAACCTGGCCTTCCAGGGCGAGCTCGAGCCCGACCGCTTCGAACGCCTCACCGGTACGGCGCCGGACGCCGAGCTGCTGCACGAGGGCCGGGTCAACCTCATGAAGGGCGCGCTGCTCGCGGCGGATCGCGTGACCACGGTCAGTCCCCGCTACGCCCGCGAGATCCAGACCCCCGAGTACGGCATGGGGCTCGACGGGGTGCTGCGCTCCGTAGCCGACAAGCTCAGCGGCATCCTCAACGGCCTCGACACCGAGTACTGGAACCCCGCCACCGACGGCTTCCTGCCGCAGAAGTACGACGCCGACCACCTGGAGCGCAAGCGGCGCAACCGCATGACCCTGCTGGCCGCCCTGCGCCTCGACCCGGGGCTGCCGGCGGTGGGGGCGGTCACCCGGCTGACCTGGCAGAAGGGGTTCGACCTGGTGCTCGAGACTCTGCCCCAGGTCCTGGATCTGGGGGTCAACTTCGTGCTGCTGGGCACGGGCGAGGCCGAGCTGGAGCGGGGCTTCGCCGAGGCGGCGCGCCGCTACCCGCGGCGGGTGGCTTTTCACGCGGCCTTCGACGAGGCCCGCGCCCATCGCATCTACGGCGGCGCCGACTTCTTTCTCATGCCCTCGCGCTACGAGCCCTGCGGGCTGGCGCAGATGATCGCGATGCGCTACGGCACGCCCCCGATCGCCCGCGCCACCGGCGGGCTGGCCGACACCGTCGAGGACGGGGTGACCGGGGTGCTCTTCGAGGAGGCGAGCCCCGAGGGGGTGCTCGCGGGGGTGGAGCGGATGCTCGATCTCGATGCCGAACCCCTGGCGCGCGCGGGGATGACGCGCGACTTCTCCTGGGGGCCGCGAGCGCGCGCCTACCGTAAACTTTACGAGGAGATCCTGACGTGAACGACGAAGTTTCCACGCTCGTACGCGAGGGGCGCATCGCCGAGGCGCTGGCGCGGGTGCGCCTGAAGGGCGAGGGGCCCCGCGAGGCCCTGGAGGCGCTCGAACGGGTCCGCTTGGCGCTGCGCATGCGCGACGCCGAGGGGGCGCGGGCCGCGGCCGCGGCCGACCGCGAGGCCATCGCCCAGCTGGTCGACGCCGAGGAGCTGGAGCGGGCGCTCGCCGACCTGGCCGAGGAGCGCTTCGAGGCCTGGCTCGAGCACCCGGTGGTGGGCGCCGAGGCCTGGGTGCAGAAGGGCCTGCTGGACGTGGCCGAAGGCCGGCTCGAGGAGGCGCGCGACGCCTTCGCCGAGGCGGCGCGGCGCGACCGCCAGCACTGGCGCGCCTGGACCAACCTGGGTCACGCCGAGCTCGAGCTGGGAAACCTGGAAGCCGCCGAGGCCGCCTACGCCGAGGCCGAGAAGGCCAACGAGAACTACCCCGAGGTCTACCAGGGCCAAGCGGCGCTGGAAAAGCGCCGCGGCCGCATCGACCGCATGGTGCGCCTGCTCAAGAAGGCCCAGCGGATGCGGCTGCGCCCGCGCGAGGAGCAGCTGCCCGGGGCGGTGCTGCCGCCGCGCCGGCCGCGCGCCGGCGCGCTCTTTTCCTGGCGCAACCGCTGGTGGATCTGGATCGCGCTCATCCTGCTGGTCTACTGGTGGACGCGGCGCTAGCCGGAGGCGGGCCGCGCGCGGTAGCCTGATACCCATGACGGGTATACGTTGGCGCGCGGCGGCGCTGGCCTGGCTGGGCGGCCTGGCCCTGGCCGCCGGTGCAGTGGTGCAGGGCGGGCAGTGGGGCACGCCGGCCTGGGAGGCGGCCTACGCGCTGGCAGGCGGCCGGGTCGTGGGCTGGACCGCCGGCGACCTTTTCGGCGCCGCCGGTGGCGTGGACGTCTTCGTGGCGCGCCCCGACGGCGCCGGCGGCTGGCAGTCGGGCTGGCCGGGGCTCGAGCGCGCCTACGCCGCGCTGGAAGCCGGGGGCGGCCTCTTCCTCGCGGGCACGCTGGCCGAGGGCGCGGACGCCCTGCGCGCCCAGACCGACGCCCTGCTGCTGCGGCTGGACGGGCAAGGGCGCGCCGCTTGGCGGGCACGGGTGGGCGGCCGCCTTAAGGACGCGGGGCGCGCCCTGGCCCCGGCCCCGGAAGGCGGGGTCTACCTGGCGGGCGACGGCGAAGGACGCGTCTTCGGACCCGGCCGCGGCGGGCGCGACGTCTTCGTCGCCCGCTTCGACGCCGCGGGCGAACGCCTCCGGGGCGCGCAATGGGGCAGCGACGACGACGACTACCTCACCGCCGCCGCGCCCGACGGGGCAGGCGGCGTCTATCTGGCCGGGTTCAGCGACGTGGACGAAGACTGCCGCCGCGTCAGCGAGCGCGGTTTTCTGCTGCGCTACGCGGCCTCGGGCGAGCTGCTCTGGGCCTACCGCTGGGGTTTCGGCGCGGCCAGCCGGCCGACGGCGCTGGCCGCGGCGCCGGGCGGCGTCTGGGTTCTGGGCCAGACCGACGGGGCGCTCTACGGCCCCTTCGCGGGCGGACGCGACGTCTTCGTCGTCTTCGTCGCCGCCTCCGGCGAGCCCCGCGGCGGCGTGCAGTGGGGCAGCCCCGCCGCCGACCTGGCGCACGCGCTCGTCCGCGACAAAGACGGCCGCCTCTGGGCGGCGGGGGCGACCGCGGGCCGGCTCTTCTCCGAGCCCCGGGGTGCGTTCGACGCCTTCGCCGCCCGGCTCGATGCCTCCGGCCGGCCGCAGGCCGGCTCGCAGGGCGGCACGCCCGCGCGCGACGAGGCGCTGGCGCTGGAGGCGCGGCCCGACGGGTCGGTGCGGCTCGCGGGCGTCACCTACGGCAGCTTTTGGGGCGAGCACGCCGGCCAGGCCGACGCCTGGGCGGCGCTACTTTGGCTTCCTTGAGGCGAGGGCGCGCTCGCCCCAGATGCGGACGTCGAGGTCCAGCTCGCTGACCACCGCGCGCATGGTGGCGAGCGCGTCGGCGTAGCGCTGCAGCCGGCGCACGTCGACGCCCCGGCGCCACAGCGGCGGCGGCTCGAAGAGGTCGGCGCGGGTGGGGAGGGCGAGGTAGAGGGTGCCGTCGATCACCGCTGCGTAGAGCGGGCCGTGGCGGTCGCGGTAGGCGCGCAGCGCCGCCATGAAGCGGGTGCTGAGCACGTAGCGGGCGGTGACGGGGTCGCTTGCGAAGACGACGAAACGCCGCTCGAACTCCGGATCCTCGAGCCGGACCAGCTCGAGCCCCCGGCTGCGCCCGCCCAGCCGCTGCAGACTCTGGGAAAGCGGTCCCAGCAGGCGCTCGCTGCGGTCGGGGTAGACGAGGACGGCGCCCGAAAACGCCTTGGGAAACTCGGCCACCGCGAAAAGCCCCTTGAAGATCGTCACGTACTCGGTGCGGCAGCCGTCCTTGTCGCAGTCCTCGTGCTCGCGCTCGGCGTGCACCTCGGCGAAGGTGAGGGGCACCCCCGCGACCTCACCGCTGAAGCGGTCCTCGCTGGCGTAGCGGTCCGGGCGGGTCGGGAAGAGGCGGCTCGCCAGGTAGACCTCCTGGGGCAGCCCCGCCTCGGGTTCGTGGAGGAAGCCGGGCAGCACCGCCTCGACCAGGGGGGCGAGCACCCGCCGCTTGTAGGCCTCGTGGTAGGGCCGGGTGACCGATTGGTGGCGCAGCAGCGCCCAGACGAGCAGGGCGAAGGCGGCCACCAGGAAGACGAACCAGCCGAAGGGGCCGAGGAGCGGGCCGCTGAGGAGGTAGACCGCCGCCGCGCCGGCGGCGGCGGAGAGCCAGACGCGCGCCACCGCGGCACGCGCGCGCCGCCGGTCGGCCTCGAGCCCCTGTGCGCGGCGGACCAGGTCGTCCAGGTCGAGCCGCGGCGCGCCGGCCTCTAGGGCCACGTCCCCTCACCCCAGATCCTGCGGTTGAGCCCGAGCGCCTCGACGAGCGCGAGGAAGAGCTCCACGTCCTCCAGGTAGCCGCGGAAGACGCGGGGGCTCGCCAGCGGACCGAAGAGCGGGGGCTCGAGCATGTTCTTGCGGGTGGCCACGGCCATGTAGAGCTTGCCGTAGTGGATCGAGAAGGCCACCGGCGCCCCCACCCGCTCGCGGAACTCGGCCAGCTGCTCCATCAGCGCCGGCGTGAGCGCGTAGTGCGCGGTCTCGGGGCTCGAGGCGTAGACGACGAAATGGCGCTCGAAGCGGGGGTCCTCCATGCGCACGTGCACCAGCCCGCCCTCCTCGTGTCGGGGCTGCAGCGCGGCCGCGATCGGTCCCAGGTGCGGCTCCAGGCGGTCGGGGTGCACGACGACCTGCCCGCGGGTGGGCTTGTTGAACTCGGCGACGAAGAAGAGGCCGCGGAAGACCACCTGCTTGGTGCGCAGCTTCTGCCCGCTGCGGGGGGCCAGCGGGGTGGCCGCGCCGCGCGACTCCACTTCGCGGTAGCCCACCACCTCGGAGAACTTGACCTCGACGTCGTCGTAGCGGCCGATGACCAAGTCCTCCCCCTCCACCCCGGTGAAGGGCGCCTGGAAGAGGAGGCTCGCCTCCAGGTCCAGCGGGCTCACCGAGCCCAGCGGGGCGTAGTCCACGTCCCGCAGGAGCTCGCGCATCATCGGGCGGATGACCTTGCGCTTGAACTCGTGCTTGAAGGGGTAGATCAGGCTGGGCGAGAGCCAGGCGGCCAGCGCCGCCGCGGCCAGCGGCGGCGCCAGCAGGTGGAACCAGCCCCCGCCCAGGCGCCAGAGCCAGATCCCCAGCAGCAACCCCGGGATCACCAGCCCCGCCCAGGCGGCGATCAGACTGACCCAGGTCCGGCGCCGTTCGGGCTCGAGCCCGCGGATGCGGGGGACGAGCCGGTAGTAGGCGCGCAGGGGACCCGGGGAGGTGGGCATCGTCCTAGCTGCCGAAGAGGCGGCCGACGTTGGGGACCTCGGACTCGGCCTCGGCCACCTCGAAGACGCGGCGGCGCTTCAGCCCCATCCACCCGGCCACCAGGTTCGAGGGGAACATCTCGATGGCGTTGTTGAACTCGACCACCGCGGCGTTGAAGGCGCGCCGGGCCGCCGAGATCTGCTCCTCGATCTCGTTGAGGGCCGCCTGCAGCTGCAGGAAGTTCTGGTTGGCCTTGAGGTCGGGGTAGGCCTCGAGCTGCACCAGCAGCCGGCCCAGGAGGCCCGACATCTGGCCCTCCAGCCCCAGGCGCTCGTCGTCCGAGCGCGCCTGGCCGATGCGCGCGCGCAGCTCGGTCACCTTCTCGAGCAGCTCGCGCTCGTGCTTGGCGTAGCCCTTCACCGTGGCCACCAGGTTGGGGATCAGGTCGTAGCGCTTCTTGAGCAGGGCGTCGATCGCGCCCTGGGCGTAGTCGATCTGGTTCTTACGGGCAATGAGGGTGTTGTAGGTAAGAACCATAAATGCGCCGACAATGGCGACGAGGATGAGCAAAATCAAAAGGGCCGTCAAAGCAGACCTCCTCGAAAATAGTTTAAGTTAACGGGGTTTTTACACGGAACCCCCAAATGGGGGATGGATCACTCGCCCTCGGGCACGCGCCGCGCGGCGAAGCGTCCCGCCAGCCAGGGGAAGAAGAGGCTGAGGATCGCCAGCGCCCAGAGCACCTTGGAAAGCGGGCTGGCGTAGAGGATCGAGTAGTCGCCGCCGCTGATGGCCAGCGCCCGCCGCAGGTTGATCTCCATCAGCCGCCCCAGCACCAGCCCCAGGATGACCGGCGCCAGCGGAAAGCCGGCCTTGCGCATCAGGTAGCCCACCACCCCGATCCCGGTCATGAAGAGCAGGTCGAAGGCGCTGTTGTTCACGGCGTAGACGCCGATGAAGCTGAGCGCGGCGATGGCCGGGACCAAGAACCAGCGGGGCACCGTGAGGATGCGCGCGAACCAGCCCACCAGCGGCAGGTTGAGCACGAGCAGCATCACGTTGCCGATGTACATCGAGGCGATCAGGCCCCAGACGATCTCGGGCCGCTGCTCGAAGATCAGCGGGCCCGGAGTGACGTTGAACATCATCAGCGCCCCCAGCAGCACCGCGGTGGTGCCGCTTCCCGGCACGCCCAGGGTCAGCATCGGCACCATCGCCCCGCCCGAGGCGGCGTTGTTGGCGGCCTCGGGGGCGGCCACGCCGCGGGGGTCGCCGGTGCCGAAGGTGCCCTCGCGGTCGACGAGGCGCTTTTCGGTGGTGTAGGCCACGGCGCTGGCGATCGAGGCCCCCGCGCCCGGCAGCACCCCGATGAAGAAGCCGATCAGCGAGCTGCGCAGGATCGTCCACAGCGAGCCCATGAAGGTCTTCAGCGAGACCAGCGCGGTCTCCACCTTGACCCGGGTGGCCGTGCCCAGGAAGGTGTGCTCCATCAGCGTAAGCACCTCGCTGATGGCGAAGAGGCCGATGGCCACCACCAGGAAGTCCACCCCGTCGTAGAGCTTGAGCTCGCCGAAGGTGAAGCGCGGCACCCCGCTGCCGGGGTCGATGCCGACGGTGGCGAGCATCAGCCCGAAGACGCTGGCGATCAGCGCCTTGACGGGGTTCTTGCCGGCCAGGCTCGCCAGCGTGGTGAAGGCGAAGACCATCAGCGCGAAGTACTCGGCGGGGCCGAAGCGGATCGCCCACTCGGCCAGGTAGGGGGCGAAGAGGGTGAGGCCGATTACCGCCAGGGTGCCGCCGATGAAGGAGCTGAGCGCCGAGAGCGCCAGCGCCTCGCCGGCCTTGCCCTTCTGGGCCATGGGGTAGCCGTCCAGGGTGGTGATCACCGCGCCGGCGTCGCCGGGGACGTTGAGGAGGATGCTCGAGATGCGCCCGCCGTACTCGGCGCCGTAGTAGACCCCGGCGAGCAGGATCAGCGCCGACTCGGGCGGCAGCTTGAGGGCGTAGGCGATGGGGATCAGGATGGCCACGCCGTTGACGGGCCCGATGCCCGGCAGCGCCCCGATGAGCGTGCCCAGGAAGGCGCCGGCGAAGGCGAGGAAGAGGTTCAGGGGAGCGAGCGCGACCTCGAAGCCGTGGGCGAGTTGTGCGAGAACGTCCACCGCGCCTCCTCTAGGCGGGCCACCAGCGGCCCAGGGGCAGGGGGATGCCCAGCCCGAAGACGAAGATCACGTAGAGCACGACCGCGAGCCCCAGGCCGCCCAGCAGGCCGGTGCGCCAGCTGGCGCCGAAGAGGCGCGAGAGCCAGGCCATCTCCAGCGTGGTGGCGAGGAGGAAGCCCAGGGGGGCGAGCGCGTAGCTGTAGACCACGAAGCTCGCCAGCATGCCCAGCTGGCCGCTGAGCACGTGCGGCGGCGGCCAGGCGGGGTCGGGGTCGGGGCGCACCAGCAGGTAGAGCGAAAAGACCCCCAGGCTGACCGCCAGCAGCAGCGGGAAGGCGCGCGGGCCCAGGGGGTCGGCGAGAAAATCGGCCTGGAGGCGGCTCGCCTCCAGGCCGTAGCCGGCGCTCACCAGCAGCAGGAGCGCGCCCGCGATGCGGTCGGTGCGCCGGCCGCGTTCCACGGTTACTTGATGAGCCCCAGAGCCTTGGAAAGCTCCTTGAAGTCGGCGACCTGCTGCTTGACGAAGGCCTCGAAGTCGGCGCCGCCCTTGAAGAAGGGGCCGAGGCCGCTCTCGTCACGGATCTTGGCCCATTCGGGGGAGGCCTCGAGCTTCTTCATCGCGTCCACCCAGAAAGCGTAGGCGTCGTCGGGCACGCCCGGCGGCATGTAGAAGCCGCGCCACACCGCCCAGACCGCGTCGTAACCGAGCTCGCGCGCCGTGGGGATGTTTGCGAAGTCGCCCTTCAGGCGCTGCTCGCTGAGCACCGCCAGGATGCGGATCTTGCCCGCCTGCATCTGGCCGATCGTCTCCGAGGCGTCGCCCGGGAAGACCTGGACGAAGCCGCCCAGCATGGCCGTGAGCGCCTCGCCGCCGCCGTCGAAGGGCACGTACTTGAGCGCCTTGGGGTCGATGCCCGCGGCCTTGGCCAGCAGCAACACCTTCATGTGGTCCTGGCCCCCTACGGCGCTGCCACCGCCGATGGCGATCTTGGTGGGGTCTTTCTTGATGTCGGCGATCAGGTCGCCCAGGGTCTTCCAGGGGGCGTCGGCCTTGACCGCGATCACCCCGAAGTCGGCGCCGATGGCCGCGAGCCAGCGCACGTCGCCCGCGGTGAAGTCGCCGTACTTGCCCTGAGCCAGGCGCAGGGTGGTGGCCGGCGAGGCGGCGACGAGCAGGTTGGCGTCGCCCTTGCGCTGGGTGACCACGTGGGCGAAGGCGACGCCGCCCCCGCCGCCGGGCATGTTGGTGACCTTGACCGGGCGGGAAACGAGGCCCAGGTCGTAGAGCAGCTTGCCGCCGGTGCGGCAGGTGAAGTCCCAGCCGCCGCCGGGGTTGGCCGGGGCGATGCACTCTACGTTACCGGGGTTGAATGCAAAGGCCCCGCCGAAAAGCGCCAGGGCCGCAGCGAGAACACCGCTCTTCCAGAACCGCTTCATGGCGACCTCCTTTTCCCTTCGAATAAATTTTATCACACCGCGTAACGGTTATATGGAAAAAAATGCGCTGGAGACGGTACGTTGGTCCCGGCGGCGGGGATCAGGCGCGAAAGCCGCCGTGCTTGGCCTCGCTCTCGGGCTCGACGTGGATCACCGTCTCGGCCCCGGGAAGCGCCTCCGCGAGGGCGCGCTCGAGCCGGTCGGTGATCGCGTGCGCCTCCTCGACGGTCATGGCCGCGGGCACCACCAGGTGGAACTCCACGAAGGCGCGGGGGCCGCTCGCGCGGGTGCGCAGGTCGTGGTACTCGAGGGCGCCGTCGAGGTTCGCCGCGATCGTCCGCTGGATGCGCTCGACCTGGTCCGGCGGCAGCGCCTCGTCCATCAACCCGCCCACGGAGCGGCGGACCAGCCGCAGGCCGACGACCAGGATGTTGAGGGCCACCCCCGCGGCCACCAGCGGGTCGAGCCACCACCAGCCCAGCCGCCAGGCGAGGCCCGCCCCGAAGAGCACGCCCACGGTGGAGGCCACGTCGGTGAGCAGGTGCTGGGCGTCGGCCACCAGCGCCGGAGAACGCACGCGCCGCCCCTGGGCCAGCAGCAGGAAGGCCCAGCCGGCGGTGATCGCGCCCGCCAGGGCCACGAGCCCCAGCCCCAGCGCCGGCTCGGTGAAGGGCTGCGGGTTCAGAAAGCGCGCCCAGGCGGCGCGCAGCATCTCGAAGGCGGCGAAGAGGATCAGCGCCCCCTCGGCCACCGCCGAGAAGTACTCGGCCTTGGTGTGGCCGAAGGGGTGGGTGGCGTCGGCGGGGCGGACGGCGACGGCCAGGGCCACCAGCGCGCCCACGGCGGCGACGATGTTGACGATCGACTCGAGCGCGTCCGAGTAGATGGCCACCGAGCCGGTCAGCTCCCAGGCCAGCCACTTGATCCCGAAGACCCCGAGGCCGACGGCCACGCTCCAGCGCGCCAGGCCGAGGGAGCGCGCGTCCTGGGCCTTCACGCCCCGACCTCCACGGGCGCCAGCGCCGCCAGGCCGCCGGCGGGTAGCCGGCCCGCGCGCAGCGCCGCGTCGAGCTGCTGACGCCAGCGGCGGCCGCCGGGCTCGCCCTTGAAGAGGTTGAAGAGCGGCCGCACCAGCACCCGCAGGGGAACCCCCTCGGCGAGGCGTTCGTGCAGGTAGGCCTGGTAGCGCTCGAGCACCGCGCGGCGGTCGGGGGTGTGGGCGTCGCCCCAGAGCAGCCGGTCGGCCGCGGCCCAGCGCCAGGGGCGGTCCCACATCGCCCGGCCCACCATCACCCCGTCCACGTGCGCCAGGTGGGCGCGGGCTTCTTCCGGGGTGCCCACCCCGCCGTTGGTGACGATGGTGAGCTCGGGGAAGTCGCGCTTCAGACGGTAGACCTTGGCGTGCTCGAGCGGGGGCGCCGTGCGGTTGGCCTTCGGGTCCAGGCCCTGAGTCCAGGCCTTGCGCGCGTGCACGACGAAGACCCGCACGCCCGAGGCGGCCACGACCTCCACGAAGCGCGCCAGGAAGGCGTAGTCCTCGTGTTCGTCCAGGCCCACGCGGTGCTTGACCGAGGGGAGCGCCCCGGTCGCCTCGTAGACGGCCCGCACGATCTCGGCCACCCGTTCGGGCGTGCGCATGAGCACGACCCCGAACCCCCCGGCCTGCACCCGCGGCGAGGGGCAGCCCGCGTTCAGGTTCACCTCGTCGTACCCCCACGGTCGGGCGACGGCCACCGCCCGCGCCGCCAGGCCGGGGTCGGCCGAGCCGAGCTGCAGGGCGACGGGGTGCTCGGCGGGGTGGTAGTCCAGGTGCCGCGCCGCGTCGCCGTGGATCAGGGTGCGGTCGACCACCATCTCGCTGTAGAGCCGGGTGCGGCGCGTGATCAGCCGCATCAGGAACCGGAAGTGCCGGTCCGTGCGCTCCATCATCGGCGCCAGGCTGAGGCGGTGTTCGCTCATCTCACACCCCACCCACACCCGGGGCCACCCGGGCGGGTTCGCGGAAGCGGATCCGCTCCCACTCGCCCTCCTCGACGACCTCCAGGTCGGGGAAGAGCCGGCGCAGGTAGGCGAGCACGTCCTGCACCAGGTCCTCGGGGGTGCTGGCCGCCGAGGTGATGCCCACCGCGCCGACGCCCTCGAACCACTCGGGCCGCAGGTCGGCGGCGGTGTCGATGCGTTCGGCGCGCGTCATGCTGCGGGCGATCTCGTAGAGCCGCATGCCGTTGGAGGAGTACGAGCTCGTCAGCACCAGGAAGAGGTCCACGTGGGGGGCGAGGCGCTTGACCTGGTCCTGGCGGTTCTTGGTGGCGTAGCAGAGGTCGTCGCGGCTGGGCAGCACCAGGTTGGGGAAGCGCTCTTTCAGGATCTCGATCGTCTTGTCGGTGTCGTCGACGCTCAGCGTCGTCTGGGTGAGCACGACGACGCGGTCGGGGTCGGGCACCCGGACGGTGCGGGGGTCGGCGAGGCGCGGGTCGCGGCCCACGTGGGTGTGGACGGCCACCAGGACGGTGTGCTCGGGCGCCTCGCCGTAGGTGCCCTTCACCTCCTGGTGGTCGGCCGAGTCGCCGATGAGCAGCACGGTGTAGCCCAACTCGGCGTAGCGGCGCGCCTCGGTGTGCACCTTGGTCACCAGCGGGCAGGTGGCGTCGATGTAGCCCCAGCCCATGGCGCGCACCTGCTCGCGCACCCGCGGCGGGATGCCGTGGGCCGAAAAGACCACGGTCTTCGCCAGCTTGTGGCGCTGCTCCAGCTCGGCGATCTCGGAAAGGTCCTCGACGAAGTGGACCCCGTGCTGCTCGCGCAGCCGGTTCACCACCACGTCGTTGTGCACGATCGAGTGGTAGACGACCAGGTCGCCCTCGTCCGCCAGCTCAAGGGCGGCCTTCTCCACGGCGCGGATGGCCATGACCACCCCGGCGCAGAAGCCGCGGGGCTTGGCGAGGTAGACGCGCAGGCTCACGGGAGCATTGTACTAAGCCTTCTCCGCGACCGCGCCGCCGGCCCGGCCATGCGCGCGCGCCCCGGTTCGGACAGGTCGTGGAACATGCCCCGGCCTACCCCACAGCCTCGTACCGCCCGCCCGGCAGCGCCCGCACGTGGCCCGAGAGCTCGAGCCGGGTCAGCAGCCCCAGCACCTCCGCCGCCCCCAGGTTCAGGTCGAGCGCCAGGTCGTCGGGCAGGGCCTCGCCGCGCCGGCGCAGGGCCTCCCAGAGGGCGCCCGCGGCCCCGTCGGGTTTCGGGCGGTCCGCGCCCGGGGCGGCGGCCGCCATGCCCAGGGCTTCGAGCACGTCGTCCGGGTCCTGGGCCACCCCCGCGCCGTCGGCGAGCAGCCGGTTGCTGCCGCGGCTGGCCCAGTCGGAGGGCCGCCCCGGAACCGCCAGCACCTCGCGCCCCAGCTCGGCCGCCAGCGCGGCGGTGATCAGCGCTCCCGACTTCTCGGGTGCCTGCACGATGACCACCGCGTCCGCCAGCGCCGCGATGAGGCGGTTGCGGCGGGGAAAGCTGCCGGCGCTGGGCCCGCGGCCCAGGGGCAGCTCGCTCATCAGGGTCAGGCGCGCGGCCAGCTCGGCGTTCTCGGGCGGGTAGACGACGTCCACCCCGCTCCCCAGCACCGCGAGCGACGGCCCCCCGCCGGCCAGCGCCCCCCGGTGGGCGGCGGTATCCACCCCCCGGGCCAGGCCGCTGACCACGGCCACCCCGGCCTCGGCCAGGGTGCGGGCCAGCCGCTCGCTGAAGTCGAGTGCCCAGGGCTGGGCCTTGCGGCTGCCCACCACCGCGACCGCGGGGCGGCCGCCGCTCCAGCCGCCCTTCAGGTAGACGAGCGGCGGGGGGTCGGCGAGGTGGCGCAGGGTGGGCGGATAGTCGGCCTCCCACAGGCCCACGGGCCGCACGCCCGACGCGGCCGCCCGCTCCTTTGCGCGCTCGGCTTCGCCCGCCGCCAGCGTGCGGCGGTAGGCGCGCTCGAGCTCGGCCCCCAGCAGCTCGCCCACGCGCTCCAGGCCCTCCTCGCCCGCCTCGAAGACCTTGAGGAACCGCGCCGGACCCACGCCGGGCGTGAGCGCCAGGGCCAACCAGGACATGGTTCCAGTTTAGCGGCTTCCCGGCTGCGTTTCCGGTCAGGGCCTTCGTCGCGGAAACGGCCCGCGGGCTCGAGCGGTTTGACGGCTCCGGCCGGATCTTGATAGAACGAAGACGCGCCGATTTGAGGCTCAGCTTGCGGGCGCGTTACAAGTGCGGCTAAAGCGAGCGGAAAGGCCAGGCTTTTCTGCGCTCGCTCGGACTCCGGGCGCGTTTTTCGTTGGCGGGCCCCACCGGCGCGGAAAGGTGGAGCCATGAAAGAGAGCCGATTCGTTCCCCTGATCGAAGCCCAGCTGGACCCGGAGGTGGAGCGGCGTATGTCCGTTACCATCCTTGCGGTTACGCACGGCACGCGCATCGTCCGCCTCCCCGCAGACTTCCCCGGCCGGGACGACCACCTCGCCCGGGCGCAGGACGAAGCGAGGAGGCACCGCGCGCACTACCGGCAAAGCGGGTTCTGCGCTTCGCTGCCGATCGTGGGCTACCGTTACTTTCCGGCCCCGGACTGGGGCTACGCGCTGGGGCTGGACGGCGAGCTGCGGGGCACCTTTCGCGGGCGCCCCATCCAAGCGGGATTCCGCACCACGGACGGAGAGGAAATCACCTTCGCCCTGCCCGAAGATCCCTAGGGGTGCACCGTCCAGAAGCCGGCCTGCTGCGACCACCACAAGAGCAGCGCCAGCACCGCCAGCAGCAGCGCCAGCGGCCAGAGGCGGCGCACCGTGAGGCGGAAGCGCACCGCGTACCCCACGGCCGCGGTGAAGAGCAGCGCGGCCGCGTTGACGAGCGCCAGGTAGAACGCGCCGGTGGCCGGACCCGCCCAGCCGATGGCGCTGAACACCCCGGAGGCGACGAGCGGAGGCAGCAGCGCGATGGCCACCATCACGCCCACCAGGGTCTGGCCCTGCCCGCGGATGTAGGAGTAGGCCCCCACCGCGCCGGTGACCAGGGCGAGCGCCAGGTCGAAGAGGTTGGGGGTGCTGCGGGCCACCAGCTGCGTGCCCGGCTCGATGGGAACGACGGCCGCGAAGGCGCGCGCCAGCAGCCAGGCCGCCGCCCAGGCCAGCCCCGCCCCCGCCGCGGCGGTAAGGCCGGCCTGCAGCGTGAGCCGGCGGTGACGCCAGAGCAGGCCGAAGCCCAGCGCCATCAGCGGCCCCATCAGCGGCGCGATGATCATGCTGGCCAGCACCAGCAGCGGGTCGTCGCGTACCAGCCCGGCGAAGGCGATCGTGGCCGAGGCGACGGTAAGGAAGGCGAACCAGGGCGTCAGCCGGGCCGCCTGGTCGAGGTCGCTCTCCAGCTCCTCGGCGGGGGTGGGTTCCTCGCGCTCGGCGGCTTCGGGTTCGGGAAAGGTCCAGGCCGGGGTGTCGAGCGCCATCCAGTCTTCGGGACCGAGGACCGGCTTGAGCAGGGTGAGCAGCTGGTCGGCCTCGGCGGTGTCGACGGGCACGACCAGGTAGAGCTGGTCCTCGCTCGAGCGCAGCACCAGCGGGTGCACGCCCTGGTCCTCCATCACCCCCAAGACCGAGGGCATCCGCGAGGCCTCGGTCTGCACGTAGAGCAGGTGGCGCGCCATACCCCAGCTTATAAGCTGGGGGCATGGAAGAGCGGCTCGACCGGGTGCTCGCCCACCTGGGCCTGGGCACCCGCAAGGAGGTGGGCCGGCTCATCCGCTCCGGCGCGGTGCGGGTGGACGGCGCGGTGGTGTGCGACCGCGGCTTCAAGCTCGACCCCGAGGGCGCGCGCATCGAGGTGCACGGCGAGCCGCTGGCGTATGCGCGCTTCTTCTACGTGCTGCTCCACAAACCGGCGGGGGTGCTCACGGCCACCCGCTCGGAACGCGAGGAGACGGTGCTGGACCTGCTCCCGAACGCGCTGTGGCGTGACGACCTGAAGCCGGTGGGCCGGCTCGACCGCGACACCGAGGGGCTGCTCGTGCTCACCAACCACGGCGAGCTGCTGCACCGCCTCACCCACCCCCGCTGGAAGGTGGCCAAGGTCTACTACGCCGAGCTCGCGTCCGCGCTGCCCCCGGACGCGGCGCAGCGCTTCGCCGAAGGGCTTTTGGGCTTCGCCCCCGCCGGGCTGGAGGTGCTGGGACCCCGCGCGGCGCGGGCGACGCTCCGCGAGGGGAAGCACCGGCAGCTGCGGCGGATGTTCGCGGCGCTGGGCGCGCCGGTCGTCTACCTGCGGCGCGAGCGCTTCGGCCCGCTCGAGCTGGGCGGGCTCGAACCCGGCCGGGCGCGGCCGCTGGAGAGCGACGAGGTGGCCGCGCTGCTGGAGGCCGTGGGGCTCGCCTAGCCCAAGAGCGCGCGCACCGCGGGAACCACCTCGTCGAGGCGGCGCACGGTGCGGTCGGCCGAGTAGAGGAGCATCAAGTTGTGCCGGTGGTCGTACTCGGGGCCGGTGTAGATGCGGCGGCGGCCGCTGGAGTAGAGGAGGACCTTGCGCCCCAGGCCGCGGGCGTAGCCCTGCAGCGCCGCGGTCTCGCCGTCCACGTCGGGCCCGTCGGCGAGCGTGACCACCAGCTCGCTGGCGGCCGCCGCGTTCAGGTCGGCGGCGGCCCGCTCGAGCAGCGGGCCCGCTCCCTCGTAGCGTCGCGAGACCGAGACCGCGAACCCCGCGCGCTCCAGCTCGGCCTGCAGCCGCGCCGCCCAGCAGCGCTGCGTCTCGAACTGGCCGCCCCCGAACTCCAGGTGCACGCGACCGGGCGCGGGCGCCACCGCCGGCAGGGGCGGCGGGTGGTGGGGGCGGAGCACCAGCTCCCGGCAGAGCTCCGCCACCGCGGCCTCGGCCTCGTCGAGGGCGGCGGCCACCCGGCGCAGGTAATCCTCGCGGCCGTCGAAGCGCAGGCTCAGGTCGAAGGCCCCCAAGTTCTCGCTGCGGGCGGCGAGGCGGCTGAGCAGCGGCGGGGCCAGCAGGGTCTCCTCGGTCCCGTCGTAGCGCAGCACGAAGAAGTTGAGCCAGAGCAGGACCGCAGGCGTGCCCACGCCGGCGGCGTAGCCCACCTCGAAGGCGATGCCGCTGTCGGCCTGGAGGTCGCCAAGCGGAGCCAGCAGGGCGAAGCCGCGCTCGATGTGGTCGCGGTCCAGGTCGTAGATGGCGCGGCTGAACTCCTCCGTGGGCACGCCCTGGAGGGCGCTGTTGGAGTCGCGGAAGGGCAGGAAGGTGAGGGGGTCGCGCCCCTCGAGCCCCAGCCCTTCCAAGCCCGCGCGCAGGCCGCGCAGGCAACCGCACTCGAGCCGGGCCCCCAGGTAGCGCCCCGAGGGGTCGTAGAGCCGGGTGGCCACGTAAACGGGCGCCTCCCCGGCGGCCAGCCGCCTCGCACGCGTGAGCGGGCTCATCCTTCGCGCGCCACCATGAAGACCCCCGCCAGCACCAGCAGCAGACCCAGCGCCCGCACGGGCGTCAGCGCGATCACGGGGAGCTCGAAGAGGCCGAACTGGTCGATGAGCGCCGCAGCGATGAGCTGGCTGGAGACGATGGTCACCAGCGCCGCCAGCACCCCCAGATGCTGGATAGCGACGATCGTACCCACGACGACCAGGGCCCCCAGGACCCCGCCCAGAAAGGCGAAGGCGGGGATCCCTTCATCGGGCGCGGTGCGGAAGGCCCAGGCCAGCACGGCCAGCGCCAGCACCACGCCGGCGAGCAGCAGAAAGCGCAGGGTACCGTCGGCGCGTGCGGCCGCGGGGCCGCGCTCGAAGAGCAGCAACCCCACCACCCCCACGGCCAACCCCAGCAAATGCACCACGGCCACCATGCCCCAGGTGCCCAGCCGCGCCTGCAGCGCCGCATTCACGGGTCCGATGATCGCGATGAGCACACCCGTGGTCGCCGCGGCCCAGAGGCCCAGATTCATGGGCGACCCACCCGAACGGTCTGGATAGGCTTCATACTTTCATTCTAAACAAGCTTTGGGGGTTTGGCCAGCGGGCACCGGACCGTCAGGACCCGGGGTTCGAGGCCGGCGGGGAGCCGGGGTTCTCCGGAGCCTGGTCTTCCGGCGCCGGCTGGGCGCCGGGGGCGGGGGCCTTGGGAACAGCGGGCGGGGTGAGGCGTCCGCCGGGGTTGAAGGCGTAGTCCTTGCGCAGCAGCTCCAGATCGGCGGCGTTCACCGTACCGTCGCCGTTGAGGTCGGGGTCGAACGCCGGTGCGGCTTCGGCGCCCTTGGCCGCAGCCTCGGCTTCCGAGCTCGCGTCGGGTTTGGGGGTGGCCTCGGGTGACGGGTTCGCCGGCGCCGGCTCGCCCGCCCCGTCGTCCTCGGTCGAGGCTGGCCCGGCCTTGGTGGACGGCGTCGTGGCCGGCGGGGCGCCCGCAGCCTTTTGCGGGGCCGCGAGCTTGCGGTTCCAGGCCGCCGCCAGCGCGCGCAGGTCTTCGAAGGTGTAGCGGCCCATGTCGGCGGGGCGCTTGGGCGGCGACTTGGTGTAGGGCTTCCCCCCCGCGTCAAAGAACTGCGTCTGAGCCTGCACCTTGGGACGCAGCTTGCGGGCGGGTTCGAGCTTGAGGCGGAAGACCTCGCCGCCCTTGAAGGTCTTGGTGAAGGCGCCGTCGAGGTCGATCGTCTGCTTCTCGGCGTCGTAGCGCAGCACGTAGAGCAGCTCGGGTGCCGCCTTGAAGCCGGCGAGGTCGGGCTTCAGGTCCTTGGCCGTGAGGCGCAGGCGCAGGGCGCTGGCGGGCCGCTCGCTGAGGGTGAAGACGGCGATGAAGGGGGCGTCGGTCTCGGACTCGGGAATCTTGATCCGCAGCGCGGGCGGGGGCGGGTCCTTGACCGCGAGCGTGAAGGAGGTGCTGCGGCTGGACAGGGCGGCGTCGGTGACCACCACGGTGATCTTGAAGCTGCCCTTTTCCCGGGGGATGCCGCTGAGGCGGCCGATCGTGAAGTTCAGGCCCTGGGGCAGCTTGCCCTCGAGCTCGTAGCGGTAGGGGCGGACGCCGCCCGAGGCGGGGAACTTGGCCTCGTAGCGCTCGCCAAGGTACGCAGGGGGCGCCGAGCGCACGGTGATGCGGAGCGGCTCGCCGGCGCCGCCCTCGCTGGTGCCGCAGGCGGCGAGCAGCAGCGCGGCCGCGATCAGGACCCCCGCTAGACGCATGGTTTCAAACTAGCTCCGGTGGCGATGAGATGGCTGATGGGCTCACGTCCGCCGCGCGGCGCGTCCGAGGCGGCAGCCCAGCACCGCGGCGGTCCAGGCGAGGACCACGAGCGCCAGCGGCCGTACCCCGGAAGCCAGGTAGGCGAGGAGCTCGTCGATCCGGCCCGCGGCCCAAGCGCCCAGGGCGGTCAGGAGGGCGAAGAGGACGAGGGCCAGCGTGGCGAAAGAATAGCAAGGCTTCTGCATGCCCCTATGCTAGCCCGGGCGCGCGGCCCATTCGGGTGATAAACGCGGGGATAACACGGCGTTTGTCCGGCGTTTACCCCCGGGGCGCACCCTAAGGGCGTCATGAAACGGACACGCATCCACACCACGCTAATCGCCGCCGCCCTTCTGCTGGTGGGCGCGGCCCTGGCCATCGGCAGCTCGAGCTACCTGAACGGGAGCCAAGTCCCCCCTCAGTTCTTGGACCGGGCCTCGACCGTGCTTCTCTTCGATGCCGCGGGCAACCTCATATGGTCAACGGACTCGCCCCCACAGGTGCAGGGCGACGTGTGCATCCTGGCGTCGAGGGTACAAGTGCTGGATGCCGGAGGGCAGATCCTGTTCGAGGGCCCGGTGCAGTGGGCGCCCCAGGGGGCGGCTTACCCCGATGCCTACGTGGATCTGAACGGAACCCTGGTTAGCCTGGAGTACCTCGTATACCGCATTTCCGGGGCTCAGCTTCACGGGAACGCCTACGGCGCACAGCCTGGCCAAGGCTACATGCCCATGGGGGCCATGGACACGTGCGCGAACGACGCGATGTGGGTTCGCGGGAACAACCCGCGCCGCCCGGGCTCGGGGTACAGCGGGCCGCGCCAGAACTGGGGGTGGTAGGTTATGTAACCAGCACCCCAGCCAGCTTCCTCATTCCTAGGGAGGTGTGCGCGCCGGAGCGGCGCGCACACCTCCTTTCCGTTATGCCCCAGTAGAGGTGAGCCCTGGCAAAGGGCGACGAGCCCGCGGCACCGTGTGGAAAACGGCATGGAGGCGGGTTCGTCAGGGTTGCGCCAGGGGGTTGCCGCCGGCGCCATTGCTTTAGGCTCCGGACGCGCAAGGTCTCATCCCCGACGGGGCGCGTTAACAGGTGGATAATGCGGCGGTAACCTTCCGTTTACCCCCGGGGCGCACCCTAAGGGCGTCATGAAACGGACACGCATCCACACCACCCTGATCGCCGCCGCCCTTCTGCTGGTGGGCGCGGCCCTGGCCATCGGCACCCAGGCCCCCAACCCCCAGAGCACGGACGACGTCCCGCCGCAGATCGTCCTCCAGGCGACGTCCATCTTCCTTTACGACGCGGACGGCAACGTCGTTTGGAGCGATACCTTCACGAACGAGGCGGACGACGCCGTCTTGCGGCAGGCCGCGAGCGTCAAGCTCACGGACGCCCAGGGGCAGACCGTCTTCGAGGGTCCCGTGGAGTGGATCGCAGGCGGTAGCGGCGACTCCTCGCCCGACGCCTACGTGACGATCGGCGACCGCCCGGTGAAGCTCGAGCACCTGATCCGCGCCGTCGTGGGCCACGGTTCGGAGGACGGCTCCTTCGAGGACGACGACCACGGCCAGAGCCGCGGCGACTACGAGCACGACGGCTCGGACGGCGACCGCAGCCACGACGGCGACTACCAGAACGACCGTGACGGCGACCACGACCGCGGCCAAGGCAGCATGTCGGACGACGACCACGGCAGCGACCACAACAGCGACCGCAGCCACGACGACGGCGACGACCACGGCAGCGACGACGACTAAACTCCCCAACCGCCGAAAGGGGCCTGCCACCGCGGGCCCCTTGGCTTTTCTGGCCGTCAGCCGAGCCGCGCGTCCAGCTCCGGCAGCTCGGCCAGGCTCTCGATCACGTAGTCCGGCTTCACGTCGGCCCAGTCGAGCTCCTCGGGGCGGGTCACGCCGGAGAGGGTGAGGATGCCCACGAGCCCGGCGCGACGGGCCATCAGGATGTCCGTGCCCAGGCGGTCGCCCACCATGGCCACGCGCTCGGGCGGCAGCTCCAGGCGCTCGAGCGCCGCCCGTACGGTGTGGGGCGAGGGCTTGCCCACCACCGCCTCCACCTTCTTCCCGGTCGTCGCCTCGAGCGCGGCGATGACGGCCGCGGCGTCGGGGATCTCGCCCCCTTCGACCGGACAGGTGGGGTCGGGGTTGGTGGCCACGAAGCGCGCCCCCCGGCGGATGGCCTGGAAGGCGGTGTTGAGCTTGTCCCAGGTGCAGGTGCGGTCGAAGGCCGCCACCACGAACTCGATGCGTTCGGGGTCGTCGGTGAGCTCGAGCCCCGCGGCCTCCAGCTCGGCGAGCAGCGGCGGCTCGCCGATGGCGAAGACGCGCGCCCCCGGACGTTCGTGCGCCAGGTAACGCGCCATCACGTAGGAGGAGTGGATCACGTCGTCCTCGGTCGCCCGCACGCCCAGCCGGGTCAGCTTTTCGGCGTAGTCGGCGCGGGTGTGGAGCGGCTTGTTCGAGAGGAAGACGATCCGCCGCCCCCGCCGGCGCAGCTCGGCGACGGCCCGGTCGGCCCCCGGGATCAGGCGCTCGCCCAGGTAGACGGTGCCGTC
The DNA here is from genome assembly GCF_014201675.1 of Oceanithermus desulfurans. Classification (NCBI taxonomy): domain Bacteria; kingdom Thermotogati; phylum Deinococcota; class Deinococci; order Thermales; family Thermaceae; genus Oceanithermus; species Oceanithermus desulfurans. The sequence continues at coordinate 229,657 of NZ_JACHEZ010000002.1, read as the reverse complement.
GAGGTCGAGGAGGTAGCCCTGGAGGCCCACGTCACTTCTCCGATTGCATGGCGATGCCCTGGGCGAAGCTCTTGCGCAGCGCGATCAGCACCACCAGCGGCGGCACCATCGCGATCACCGTGCCCGCCATGATCACGTTCCACTCGGGGGCGATCTGCTCGCTGGCGATCAGCATCTTCAGCCCGATCTGCACCACCCGCATGTCGGCGGTGTTGGTGACGATCAGGGGCCAGAGGTACTGGCTCCACATGAAGATGAACTCGATCACGAACAAGGCGGCGATGTTGGTACGGGAAAGCGGCACCAGGATCTGCCAGAAGTAGCGCATCGGGCCGGCGCCGTCCACGCGCGCGGCGTCGGAGAGCTCGCGCGGAACGGTCAGGTAGAACTGGCGGAAGAGCAGGATGCCGGTGGTGCTGGCGAAGAAGGGTACGGTGAGCGCGTAGTAGGTGTTGATCCAGTGGAAGCGGTCCATCAGCTCGTAGGTGGGCAGGATGCGCACCGGCAGCGGCAGCATCTGGGTGATCATGCTGAGCGCGAAGAGAAAGCCGGCGCCGCGGAAGCGGAAGTGGGTGTAGGCGAAGGCGGCCAGCAGCGAGAGCACGATCTTCACGAAGGCCACCACCAGCGAGATCACGGTGCTGTTGAAAAAAAGGCGGCCGAACTTGGCGCGCACCCAGGCCTCCTGCAGGTTGTGCCAGAGCTCGCCCCCGGGCAGCAGCCGCGGTGGGTACTGGTAGGCCTCGCGGAAGGTGAGGGTGCTGGTAACCAGCGCGTAGTAGACGGGGAAGGCAAGCAGCACCACCAGCGCGATCAGCGCCAGGTGGGTGAGCAGCTTCAGGCGTGCGGAACGGGTCATCTGCGCCTCCTCACCGGGCGTACACCGCCTTGCGGGTGGCCACGCGCAGCTGCAGCATGGCGGCGATGGCGATGACGATGAAGATGATCACCGACTGGGCGTTGGCGCGCCCCGAGTCCAGGTGGATGAAGGCGTCGCGGTAGAGGTTGTAGACGAGCACGTTGGTGGCGTCGCCGGGGCCGCCCTGGGTCATGATGTCGATCAGGCCGAAGACCTGGAAGAAGGCGTAGAGCATGTTCATGAAGAGCAGGAAGGTCGTCGTGGGGCTGAGCATCGGCAGGGTGATGTAGCGGAAGCTGAGCCAGGGGCCGGCGCCGTCCACGCGCGCGGCGTCGATGAGCTCCTCGGGGATGTTCTGCAGGCCGGCGAGGAAGAAGACGATGTTGTACCCGAGCATCTTCCAGGTGGCCGCGAGCGAGACGACGAAGAGCGCCAGCGGCCCGTTGGTCATCCAGTTGAGGGTGTAGCCGGGGACCAGCAGCCCCGCCAGCCAGGGCACCAGCCCGGTGGCGGGCGCGAAGAGCAGCGCCCAGATCACCCCCGCGACCGCGGGCGAGATCGAATAGGTCCAGACGAGCAGGATTTGATAGAGGCCCAGTCCGCCGATGCGCTGATTGAGCAGGAGCGCAATGCCCAGTGAGGCCGCCAGCCCGACGACGACCACGAAGGCGGAGAAGTAAAGGGTGACCACGACGCTTTGCAGGTAGTCGGGCGAGCGGAAGAGCTCGATGTAGTTCTCGAGCCCTACGAAGACCTTCTTGTTGCCGAAGAAGGAGGTGATGTAGAACGACCCCCAGACGCTCTCGGCGAAGGGGTAGATCAGGAAGATGACGATGACCGCGAGCGAAGGGAAGACGAGCAGGTAGGGCAGGTAGGGGTGACCGGGAAAGCGTTCCTCGATCATGGGCGGCTCCTTGGGGGGGAGCGCGGGGCGCGCGCCCCGCGCTCCGGGCGGGCTAGTGCAGTTTGTTGTACTGCGCCAGCAGCTGGTTGGCCTTGGCCGCCGCCTCGTCCAGCGCCTGCTTGGGCGTGACCTTGCCCGAGACGGCTTTCTCGATCGCGGCCCGCTCGATCTCGCGGATCTGCACGAAGGGGCCGAGGCGTACGCCGGTGGCCGCCGGGGTGTCGCGCCGCCCCGAGAGGATCTGCAGGAAGGCGGTGAGGTAGTTCTGGTCCTTGCTGAACCAGCCCTCGTTGAGGAGCGCCTGCACCGCGTTGTTCACGGTGGGGAAGTAGCCGGTGCCCTTGTGCCACTGCACAGCCACGTCCTCGCGCGCCAGGAACTTGAGGAATTCCCAGACCGCCGCCAGCTCCTCTTTGCTCTGGCCCTTGGTGACCCAGAGGCTGCCGCCGCCGATCACCGAGTTGCCGCGCGGGTAGCCCTCGAAGCGGGGCAGGAAGGTGGTGCCCACCTGGAAGTCGGCGCCCTTGGTGATGCCCGCCAGCGACGAGGTGGACTGGATCAGCATGGCGATCTGCCCGCCCACGAAGGCGGTGTTGGCCGAGTACTCGGGACCGCCGTAGAGGAAGACCTTTTCCTTGGCCAGCCGGGTCCAGGTCTCGAGCACCATCTGCCCGAAGGGCCCGTTGAAGAGCACCTTCTCGGCGCGCCCCTTACGGCCGTTCTCGTGGTCGGCGAAGAGCTGGTTGTGGTAGGCGAACATCTGTTCGAAGACCCAGCCGGGCCAGCCGAACGAGAGCGCGTGGTCCACCACGCCGCTTTCCACCAGCTTCTTGCCGTACTCCTCGACCTCCTTCCAGGTCCGCGGGGGCTTGTTGGGGTCGAGCCCCGCCTTCTTGAAGAGGTCCTTGTTGTAGTAGAGCATCGCGGTGGAGGAGTTGAAGGGCATCGACCAGAGGTTGCCGTCGGTCGAGTAGTAGTTGGTGATCGGGATGACGTACTGCGCCCAGTCCCACTCCTCGCCGAGCATGCCCGGGATCTTGTACACGGGCACGATCGCGCCGCTGTCGAGCATCGTCTGCGTGCCCACCTCGTAGACCTGCACGAGGTTGGGCGCGGTACCGGTGCGGTAGGCGGCCACGTACTTGGTCAGGGTCTCGGCGTACTTGCCGGTGTAGAGGGCGTTCAGCTGAATGTCGGGATGGGTGGCGTTGAATTCGTCGACGATCGCCTCGACCACCTTCAGCCGCGAGCCGCTCATCGCGTGCCACCAGGTGATCTCCACCTTCTTGGCCAGGGCCGTGCCGAAGAGCGCAAGCGCCAGCAGAGCCGCCAGGCCGAATCGCATGCCTTGTTTCATGAACTGCACCTCCCCTTTCCTTTAGCCGGTCAGGCCGTGTCCTCGAGCCAGCTTCCTTTGCCTTCGCTCCCACCCCCTTCCGCGACCGTGAGGCGCACGTCCAGCTCGCCGAACGCGCGCACGAACTCGGCGGGCGGCGGCCGGTCGGTGATCACCGCGTCCACGCCGCCCAGGTCGGCGACGCGCGCGTGGGTGACGACGCCGAACTTGCTGTGGTCGGCCAGCACGAAGGTGCGGCGGGCGCGGTGCACCACCTCGGCCATCACCTCGGCCTCCTCGAGCGAGGGCAGGGTGAAGCCGTGCTCGAGTGAGACCCCGTTCACCCCCACGAAGGCGGCGTCGAAGAAGACGCCCTCGAGCGCCCGCCGCGCCAGCCCGCCCACCATGCCGTAGGAGACGCCGCGCAGGTAGCCCCCCACCACGTAGACGCTCACCCCCGAGCGTTCCAGCAGCGCCCCCGCGTGGTTGAGGGCGTTGGTGAAGACGGCCAGCCGCTCGAAGCGGGGCAGGTGCCGCACCAGCTGCATCGTCGTCGTCCCGTTGCCGACGAAGACCACCGCGCCCTCTTCCAGCTCGCCCGCGGCCGCGCGGCCGATGCGCGCCTTCTCGGCGCTGCGTTGCGTTTCCTTGTCTTTGTACGAGGGTTCGCGGGCGATCGGCTCGTTGGAGACGGCGCCGCCGTGGGTGCGCTTGAGCGCCCCGGCCTCGCTGAGAGCGTTCAGGTCGTTGCGGATCGTCATCGCCGAGACGCCGAACAACCCCGCGAGCTCCGAGGTGCGCACCTCACCCCACGCCCGCACCCGCTCCAGAATCAGGCGCCGGCGCTGCTCGGTGAGCGGGGAAACCCGCTTCCTTTTGCGGTTCATGGCAACCTCTTGCGTTTTTCTTCCTTTGCATTCTAGCACCGCCCGGCCGCCCCGTCTGGAGGGCCTACAAGACCCGGCTCCGACGGCGCGTTAGACTGGAGGGCATGAACGCGAAACAGCGGGCCACGGTCGCGCTCTTCGGGGCCGCCGGCGGCACGGTGGGCACCTTCTTCGCGCTCCGCGGGGGTGAGGATCCCCTGACCGCCCCGGGGCTGCTGCTGGGCTTCCTGGTGGGGTTCGCGGTCTCCTACGGCCTGCTCGCCCTCATCTACCGCTCGCGCGGCGGCTGAACCCGGAGCCGGCGGCGTCAGCGGCCGAGTTCGCGCTCCACCGCCGTCCGCCAGCGCTCGTAGTTCGCCTCGAGCCCCGGGTTGGGGCGCGGCTCGAAGACGTCGGGGGCGCCGCCCGCCTCCCAGTCCGTCGGCCGCCCGGCGAGCAGGAAGGCGGTGCCTCGGGCCGTGGCCTCGAGCCCCGGCGGCCGCTCCACCACGAGCCCCGCCAGGTCGGCGAGCCGCTGGGCCAGCCCGCCCAGGTTCGCCAGCCCGCCGGTCAGGCGGATGCGCTTTGGCGCGGGCAGGTAGCGGGCCTGCTCCTCCAGGTTGACGGCCAGCATGAAGACGATGCTCTCCACCACGGCCGCGGCCCGCTCGGCGAGGCCGCCCTCGCCCTCGAAGCGCACCGGGAAGCGCGCCCGCCAGAACGGCGAGCCCAGTCCGGAGACGCCGTTCAGGAAGACGAGCGGGCTCACCGGCACCTGCGCCAGCCAGCCCTCGAGGCGTTGGGTCAGGTCCTCCACCGCGTAGGTCCGCTCGAACCAGGCCAGCGCCGAGCCGGCGCCGTTGACCGTGCCCTCGAGCACGTACTCCACCCGCTCCCCGTCCGCGTGCAGCACCCCCGAGAGCAGCCGCCCGGCCCGCACCAGCCGGGGGCCGGTGGCCCGCAGCACGAAGGCGCCGGTGCCGGCATTGACGTAGGCGGTGGCCTCGTCCAGCTCGCCGTAGGCGAAGAGGGCGGCGTTCTGGTCGCCGGTGACGAGCGCCAGCGGCACCTCCGGCGCGGCCGCCAGGGCCCCGAAGCCCCAGGCGTTCGGCACCACCGGGGGCAGCGGGTCACGCGGCAGCCCGAACAGCGCCAGCAGCTCGTCGTCCCAGTCGCGCGTCTCCAGGGCCACCAGCTGGGTGCGGCTGGCGTTCACCACGTCGGCCCCGCGCGCCGCCCCGCCCGCCAGCCGCCCCGCGAGCCAGGCGGCCATGGGCCCGTAGCCCAGCCGCCCCTCCTCGTGGGCCCGCCGCACCCGGGGCAGGTGGTCCAGGCACCAGCGCAGCTTGCTGGCGCCGTAGTGGGGCGTCAGGAAGAGACCGGTGCGTTCGTGGATCCAGGCCTCGCGCCCCCGCAGCCGCTCCACCGCGCGCCAGGCGCGGCGGTCCTGCCAGCTGAGCACCGGGCCCAGGGGCTCGCCCGTCGTCCGGTCCCAGCAGGCGGCGTTGGAGCGCTGGGTGGCCAGCCCCGCGGCGACGGGCGCGACGGGCGCGGCGGCGAGGGCCTCGTCCACCGCCGCGGCCACCTGCGCCCAGAGCTCCGCGCCGTCGTACTCGGCCCGCAGGTCGTCGGGCCTACGGGCGCGGATCGCGCGCGTCGCGGCGGCGAGCGTCCGCCCGCGCGCGTCGAAGATGAAGGCGCGGCTGGCGTGGCCGCCCTGGTCGACGACCAGGAAGGCGGTCTCCGGCTCGGGTCGGGGCATGCGCACTCCTCGAACCCAGCCTACAACCCCCGCGCGGGAGTGGCCCTCCCGGCCGGGATGTGCTATAAAGGGTTGGTATGCCCCACAGGGGCCAAGCGTCGCCCAAGACCCCGGGTTCACCAAATCCAAGCGCCGTGCGCTAAAGGGGGAGCACCCTCTGGGGGACTTGACGCGACGCGGCCGCCCGCGGGCGGCGCACAGGAGGATACAGGCGGATGGAAGACAAGGAACCCAAGACCCCGGCGGAGGCCGGAACCGAAACCCCCGAAACCCAAGCCCCCGAAGCTCAGGCCAGCGAGGCCGAGGTGAAGGCGCCCGCGGCGGAAACGCCTGCGGCCGAGCCCGCCGAGGCCGAGGCTCCGGAGGCCGCGCCGGCGGCCGAGCCCGCCGCTCCGGCCGAGATGACGATGGAGCAGGCGCTCCAGGAGGCCGAGTCCAGGCTGGGCGCCAAGGTGCGCCGCGGCCAGGTGCTGACCGGCCGGGTCGTCTTCGTGGGCAGCGAAGGGGTGGCGGTCGACGTAGGCGCAAAGGTCGAAGGCATCATCCCGTTCAACCAGCTGACCGAAGAACCCCTCTCCGAGGAAGAGCTCAAGCAGATGCTCAAACCCGGGGACGAGGTCGAGGTCTACGTGGTGCGCGTCGACCTTCCCAATAACGTCATCATCCTTTCCAAGAAGCGTGCCGAGGCCGACAAGGCCTGGCGCAAGATCGTGGAGCTGGCCGAGAAGGGCGAGCCCGTCGAGGTGACCGTGCGCGAGAAGGTGCGCGGCGGCCTGGTGGCCTACCTGGAGGGCGTGCGCGCCTTCATTCCCGCGTCGCAGGTCGACATCAAGCGGGTGGCCGAGCTCGACGAGTTCGTGGGGCAGACGATCCCGGTCAAGATCACCGAGATCAACCGCAAGAAGGGCCGGGTCATTCTCTCGCGGCGGGTGCTGCTCGAGGAAGACCAGAAGAAGAAGCGCGCCGAGGTGCTGGAAGGCCTCGAGCCCGGCGCCGAGGTGGAGGGCAAGGTCGTCGAGGTGACCGATTTCGGCGCCTTCGTCAACCTGGGCGCGATCGACGGCCTGATTCACCGCAGCGAGCTCTCCTGGGGCCGCTTCGAGCACCCGCGTGAGGTCGTCAAGGTGGGCGACGTGGTCAAGGCCAAAGTGCTCTCGGTGGATCGTGAGCGCGAGCGCGTCAACCTGAGCATCAAGGCGCTCACCCCCGATCCCTGGCAGACCGCCGCCGAGAAGTACGAGGTGGGCCAGCGCATCAAGGGCAAGGTCGTGGGCCTCACCCCCTTCGGCGCCTTCGTCGAGATCGAGCCGGGGCTGGAGGGCCTGATCCACATCACCGAGATGAGCTGGACCAAGCGGCCGCGCCATCCCTCCGAGGTCCTCAAGGAGGGCGAGGAGGTCGAGGCCGTGGTGCTGCGCATCGACCCCGAGCAGCGCCGCCTCAGCCTGGGCCTGCGCCAGACCCTGCCCGACCCCTGGAAGGAGCTGCCCGAGAAGTACCCGCCGGGCACCGTGGTCAAGGGCAAGATCACCGGCGTGACCGACTTCGGCGTCTTTGTCGAGATCGAAGACGGCATCGAGGGCCTGGTGCACATCTCCGAGCTCGACTACGAGCACATCGACAACCCCGCCGAGAAGTTCAAGAAGGGCGAGGAGCTGGAGGTCGTCGTCCTCAACATCGACGCCACCGACCAGCGCGTCTCGCTTTCGCGCAAGCGCCTGCTGCCGCCCCCGGTGCCCACCGAGGACGAGGAGCAGGAAAAGAAGCGCCGCCCCCGCCAGAAGAAGGCCAAGGGCGGGCCCAAGCGCGGCGGTCCGCGCGGTCCGCGCCGCGAGCGCGAGCTGCCCGGCATCGCCACTGCGCAGGGGGCCGACCTGGGCTCGTTCGTCGGCGGCGAGAGCAACACCAGCGTCAAGCTGGGCGACCTCTACGGCGACCTGCTGGCCGACCTGGGCCTCGAAGAGGAAGCGCCGGCGGAGCCGGCGGGCGAGAGCGAAGCCTGAGCCTCACCCGAACCCGGGCCCCCGCCGTGCGCGGGGGCTTTTCGTTCTATCCTGAGGCTGGAGCCATGGGCGAGGCGCGCACGCTGCCCGAGCTGGAGGGGCAAAGCCGGGTCTTCGAGGACCGGGCGGACGCCGGGCGGGTGCTGGCGCGCTGGCTGGCGCCCGCGTGGAAGCGGGCCGCGGGCGGCATCGTGCTGGCCGTGCCCGCCGGGGGCGTGCCGGTGGGGCTCGAGCTGGCCCGGGGTCTGGAGCTCCCCCTGGACCTGATCTTCGTGCGCAAGCTGCACTACCCGGACAACCCCGAGGCCGGCTTCGGCGCCCTGGGCGAGGGCGGCGAGCTGCTCGTCGACCCCGAGGCGGCCGCGGTTCTGGGCCCCCAGGCGGTGGCCCGCGTCGTCGAACACGAGCGGAAAGACCTCGCCCGGCGCGTCCGCCGCCTCCGCGGGGACCGTCCGCCGCCCGACCTGGAAGGGCGCGCGGTGCTCGTCGTCGACGACGGTCTGGCCAGCGGTTCGACGATGCTCGTGGCCGTGCGCGAGGCCCGCGCCCGCGGTGCGGAACGGGTGGAGGTGGCCGTGCCCACGGCCTCCCGGGACGCGGCCCGGCGCGTGGCCGCAGCCGCCGACCGGGTCTGGGTCGCCAACCTGCGCCCCGGCCCGCCCTTCGCCGTGGCCGACGCCTACCGGCGCTGGCGCGACCTGAGCCTGGACGAGGTGGCGGCGCTGCTGCGCGGCTGAGGTGCAGCGCGCCTGGGCAAAATCGCCGGAATCGGGTATGATGCGTTGTTTTATGGAACTCCGCAACCTTGCCATCATTGCCCACGTCGACCACGGGAAGACCACCCTGGTCGACGCGATGCTGAAACAGGCCCACGCGCTCGGGCGGGGCCACGAAGACGACGAACTGATCATGGACACCGGCGAGCTCGAGCGCGAGCGCGGGATCACCATCCTCGCGAAGAACACCGCCGTGGTCTGGAACGGCGTCAAGATCAACATCGTCGACACCCCCGGCCACGCCGACTTCGGCGGCGAGGTGGAGCGGGCGCTCTCGATGGTCGACGGGGTGCTGCTCCTCGTCGACGCCGCCGAAGGCCCCATGCCGCAGACCCGCTTCGTGCTGCAGAAGGCGCTCGAGGCCGGGCTTATGCCCATCGTGGTGCTCAACAAGGTGGACAAGCCCGAGGCCCGGGCCGAGGAGGTGCTGAACGAGACCTTCGACCTGATGGTCGAGCTGGGGGCCACCGACGAGCAGGCCAACTTCCCCTACCTCTACGCCGTCGGTCGCGAGGGCCGGGCCTGGCGCGAAGGTGAGGAGCCGCGCGACCTGACCCCGCTCTTCGAGACGATCCTCGAACACATCCCCGAGCCGCGGGTCGAGGAAGGCCCCTTCCAGCTGCGGGTGGCCAACCTGGACTACTCCAGCTACCTGGGCAAGATCGCCATCGGCAAGGTGCACCGCGGCTCGGTCAGCAAGGGCGAGACGGTGGTCATCGTCGGGGCCGCCGGCGAGCCGCGCAAGGTCAAGGTGACGGCCGCCTTCACCCACCAGGGCCTCAGCCGCCTGGAGACCACCGAGGTCCTCACCGGCGACATCGTGGCGCTGGCGGGGATGGAGGGGGTGCAGATCGGCGACACCGTCACCCACAAGCTCCACCCCGAGCCGCTTCCGCGCCTGGTCGTCGACGAGCCCACCGTGGCCATCACCCTCACCCCCAACACCTCGCCCTTCGCCGGCCGTGAGGGCCGGTACGTGACCAGCCGCCAGCTGGCCGAGCGGCTCTACCGCGAACTGGAGACCAACGTGGCGCTGCGCCTGGTCGAGCCACGGCCCGACACCTTCGAGCTGCGCGGCCGCGGCGAAATGCACTTGAGCGTGCTCTTTGAGCAGATGCGGCGCGAGGGCTACGAGTTCACCGTGGGCCAGCCCCAGGTGCTCTTCAAGTACGAAGGCGGCCGCAGGCTCGAGCCCTACGAGTACCTGGTGGTGGACGTGCCCGAGGCCAAGTTTGGCGGGGTGATGGAGAACCTGGGCCAGCGCAAGGCCGAGATGCAGCAGATGGAGCCTACGGGCGGCCGCATCCGCGCCGAATACGTGGTGCCCGCGCGGGCGCTGTTCGGCTTTCGCAGCCAGCTCCTCAGCCTGACCGGCGGCGAGGGCCTCTCGAGCCACACCTTCCACGGCTACGGCCCCTACGCCGGCGAGCTGAAGACCCGCACCACCGGCAGCGCCGTCTCCATGGAAAACGGCGTGGCCTTCGCCTACTCGCTGTTCAAGTTGCAGGAGCGGGTGACCTTCTTCATCGAGCCCGGCACCGAGGTGTACGTGGGGATGATCGTGGGCGAGAACGCCCGCGAGGGCGACATGAACGTCAACGTGACCAAGAACAAGAAGCTGACCAACGTGCGCGCCGCCGGCTCCGACGAGAACATCAAGCTGGTCCCGCCGCGCCGGATGACGCTCGAGGAGGCGCTTGAGTTCTTGGCCCCCGACGAGTTGCTGGAAGTCACGCCGCGTAGCCTGCGCCTGCGCAAGGCCGTGCTCGACCCCGGCCAGCGCAAGCGGGTGGAGCGGGGCAAAGAGCCGAGGTAGCCCCCGGCTTATTAGTCGCGCGCATCCAAAAAGTAGACAGGTATGAGCGGCAGCAAACGACGGTATTCCTCAGGGATGGTTTTATAGTATTCGATCCACAACTCAACCAATCGCTCTATATCGACAAGCATGACCCTACGGTTTTCGAGGCGCCTGACCTCGTTTTCGGCTTCTCGGGTAAAGCCCCCGATGCTTACAAATACACCAATATCGCCCTCTCCCAATACCGCAATGAAGCCACGCATATCTTTTACGTCTACCCGCGAAGCCTGGCGCTTAACCTGAACCTTAATCCGGGGACCGGACACACCTAGCGGGTCTTGGTGGGCGATGATGTCGATGCCCCTGTCGGGTCCGGGCGGAGCAACCCAATCCACGTGGTAGCCCATGCCACGAAGCAATGCTGCAACAAGTTTCTGAAAATCGTAGGGGTCTAGCCTGTGTAGGTAATCTTGAATTTCTAACCAGGCGCTCTCGCGTGCTTCTTCCAACGCTATGGCTGCATGTTCAACCTCTTGCTCACTGATACCTTCGTCGACTGCCGGTGTCGGCGACTTGGGCTTCTTGTGTTTTCGCCTCCACTCATTGTAGATTTTTCGTAAATCGCGCCCCATTTCTTCGGGGTCAGAATACTTTTCGAGAGCTTTTCTACCTTTGTCCGTAACGCTCCATTGACCCGTTTTTGTCTTGTTTATCCAACCGGCTTTGACCGCGGGAATTGTGGCAATGCGCACATCTCTGTCGTATCGCATGACGCCAGGGGCGCTATCGTATTCACCCATCTCGCGGGGGTAGGCGGAACAACCGATTTCAACTTAGAGATCGCGTCTTTTGCCTGAAGTCCGTCAGGATTCTCGATAAGCAACTCGAGTACGCCCTTGACCAGCTCGCCCTGCCTCCGCAGCCTGTCACTCGCCATATCAATAGTATAAATACAATTTTTATCGTCTGATCTTCGCAAGTTGGCGCGAGGCAATTTCGACACGCTCTTGTTAGGCCATGCTGTAGGATTTTCGGGTTGTGGCTACAACCCCAACACTTCTCTGAGCCGTCCGTCCAGCGCTTCCATGAGGTCCGCGGGAACGTGCCCGATCACCTTGACGACGCGGCGTTTGCTCACGTGGCGGACCAGGTGCGTTTGGGCTTTGCTGTCGCTACGGGTGCCGATGCGGGCCGCGGGCAGCACCAGCTCGCTGGGGTAGACCCGGCTAAGGTTCGAGGTTAAGGGAACGACCACAACCACCGGGGCGGCGGCGTTGACGACGTTGCTCGACACCACGACGGCCGGGCGCGTCTTGGCCGCCTCGCCGGAGCGTGCCGGGTCGAAGTCCACCAGCACCACGTCGCCACGCCAGCAGGTCGGCACCGGCTACCCCCGGTCCATGAGGTCCAGCGTTTCTTCGAGTCCCGAGTCCACCCACGCTTCGTCGGCCTGCGCGTAGTCCCGCGCCATCTGCCGGTACCCCTCGGCCAGCTCGGCCTCGCGCAGGGCCCGCAAGGCCAGAACCAACACCTCGCTGCGGCTCGTCAGGCCGTGGCGCTCGCGGTACTCCTCCACGTAACGGAGCCACTCCTCGGGCAGGCTCACGCTGATCTTGGCGCTACGGACCGTCTTCACCCCTCTACGGTAGCACAACCAGTCCTACTCATGGTAGGAGGCCGGGGACCTCCAGGTAGACTCGCCGCTGCATGAAATTCCATGAGATTACAAGAGTGCGCGTCCTTCCACCTGTTTCACCCTTTTCCTCCGCGACCGTAGGCTGCCTCGACGAGGTCGGCCAGGCGCCCGTCCACGGCCAGGGGGTACGGCCCGTCGATGGTGACCCGGTGGAACTCGGGGTGTTCGGGGTTGAGCAGCACGTTGTACGTTTCGGGAATCAGCACCGAGGGGACGCGCAAGCCCACGGACGGGGCCTCGCGGTGCCAAAGGGTGCCGATCTTTTGCGCAGAAGGCGGGTAGGGGAAGGCGCGCCAATCGTCGGGCAGGGCGTTCGGGTCAAGGCCCAAGATCAGCTCCTCGTCCACGTCCATCCGGAAATAGACGCGCGTTTCGAGCGTGCGCACGTCCTTGTAGTAGGCGAGCAGCTCCACCATCGCGCCGGCCAGCGACTCGGCGGTGTAGACGACCGGGGTGCCCTTCTCGTTCCAGCGCCCTCCGTACTTGGCGGCTCCCTTTCCCGTAAATGCTCCTTGAACCCGGTCCTTACGGGTAATCCGCCAAAGAAGCCGTCGGGCCACTAGACGAAGACCCCTTCCTGCAGGGCTCCGATCAGGTCCATGGCCCGCTCGTAGTCGGGCTGCGACGCGATGGCGTCGATGGGGCGGCGGTCACCGAGGGCGCGGTTGGGCGTCTTGAGCCAGCGAATGGCCCGGACCTGGTCCCCCTCGTGCAGTTCGGTCGCGGCCTCCACCAGGCTGGCGATGCGGTAGACCCGGTCGCTGGCCAGGGCGTTGAGCCGGCCGCTCTTGCGGAAGCGGCTCAGGGTGCGGGGGTCCACCCCCAGCTTGCGGGCGAAGCTCGCTTTGTTGAGGTCGAGCAACGTCCGTATTTCTTCGGCGAGCTGGAAGGGCACGCCCTCGGACATCTCGCGGGTCATGGTCAAGAGGTTGATCCGAACGCCGACCTCTGTGGCTGGCGGCTTGTCCTTGGGCGGCGTGTACGTGCGCATGGGCACCTCCTCGGTCCGGGACTATAGCATATTGTCGCACATGAAAAGACAGGATGCAACAACTTGCCGGCGCGTTCGAGCCACCGCGGGGCCACGTCGCCGCAAAGGTGAGCTTCCCTGCCCGCGCGGACACGCACACCCCCTGATCGCCTCGCAAGAGGTCCAGCTGACCACGCCCGGGTCGCGAACGAGGGCGATGCGCAGGAGTCGTGTGGGGGTTGAGGTGTTCGCGGGCGACCCTACCCCGCATCGAAAGCAGGTATCCCGTAAAGTAGGGCACCAGCCAGATCGTCCAGACGAGCACGCTGAAGCGGTGGAAGCGGTGCTTGGCGGCATCGTCGCCCTTGGCCAGCACCCAGCTGGCCCACAGGGCGTGCACCAGCATCAGCAGCAGCGCGGTCAGGCCGGTGACGCCGTGCAGGTTCAGCTCGAAGCGTCCGCCCATGATGCGGCGCATGGCCTCGGTGCCGGTCGAGTCGCAGACGAAGCCCGCCCAGAAGAAGGCCAGATGGACCGGGCGCAGCGTCCCCGAAAGGCGCTCCCACCAGACGCCGATCGTGTAGAAGACGAGCGCCAGGTTGATGAAGACCACCGCAAACAGCACGTTCGTGGGCATGGAGCCCTCCTTTGGATCTCGCCTTGCGTTTACGAAAGTATAGCGCAACCGGGCGACCGCGTGCCGTCCGTGTAGGATGGAACCCAAAAGGAGGAGCGTATGAAACGATTGTGGATCCTGGTATGGACGCTTGCGGGCCTGGCGCTGGCCAGCACCCCCGCCTACCCCGAGAACAGCGCGGGGCTGGGCTACGCCCACCCGGGCGCGGGCGTGTTCACGCTGGGCGTGCAGCTGCCCGTAGCCCCGCTGGGCCTCGACACCGGCCTGGACCTGGAGGTGCGCTACCCGCGCCTGGGCGTGAGCGCCACCGGAAAGATCTTGGTGCTGCCCAGCCTGAGCGTGGGCGGGCAGTTCATGGCCGTGGGCGCCTTCGGCGAGCTGCGCTACGCCGACCCGGGCGCCTTCGGGGGCTACCTGGGCGGCGGCTTCAGCTGGGACCTGCCGCCGATGGGGCCGGTCGAGGGGGCGCTCAGCGCCAAGCTGGGCGTGGGCTACTTCCCCAAGGGAAGCCTGGCCGCCTCGCTGTTCAGCTACGGGCTGGGGCTCCGGCTCTACTACGACCCCGTAGCGCTCGAGCTGGCCGCGAACGACCGCGACCTCTTCCGGGCGAGCCTGCTCTTCCTCTGGTAACGCCTCCGGCATGAGGATCCGGCCCAAACCCGCGTGGCTGGGGCTGGCCCCATCGCTGGTGGTGCTGGCCGTCTTCGGCCTTTACCCCTTCGTCGAGGTGGTGCGGTTTTCCACCTGGGACTGGTCGGGGCTCTCGGCCCCCCGGGCGGTGGGCCTCGCCAACTACCGCGAGCTCCTCGGCGACCCCGCCTTCTGGCACAGCCTCCAGGTCACCCTGGCCTTCGCCGCGATCACCCTGCCCAGCTTCCTGGTGCTGTCGCTGCTCGTGGCCTTCGCGCTCGAGGGCCAACCCTACGAGCGCTGGGTCAAGGGGCTCTTGTTCCTCCCGGGCCTCGTCACCCTCTCTGCGGCGGCGGTGAGCTGGTACACCCTGCTCTCGCCCGAGTACGGCGCGCTGCAGACGCTGCTGTACGCGCTGGTGCCCGAGGACAGCCCGCTCGCGGCCTGGCTGGTCGTGCCCGCCTGGGACCGCGAGCCCTTCTGGGCGCTCCTCTTGGTGGTGGCCTTCACCCTCTGGCGCTACCTGGGCTACGGGGTGCTGGTGGTTTCGGCGAGCCTTAAGGGCATCCCCCGCTCGCTCCTGGAGGCCGCCTGGGTGGACGGGGCCACGCCGCGGCAGGCGGTGCGTTACGTGACGTTGCCGCTCCTCCGGCCCGCGGTCACCTTCCTGCTCGTCGTGGGCACGATCCTCACGTTGCAGTCCTACGTCGCCGTCTTCCTGCTCACCCGCGGCGGACCCTTCGGGGGCACGCGGGTGCTCGGCTACTTCATCTACGAGGTGGGGTTCGAGCAGTACCGCCTGGGCTACGCGGCCGCGGCGACGATCGTGCTGCTGCTGCTCACGCTGGGCCTCGCCTACGCCCAGGCGCGCTTCATGGAGGAACGCTGATGAGGAACCTCGCGCGCCACGCCTTCGTCGCCCTGCTCGTCTTCGCCGTGGCCCTGCCCTTCCTCTGGATGGCCTACGCCGCCTTTTTGCCGCCCGAGCTCGTCTACGCCGGCGAGATCACCCGGCTGGGCTTCAGCCTCGAGAACTTCCGGGCGCTGGCCCCCGAGGGCTTCTGGGGGCGGCTCGTCTACAGCCTGGGGGTGAGCGGGCTGGCCACGGCGCTGGCGCTCCTTACCGGCTTCCCCGCGGCCTACGCGCTGCGCGAGGGGGCGCCGCTGCTGGGCCTCTACCTCTTCCTGCTCGCGGTGCCGGCGGAGATGCTGCTGGTGCCGCTCTACGGCGTCCTCGCCGGCACCCACCTGCTGGGCAGCCCCTGGGCGCTCGTCTGGCCCTTCGCCGCCAGCCCCTTCGTCGTCTTCCTTCTCTACCAGGGGCTCCGGAGCGTGCCCTGGCAGGTGGTGGAGGCGGCGCGCATCGACGGCGCCGGCGAGGGGGTGGTGCTCGTGCGGGTGCTGCTGCCCATGATGGCCGGGCACCTGGTCACCGCCGGGGTGCTCTCCTTCGCCGCCCACTGGAACCTGGTCCTCTACCCGCGGGTGATGACCTCGGAAACCTGGTGGACGCTGCAGGTCTGGATGGCCGACCTGGTGCGCAAGTACCCTTCGGACTGGGGCCTGCTCTCGGCGGCGGCGCTCCTGGGCACGCTGCCGCTCGCCGGGGTGTACCTGCTCTTCGAACGCAAGATCGTGGAGACCTTCGAGGGAAGTCTGAAAGGTTAAGGTGGAGCTATGAAACGTTGGTGGATCCTAGCCCTGTTCGTCCTGGCGCCGGCGCTGGCGCAGGTGAACGTGACGTTCTGGCACTCGATGGACGGCCCCGCCGGCGAGGCGATCGACCGCTTCGCCGAGCGCTTCAACGCCGCGCAGTCGGACTACCGGGTCGTTCCTCGTTACGTGGGCGACTACCGCGAGGCCGAAACCAAGCTGATCGCGGCGCTGCGCACCGGCAGCGCCCCGGTCCTCTACCAGGCCGAGATCGCCTTCTTCCCGCGCCTGGTGGCCGAGGGCACAGTGCAGCCGCTCGACGCCTTTACCGGCGGCCTGGACCCCGAGTTCGTGGCCGACTTCTTCGAGGCGCCCTGGAACTACGGCGTGGTCGACGGGGTGCGCTACGGGCTGCCCTTCAACACCTCCACGCCGGTGCTCTTCTACAACGCCGACGCCCTGCGCACCCTGCGCCTGCCGGTGCCGGGCGACTGGAAGACCTTCGAGGACGACGCCCTCAAGCTGACCACCCGGCGCAGCAAGGGGTTCATCGCCATCCTCGACTCCTGGATCTTCGAGGCCATGGTCACGAGCCGCGGCGGCAGCCTGGTGACCGCGGACGGCCGGCCCAACTTCGCGAGCCCCGAGGCGGTGGACGCGCTCGCGATGCTGCGGCGGCTGGTGGACAAGAAGGCCGCGATCCCGCGCAACCTGGCCGAGGCGCAGTTCGCCCAGCTCGACTTCGTGCGCACCAAGGGGATGATGGTCTTCGCCTCGATCGCCAACTGGCCGGCGGCCGAGAAGTACTCGTTCGCCTTCGAGCTGGGCGTGGCCCCGGTGCCCCGCGAGCCCGGCGGCAAGGTGCCGATGGGCGGGGCGGAGCTGGTGGTGCTGAAGGGCGCCTCCGCGGAGGAGGCCCGCGGCGCCTTCGCCTTCTGGAGGTTCCTGATGCAGCCCGAGAACCTGGTCGAGTGGATCCACGCCAGCTACTACGTGCCGCTGCGTCGGTCGGTGCTGCCGCTGCTTGAGGACTTCTACGCCGAGAACCCCTACCGCAAGGTCGCCTTCGAGCAGATCGCGCGCGCGGTGCCGCGGCCGCGGGTGCCGCAGTTCGCGGTCTGGCGCGACTACCTGGACGAAGCGCTGGAGAAGGCGCTCAAGGGGCGCACCGACCCGCGGCAGGCGCTCGAAGAGGCCCAGAAGAAGGCCCTGGAGGTCCGGTGAGGCTGGGGTTTTCGGCGGTCACCGCCGGCCTGGTGGACCCGCGCGAGGCCTTCGCGCTCGCCGCGGAGTTGGGGATCGACATCGAGCTCAGCGTGGACCTGCAGGAGATGTTCCCCCAGCTGCCGGGCGCGCGCGAGCTGCGCGAGATGGGCCGGGCCGCGGGGGTGGGGTTCACCGTCCACCTCCCCTTCGTGGACCTGAACCTGGCCTCGGTGGTGGAGGCAGCCTGGACGACCAGTCTGGAGCGGATGCAGCGGGCGCTCGAGTTCGCAGGCGCGGTGGACGCGCGCGTGGGGGTGCTGCACACGGGGCAGATCCCGCTGCGCCATCCGATCCTGATCGAGGCGGCGAAGGAGCGGCTCGCCCGGGCGCTCGAGCGCCTGGGCCCGCCCCCGGTGCCCGTGGCCGTGGAGAACCTGGCCCTCGACCGCCATGACCTGCTCCAGGAACCCGCCGAGCTCGTCCGCCTCGTCGAGGGCGCGGGCGAGGGGTTCGGCTACACCCTCGACCTGCCCCACGCCTACGTGCAGGGCGGCGAGGCGCAGATCCGCGCCTACCTGGAGGCCATGCAGGCCTCCCGGGCGCCCCTTTTGCACCTGCACCTGCACGACAACCTGGGCGACCGCGACGCCCACCTGCCGGTGGGGGCGGGAAGCCTGCCCTACCCGGCGTTCAAGGGGGCGCTCGCGGGGTTCGCGGGTACGGCGGCGCTCGAGGTGACCGGAGGCGTCGAGGGCGTGAAAAACAGCCTGCGGGCGTTGCACGCGGCCTGGGACATTTGACCTAAGCCTGCGCCGATAGGGTGGCCCCTGAACGTGGGCCCCTCCCGCGCCTTGCTGGGCTACAATAGCAAGGACGCGGTTGCCGCGTTGTAGGCGGCGAAAAAACCACGGTTCACGAGGAGGCGAGGAGACGTATGAATCAGAACATCGAGCGGATCGAGGTCTTCCTGGACGAGTCCAAAGAGCCCCTACAGGTGCTCACCAGCCCTCCGTTCAAGGTCACCCTGGACACCCGCCAGATCCCCGACGGACCTCATACCCTCAGGGTCGTGACCACCTTCAAGGGCGGTCAGGTCGAGGAAGAAATCATCGACTTCGAGGTCGACAACCTGCCCAGCCCCTTCATCGACGGCCTCGACGACGGCCAGCAGGTGCGCGGACCCGTCGAGTTCGAGGTCGTCACCGGCGACTACGCGGCGCCGAAGACCGGCGGCGGGCTCTCGATCGTCGGCGCGGTGCTGAGCGCGGTGCTGGTGCTGGGGCTCGTCTGGTTCTACTTTGCCTTCGCGCCCAGCGCCAAGGAGATCGTTAAGGAGACCGGGGCCGCCCCGGTGGAGGAGGCCGCGGCCGCCGCTCCGGGCGCGGGCGACGCCGCCGCGGGCAAGGAGGTCTTCGCCGCCCAGTGCGCGAGCTGCCACGGCGCCAACGCCGAGGGGGCCTTCGGGCCGGCGCTGGCGGGCGCGCCCATCGTGCAGAACGCCGACCAGTTCGACAGCATCGTCAAGAACGGCACCAGCGGCGGCATGCCCCCCTTCGCCCAGCTTTCCGACAAGGAGCTGGCCGACCTGCGCGCCTACCTGAGCTCGCTGGGCGGCGGCGCGGCTGCGGCGCCTGAGGAGGAGGCCGCCCCCGCACCGGCCGCAGCGGCCGCGGTGGACCCGGCGGTGATGAGCGAGGGTGAGAACCTCTACCTGGCCAGCTGCGCCGGCTGCCACCAGCCGAACGGCGCGGGCGTCGCCACCTTCCCGGCCCTCGCCGGCAACAAGAACCTGGCCGACAAGGACCTGGTCATCGACCGTATCCTCAACGGCAAGGTGCCCATGCCGGGCTTCGCCGGACAGTACGACGACCAGCAGATCGCGGCGATCGCGACCTACATCCGTAACAGCTGGGGCAACGACTTCGGCCCGGTCTCGCCGGACGAGGTCGCCGCCAAGCGATAGGGAGGGGAAATGTACCGCAACGACACGGTTCTACCGTTCTTTGGCATCCTGTTCGGGGTGGCCTTGTGGTACATGGCCTACCTGGACGGGTTGCACATCGCCCGCTTGGCCGGCCACCAGCCCGAAGAGCTCTCGGTCGGTCAGCTGGGCCTGATCACCTTCGGTATCGTCTTCTTCCTCTGGGGGGCGATCGGGTACATCTCCGCCTGGCTCGAAGGCGGCGAGCTGCGCCCCGGGCGCGAGGCAGCGGAAGGAGGCGCGGCCCCGATGGTCGTCGTCTTCGTGCTTGCGCTCCTGCTCGTGGGGCTTTCGGGCCTCTTCGTGAGCGCCATCCTCTACGGGTTGACCGAGGGCCCGGTCAAGTCGTCGTTCCTGGGTCAGCTGTCCGCGGCGATCCTGCTGGTGATGACGCTGCTGCTGGTGGTCTACAAAAAGTTCTTCGTCGACGACGAGGTGCTGGTCGAAGACGAACACTCGGAGGTGCCCTGGTAATGAGCAAGAAAACCGACACCACCCGTCGTGCCATCGTGGGCGCCACCGTCGGGGTGGGCCTGGGTCTGGGGGCCATCTCCATGCTGGTGCCCATCGGGGCGCTCAAGCCCAAGAAGGAAGTGACGCCCGAGACCGAGCCCCCCAAGAAGGGCGACGTCTTCGTCTTCGCCGAAGGGGACAAGAAGGGCGACGAGATCTCCTTCGCCGACCTGCCCAAGGAGGGGCCGGCGGTGCTGGCCTTCCCCAAAGACCCCAAGACCGGCGTGATCAAGAACGGCGAGCGCAACAACATGGTGCTGCTCATCCGCCTCGATCCGGGCGAGCTCAGCCCCGAGACGGCCGAATACGCCGCCGACGGCACCGTGGCCTACTCGGCCATCTGCACCCACCTGGGCTGCACGGTGAGCGAGTGGCTGCCCGACAAAGGGGACCTGATGTGCCCCTGCCACAAGGGCATCTACGACCCGCGCCAGGGGGCCAAGGTGGTCGGCGGTCCGCCGCCGCGTCCCCTGCCGGCCCTGCCGCTGCAGGTGCAGGACGACAAGCCCGTCTGCGCCGGAGGATTCACCAGCCCGGTCGGCGTGGTGGCCGGCCTCGAGCCCCAAGGGGGAAGCTGCGCCGTCTAGGAGGGGATCATGTACCGTTGGTTGGATGAACGACTCAGCTTGTCCCGCTTCAACAAGAAGTTCCTGCGCAAGGCGTTCCCGGTGCACCACTCCTTCTTCCTGGGCGAGATCACCATGTTCGCCTTCATCACCCTGGTGCTCACCGGCATCTTCCTTACCTTCAACTACGAGCCCTCGAGCCGGCTGATCAAGTACATGGGCCGCGAGCTGCCCGCCGCCTACGCCTCCATCCTCTACATCGACTCGTTGCCCTTCGGGGCGGTGCTGCGCAGCGTGCACCACTGGTCGGCGAACGTGATGATCGCGGCGGCCTTCCTGCACATGCTGCGCATCCTCATCTCGGGGGCCTACAAGAAGCCGCGCGAGCTCAACTGGCTGCTCGGCCTCGCCCTCCTGGGCCTGAGCGTCGTCACCGCCTTCACCGGCTACTCGCTCCCCTTCGACGCCTTCAGCGTGACCGCCACCCAGATCGGTTACGGCATCGGCGCCTCGATGCCCTACATCGGCGAGTGGGTCTCGCAGCTGATCTTCGGCGGCGAGTACCCGACGCTGCACTCGATCCCGCGCGTCTACTCGCTGCACGTGCTCTGGTTCCCGCTGCTGCTCATGGCCCTGATCGGCGCGCACATGCTGATCATGATCAAGCAGAAGCACACCCAGCCGGCCTACGCCGAGAAGGTGGCCCCGGGCAAGATCCTGGGCGTGCCCATGATGCCCCAGCAGGGCTACATGATGGGCGTCCTCTTCCTGCTCTACCTGGCCGTCGTCTTCTTCATCGGCGGCAGCTACATCGCCCACCCGGTCGAGGCCTTCGGGCCGCCCACGGCCTCCACCCCGGCGGTCAAGCCCGACTGGTACTTCCTTTGGATCTACGGCATCCTGCAGATCATCCCGGGCGACCTCAAGATTCCGCTGCCCTTCGGCGCCGCCATCAACTCCGAGTTCATCGGCGGCGTGCTCGTGCCCGGCCTGCTGGGCATCGCCGCGGTGCTGCTGCCCTTCCTCGACACCCGCAAGACCAAGCAGCGCTACCTGGAGCTGCCCACCCGCCACCCGGTGCGCACCAGCGTGACCTTCGCGCTGATCGCGTTCCTGCTCACCACCTCGCTGGCGGGCTGGAAGCAGGAGTTCGGCTTCTCCAACCTGCAGCTTTGGACGATCATCATCGTGGGCACCCTGGCCACCTACCTGACCAGCTACCTGATCATCGTCTCCTACTGGGGCAAGGCCCCCAAGGGCGAAGCCGGCGAGCTGGAAGAGGCCTGATCCGCCTTTCGTGAACCTGGGGCCGGGCGCAAGCCCGGCTTCTTCGCGTAGCGGGGGTCCGCGCCGCGCCGCGGCCAGCGCCCGGGCACAGCCGCCGAGGGACTCGGGCCTCCACCGCCACCGTCCTTGCCTTAGGGGCCAGCCCCATCCACCACCGACTTCGCTACACGCCACGCGCCAGGTACCGCCGCCGCCCAGCATTCCAGACGAGCGGGCCGCCCGGACCGCGAGATGGACCAAGCCCGAGACAGGGCCGGAGTCGTGCCACGGGCGCCACGAACACCCGTCGCCCCAAACGAGGGGGGCGCGTGGTCCCCGAGATCCCGGATCAGGTCCGTGACGGGCCCGGAGTCGGAATGCGCAAGGTCAAGGGCCCGGCGGTTGGAAGCGCCAGCGGGTACGGCGGTACGCCGGCTCGCCTTCGCCTGAAGCGCGGCCACGATAAGATCCCCGGCGCGCTGCGCCTCGTCGGGGATGACGGAAAGGGGATGGACGGGCGGCCACCACAAGACCGCGGCGTGCGCGGCCAGCGGCCGCTGACCCGGGGTGGCGAGGGGTAGGAGCGGGAGGCGGTGGCCACGCGACCCGACGCGCGCTCGCGGCGCCCCCTTGCGCGGACGACGAAAGGGAAAGGGGGCCGCAGCAGCGGCGAAGGCGGGTCCGCGCGGACCCGCGCCCCGTGCGCGCCCTGGCCGCTAAGCGGCCGGCCTTACGCCTGGGAGGCGGAAGCGGCACCGGCTTCCGCCTCGAGCTTCGCCAGCAGCTCGGCGATTACGTCGAAGCCGCCCTGCCAGAAGCCGGGGTCGGTGATGTCGAACCCCTCGCGCGCCAGCAGCTCGGCGGGGGCGACGCTGCCGCCGGCCTCGAGGATGCGGAAGAGCCGCGGCTTGAAGGCCTCGCCCTCCTCCCGGTAACGCCGGTAGAGCGCCAGCACCAAGAGCTGGCCGAAGGCGTAGGCGTAGACGTAGAAGGGGGTGCCGTAGATGTGGGGGATGCTGATCCACTCCCAGTCGAATTCGTCCGACAGCTCCACCGCCTTGCCGAACTGGTCTTCCAGATTCCGGCGGTAGGCGGCCTTCAGCTCGTCGGCGCTCGCCCCCTCGGGGATCCGCCGGTGCGCCTCGATCTCGAAGAGGGCGAAGTAGGCCTGGCGCAGGATGGTGGCGTAGTTGCCGTCCATCTGGTCGAAGAGGACCTGGCGGCGCACCTCGGCGTCGGACTCGCGGGCCAGCAGGTGGTCCACCAGCAGCATCTCGGCGAAGGTGGAGGCCGTCTCGGCCAGCGGCATGGGGGCGTGGAAGGTAAAGACCGGGTGTGCGCCGGCGAGCATGCCGTGCACGGCGTGCCCCAGCTCGTGGGCCATCGTGCTCACGTCGTCGGGACGGCCCTGGTAGTTGAGCAGCACCCAGGGCACGGTGCCCGGTGCGGGCGTCCAGCAGAAGGCGCCGCCGGCCTTGCCCTCGCGCACCTCGGCGTCGACGTGGCGGCGTTCGAAGACGCGCGCGGCCAGCTCGGCGAAGCGGGGGTCGAAGGCGGCGAAGGCCTCGTCCACCATCCGGCGCGCCTCGGCGTAGCCGTAGCGCTTCTCGGCGGCGGTGACCGGGGCGTAGACGTCGTAGCGGCGCAGCCGCTCCATGCCCAGCACCCGGGCCTTGAGGCGGAAGTAGCGCTGGAAGAGGGGGGCGTTCTTGCGGCTCACCTCGAGCAACGTCTCCACCACCGCGTCGGGCAGGTCGTTGATCTTGTTGCGCACCGCGATGGCGCTCTTGAACCCGCGCACCTCCAGGTACTCGTTCTTCCAGTCGCTGACGATGTTCTGGTAGATCTGCGCCAGCACCGGCGCGTCTTCGGCGTAGACCCGGTAGAGCTCGCGGTAGGCGGCCGCGCGCACCTCGGGCCGCGGGTCGCGGGCGTAGACCATCAGTTCGCCGCGGGTCAGGGTCAGGCGCTCGCCGTCCACCTCGAGCGTGAACTTGTAGCGGCTGGTGATGGTGTCGTAGAGGGTGTCGAGGGCGGTGCGGCCGGTGGCGTTCTTGAGGTTGACGATCTTCTCCTCGCCCTCGCTGAGGGTGTAGGGCTTCCAGGCGCGCATCTGCTCGAGCCAGTAGCGGTAGCGCTCGCCGGCGGCGGCGATGAGGCGGTCGGCCTCGGCGTCGGGAAGGTCCTTGAACCACAGCTCGAAGAAGAGCGTCTGGTTTTCGACCTCGGCCGACTTCTGGCGCACCCGGGCGAGGAGCGCCTGGGCCTCGGGGTTCTGGGTGTCCTCGTAGAACCACAGCCCCGCGGCGGCGTAGGCGCGGTGCATCAGGTCGGCCAGTTCCTCGACCCGGCGCACGATCTCCAGGAAGCGCTCCGGGGCGAGGCCCGGCTTCAGCTCGTCACGCACGGCCTGCAGCGCCGCGGCTTTTTCGTCGAGCGCTTCGAGCGCCCGCATGAACTCGGGCGACTGCGGTCCGCCAAGCAGGTCTTCGAGGGTCCAGCGTTCGGGGGTGAGGGTGGCGTCCATGGAATCCACCATAACCCGCCCGTCTTAGGGGAGTGTGACCGGGGTTTCGGGGCGGAGGAACCGCGTCCAGGACGGTGGAAATGCATAACCTTGCTGCATAGCGCATACCATGGTATATTGATACTTAGGAAGCCCGGGAACGGGCTCTTTTTTATGGTCCCCGCCGTATAATCGGGGCTATGTACGAGCCGGTGATCGGGCTGGAAGTCCACCTCCACCTCAAGACGAAGACCAAGATGTTCTGCTCGTGCAGCGCCGACTACTTCGGCGCCGCGCCCAACACCCACGTCTGCCCGGTCTGCCTGGGGCTGCCGGGGGTGCTGCCGGTGCCCAACGCCCAGGCCATCGACTACGGCATCATGTTCGCGCTGGCGCTCGGCTGCGAGGTGCCCGAGTGGACCCAGTTCCACCGCAAGCACTACTTCTACCCGGACATGCCCAAGAACTACCAGATCAGCCAGTACGACCGGCCCATCGGCGCCCGCGGCGTCCTCGAGGTGGCTGGCGAGCGCATCGGCATCACCCGGGTCCACCTGGAAGAAGACGCCGGCAAGAGCCTGCACCCGGCCGGCGAGGGCCACACCCTGCTCGACTTCAACCGCGCCGGCAGCCCGCTGATCGAGCTGGTGACGGAGC
Organism: Oceanithermus desulfurans; assembly: GCF_014201675.1. Taxonomy (NCBI): domain Bacteria; kingdom Thermotogati; phylum Deinococcota; class Deinococci; order Thermales; family Thermaceae; genus Oceanithermus; species Oceanithermus desulfurans. Next base: position 205,072 of record NZ_JACHEZ010000002.1, on the reverse strand, counting down.
CCGACATCAAGAGCCCGGAGCAGGCGCGCCTCTTTTTGAACCACCTGCGGGCCATCGCCCAGACCCTGGGCATCTCCGACGCCAACCCCGAGGAGGGCAAGATGCGCGCCGACGTGAACGTGAGCGTGCGCCGGCCCGGCGAGCCCTTGGGCACCAAGGTGGAGATCAAGAACCTCAACTCGTTCAGGAGCGTGCAGAAAGCGCTGGAGTACGAGATCGAGCGGCAGATCAAGATCCTCAAGAAGGGCGGCAAGGTGGAGCAGGCCACCCTGGGCTGGGACGAGAACGCCGGCCGCACCTACCTGATGCGCACCAAGGAAGGCGAGGCCGACTACCGCTACATGCCCGAGCCCGACATCCCCATGCTGCACGTCACCAAGGAGTGGAAGGCGCGGGTGCGGGCGGCCATGCCCGAGCTGCCGGCCGAGAAGAAACGGCGCTACCAGGAAGCCGGCGTGAAGGCCTACGACGCCGAGATTTTGGCCTACGACCGCGAGCTTTCGGGCCTGTTCGACGCCGCGCTCGCGGCCGGGGCCCCGGCGCAGGCGCTGGCCAACTGGCTCAACGCCGACGTGCGCGGCTGGCTGGCGGCCGGCGAAAAGACCGTGGCCGAGACCGGCCTCACCCCCGAGCACCTGGCAGCTTTGGTAAAGCTCGCGGACGAGGGCAAGATCACCAGCCGGGTGGCCAAGGAGCTGCTGCCCGAGGTGATGGAGGGGGCCGACCCGGTGGTGCTGGTGAAGGAGCGGGGGCTCGAGGCGGTGAGTGACGAAGGGGCGCTGGCGCAGATCGTGGACGAGGTGATCGCCGCCAACCCGGCGGTGGTGGAGCAGATCAGGGCCGGCAAGACCAAGGCCATCAACGCCCTTCTGGGCCAGGTGATGAAGGCCACCCGCGGCACCGCCCGCCCCGACCTGGTGCGCAAACTGCTGGCGGAGAAGATCGGGGTGGAGGCGTAGGGGCGGGCCCGCGGGGCCGCCCGAGCCGCGCGAAGGGGCGAACGGGCCTGTGGCCTCACCCAGCCCCGGCCCCGGGGTGGGGTTTGAATGTCTTCGGCCTATAGGAGCGCCACGGCGTGCTTTCGGTGCAGGGCCGAACAGGTAGGGGAGGGTTTGAAACCCTCCCCTACGTTTCAGCGCCTGCGGCGGCCGAGCCCCGGCTTTCCTTCCGGCATGGCCCCCGGATCTCGGCGGCGGGGCCGCCCCGTCCGGGGGATCGAAAAGGCGGCAAGCGGCTTGTAGCTTGTGGCCCGTGGTGCGCGTCGTCGCGCAGTAGGGGCAGACCCATGGGTTCGCCCTGTGGGTACGTGGTGCGGGGTACATGGTATGTGGCGGCAAGATGGCCCAAGGCTCGTGGTTTGTGAAATGCAGATAGGCTCCCTCCCCATCGGGGAGGGCCGGGGTGGGGGTCTTTGTAAGCGGCTCGTAGCCTGTAGCTCGTGGATCGTGCCCCGCGGACTGGAGCCGGTCATTTCCCCCTCCCCTGGGGGAGGGTTGGGGAGGGGGTTGTGGGCGTTGCATGAGCGCTTCGTCCGCTGCCGGTTCACATTCTGCCCCACCCACCGCGCACGGCGTACCGTGTAGCACCTCAAACAACCCCCTCCGACCTGCGGCCACCTCCCCCGAGGGGGAGGCGGGAACCCCACGGGGCGGCGGCCACGTCATCTTGGCGGTTCGCGCGGCATGGACCCCGGATCTCGGCGGCGGGGCCGCCCCGTCCGGGGAGTCGGAACGAGCGGCGTATGGGCTGTGGCTTGTGGTTCATGGGCAGCACAACGTCCGCGGCATGCGGTTCGCATCGGATAAAGTCCCCCTCCCTCGGGGGAGGGCCGGGGTGGGGGTTTGGACGGCGGCTGGTAGCCTGTAGCTCGCGGCCTGTAGTTAGCCCTTTAACGGCAGCGCTTCCTTCGGTGCTACCCACTGCAGGGCCCCCGGATCTCAGCGGCGGGGCCACATCGTCCGGGGCTACGTTGGTGGGTCGGGAAAAAGAAAAACCATCGTATCCCCGGCCAAGCGGGCGAAGCCCGCGCGAGCCGGGGCCCACGCCGCACCATGAACCCACGGCCGGGTTGGCGGATCCGGCCCGATGGCCGGCGAGGCTTTCGTCAGCTTGACGCGCCACGGCCCAACCTCGAATGCGCATTTGGCGCGAACCCCCGCGTTCGCAGGGGGCGGGCTTCAGGTCGTGACCGGGCGGGCTCCCATTCGTCCCCCGGTCGCAGGACCTGGCCGTGCAGCAGCGGCCGACCAACCTCGGGCGTTTGCGGTTCGCCTTCGGTATACTGGCTCCAACCGGAAGGAGGCCGCCATGAAGCTGGGGTTCGTGATCCTCTTCGCGCACGACCTGGCGCCGATGCTGGCGTTCTACAAAGACGCCGTGGGGTTCCGGGCGGGTGCCGAATACCCCGAGTGGGTGGAGTTCGACACCGGCTCCGCCCGGCTGGCCTTACACAAGGCCGGTCCCGACGACCCGGAGACCCGGGGCGTGGGGCTCTTCTTTACCGTAGACGACGTGGACGCCCTGGTGCGGCGGCTCGCGCAGCGTGGGCTCGAGCCCCAGACCCCGCCCGTGGACCAGGACTTCGGCTTCCGCACCGTGGCCTACACCGACCCGCTGGGCAACCGGGTCGAGTTCGGCGAACCGCTGGCGCCATAAAATAAGGTCGATGGCGGGCTCGCGCGGGGCGTTCCTTGTGGCCTTCCTGCTGCTGCTGAGCGCCGCTGCGGCGCAGCGGGTGGTTACGCTGGCCGGCATCGAGCACCACCCGGCGGCCTACGATGGCCGCCGGGTGGTGCTGGTCGGCTACACCTGGAGCTGGTTCAGCAAGACGCGGCCGGCGGCCTGCGAAGACGTTCCCCCGGCGCGGGACAACGTCATGCGCACCCGCTCCGACGGCTACTTCTGCGACGGCACCCGGGTGGCCTTCCTGCCGCCCGGGCGCGATGTGAACGTGCTCGCAGGCCCCGGCGAGCGCCACGGGGCGCTGCAGCTGGTGGCGCGGGTGCACGCCGGCCCCGAGGGCTGGTGGCTGGAGCCGCTGGAGCTACGCTGAGTCCAGGGTCCTGCGCAGCTCCTTGACGCGCAGGTACATCCGATCTGCCCCTGGCAGGTAGCTGAACCCGAAGCGCTCATACACCCGACCGGGCTAAGGCGTTTCCACCGCGAGCACCCTGGCGCCCGCCAGGTCCACCAGCGCGGTCAGGATCGTCTTCTCCGGGGTGGCGAAGCTGACCGTCCAGCGCCCTTCCGCGTCGGGTTCGGCGTAAACCTTCCAGCCGTCGTAGGGCTCCAGGAGCTCGCCCACCCGCTCCGAGGCGTAGGCGATCCGAACGGCGCGGTTCCGGGCCCGGCGGCGCTCCTGTTCGGCGTCGAAGGCCAGCGGATCGAACACCTCCTCGACGCGCCAGCGGCCCTCGTCACGCGCGATGCGCACCCCCACCGCGTCCTCGCCGCGCCAGTAGCGCACGTACCAGACGTCGTCCCACTTGTCGTACTCGATTTCTTCCTCCCAGTCGGCAGGGTCTTCCAGCAGCGCCTGCACCTCGGCGTCGCGCGCCACCAGCCGCCGCAGCTGGGGCAGGATGCGCGCGCGCTCGGCCGGGGTCGGGTCCACCGGAAGGTAGACGTCGTGCACCTCCTTCGTGTCCAGGTCCACGTAGGCCTCGCCCAGCCACTCGTCTTCGCGCTCGAACCAGACGTGCCAGACCGCGCCGTCGTCCTCTTCGGCCCCGGCGCTCCAGCCGGGGTAGCGGGCCAAGCGCGGCCGCGCCTCGCGGCTCTTCGCCACCAGGACGATGGCCCGGCGGGCCGCGGGCTCCAGGCTTTTGAACTCCCGGCTCTTCAGGAACGAGCCGGCGGCCAGCACCGGGGCCAGCACCAGCAAAGCGACTCCGAGCCACCTCTTCATCCCTGCACCTCCTCGAAGATTCCCAGCGGCCGCGGCCGGTAGCCGGGGAAGACCTGCGCCACCTCGGGGTTGCCCAGCCGCCTCGTCACCAGCTCGCCCAGCACGTCGCGGAAGTCGGTGGTGACCGCCAGGTCGCCGTCGGCGAGCTGCTCGCGGGCCAGGCCCGGCCAGCGGCCGTAGACCCTGCCGCCCCGGACCCCCGCGCCCAAGAGCCACATCACCCCGCCGTGGCCGTGGTCGGTCCCGGCGCTGGCGTTTTCCTCGACCCGGCGGCCGAACTCGCTCATCACCACGACGGTAACGCCCCGGGCGTCGTCGCCCAGGTCGGCCCAGAAGGCGGCCAGAGCGCGGGCAAAGGCGGCGGCGTTCGCAGCGAAGCGGCCGTTTTGCACACCCTGTCCCTCGTGGGTGTCCCAGCCGTCCGAGTCCACCGTGGCCACCTCGAGCCCCACCCCCGCCTTGATCAGCCGCGCGACCTGCGCCAGGCCGCGGCCGAGGACGTCGTCGGGGTAGGCCTTTTCGCCGCCCGGACTGCGGGCCAGGTCGGCGAGCATCTCCAGCGAGCTCCAGACGCTGCGCGCCACCGGCTCGAGCGGCCCGCTCCCGGCGTAGAGCCGCCGCAGGGCCGCCTGCATCCGCGGCCACTCGCCGTCGCGCCCCTGCAGGTGGAACTCGGCGATCGAGCGCAGCGCCAGCGGGGTAACCGGCCCCAGCAACGCGTCGGCCACCACGTCCCCCAGGCCCACGGCGCGGAAGGGCGAGCCGCTGCGGCGGGCGGTGAGGGCCAGGTGACGGCCCAGCCAGCCGCTGCGGGCGGACTTGGCGCCCGGGGTGCCGAACTCCATGTACTGCTGGGCGTCGAAGTGGCTGCGCGTTTCGTCGGGCGAGCCGGCGGCGTGGACGACGGCCAGCCGCCCCTCGCGGTAGAGGTCGAAAAGCGGCGCCAGCTCCGGGTGCAGCGCGAAGCGGCCGTCCAGGTCGAGGCCGCCGTTCTTGCGCCCCGGTTCGGGCACGGCCGTGGTGGGGCGGCGGTCGTAGTAGCGGTCGCCCTCGGCGTAGGGGGCCACCAGGCCGAGGCCGTCGGCCCCGCCGCGCTGGAAGACGACGACCAGGGCGTCGCGACGTTCGCGGTCGCCCTCGGCGAAGGCCAGCTGGGCGTGGAGGCCTGGGAAGAGGGTGTGGCTCACGCCCAGCACCCCCAGGGTCTTGAGCAGGCTTCTTCGGTTCACGTCTCCTCCTTCAGATCCACTGAAACTCCGGCGCCGAGAGCAGCAGGGCGAAAAGGCCGGCGCGCTTGCGCCCCGCGAGGGTGGGGGTGAGCGCGCGGTCCGCGCCGGCCCCGTCGGAGGCGTAGTCCACCAGCGCCGCCAGCCGGTCGGGTGCGGGCTCGTGCCCCCAGACCTCCAGGGCGGCGGCACGCACCCAGGCCCCTACGGTGGCGGCCGCGGGCGTGCGCCTCTCCAGCTGCGCGAGCAGTCCCCAGCCCCCATCGGGATCGCCGTCGGCCTCCTGGGTCAGCTCGAGCGCCACCTGCCAGCGGGCCAGCAGCCCCGAGGTCCCCGACCAGGCGCGGGCGTGCGTGGGGTAGCCGTCGGGCGTCTTCCAGCCCAGGTAGGGCTGGCCGAGGCGGTTCAGGGTGTCGCGCAGCCGCCACTCGTCGGTGAAGACGGTACCCGTCGCTTCCATGGCGGCGGTCAGGATCTCGAGCGGCGTGCGCAGGCGCCGGCCGGCGGCGGCGTAGAACTCGGGGGCGCCGAAGAGCTCGCGCAGCACGGGCCGGATCCTTCCGCGCTCGCGCCGGAAGACGGCGGCCAGCCGCTCGACCAGGCCCGCGGGCGGGTCGTCGCTCACGAACCACTGCGCCAGCTTGCGGGCGACGAAGCCGGCGGTGGCGGGGTGTCGGGCTGCCAGGTCGAGCAGTTGCAGCCCGTCGGCGATGCCCCGGCCGGCGGGAAAGGCGTGGCCGAGGATACGCTTAGGGCCGTCGTCGTGCTCGTCGCCGTTGAAGTAATAGCCGTCTTCGCTGCGCGGGTGGGTGGTCCAGCCGGTGAGGGCGCGGGCCGCCTCCTTGACGTCGCGCTCGCTGTAGCCGCCGTCCACCCCCAGGGTGTGCAGCTCCAGCAGCTCGCGGGCGTAGTTCTCGTTGGGGTGTTCCTTGACGTTGCCGTCGGCGTTCAGGTAGACGAGCATCGCCGGGTGGCGGGCGCTGACGAAGAGCAGGTCGCGGAAGCGGCCCAGGGCGTGGCGCCCGAGGCTGCGGTGGTAGTGGGCCAGCCAGAACCCGGCGGCTTCGGCGGGCACGTAGAAGTGGTTGACCCAAAAGGCTTCCAGCCGCGCCGCCAGCCGCCGCCGCGAGCGGCTGTGGAGGAGCAGGTGGCGCTGCAGCAGCCGGTAGTAGGCCCGTTCCTCGCCGCCCTCGAGCCGCGCCAGCTCGCGAGGATGAAGCTCCAGCAGCTTCAGCGCCTCGAGGCCACGGTCCACCTCCGGGTCTTCGGGCAGCCGTTCGGGGTGCAGCTGCTCTTCGACGAAGGCTTCCCGGCCCAGCTCGCTCAGCCGCCGGGCCGCCCAGCCGGTGGGCAAGAACCCCAGGCGCAACAGCAGGTGGGTGTCTTTTTGGCTCAGGCTCACGCCGCCCCCTTTCGCCGCCAGGCTAGCGCCGCCGCCGCCCCGATCCGGACGTTGGGCGACGAACGGTCGATTTTGCGCGACAAGCGGGAGGCTGTCGGTTGGGGGAGGACAAGTCGGCGGGCGGAAACGCACGCTCGAACCCCCGAACGCGGGTCTTAAAGGGCCAACCGGACCGGAGCCACTTGCCCGGCCGGTCGCGCGCAAGAGAAGCGAACGACCGTTCGCAGGGACTCCAGTCCGGGAACCGTCGCCGGGCTCGACACGCAGCGTTTCTTCGTCGCCTTTGGAGAAGGGGAGGGTACGGGCACCGCACCGCAGCACCCGCCAAGCCGCGCGTTCCTGGACCGGTGCGGCGGCGGGCGGCGGGGTGAGTTCTCTCCGCGGCGCTTAGGGCTTGGGCTCCGGAATGGGGCCTCCGGTCGCTGCGTGGATCCTTTGCGGGTGCAGGGTTCCGGGCGCGGATCGGGCCGCCGTTTCCTCGGCCGCCGCGTAGACCAAGTAGCGCTGCGGGCCCAGGGGACCCAGGGCGTTCAGCGGGTAGCAGGTGATCAGCACGAGCTCGTCCCTGTCGCTGGCCAGGCGCAAACGGCTCTGGCGCACGTCCACCACGCGGCTACCCTCGACCCGGTAGCCGTGACGGCGGCCGTCGGGGGTTTCCAGCTCCACCAGGTCGCCCGGTCGCAGCTGCCCCAGGAACGAAAAGTGGGTTTCACGGTGGCCGCTGATGGCGGTCACCCCCGGTCGCCCCGGAGGTTGGCTGGCCAGCAGAAAACCGGGGCCGAAGGCCAGGGTGCGGTTGCTGGCACCGGCGAGCACGATCTGCTCCACGCCCAATCGCGGCACCCGCAGGCGCATCAGCGCCCGGGTATCGGCCCAGGGCCAGGGGCGGGCGTCCGCCGCCCCGACCCGCTCCAGCCGCCAGGACCGCTCCAGCAGCACCTGGGCCAGCTGCGCCTTCAGAAAGAGGTAACCGCCGCCGGCAAGCTGCCACACGCCGAAACCTAGCACCAGCGCGGCGGCAGGCCCCAGCCAGCGGCTTTTCAAACGAGCCCCCTGCGCCTGAGTCGTAACAGGTACGCGGCTAGCAGGAGCGCGAGGGCGCCCGTCAGCATCCGCAGCGGAGCCGCGGTGGCGGTGGTGGGGTAGCCGCTGGTCTCCGCAGCTGCGAACGCGCCCCTCACGGTTACCACGGGCCGCTTCAGTATCTGAGGGGGCACCTTTTGCCCTTCGGGGACCTGAAGCGGCACCTCGTCCGTCTGCAGCGCTTTGCCCGAGGGACGGGCCGGGGTCCGGTCCACGGCCACCAGGCTGGTGTAATCGGTGATCAGGTGGTGCGCCAGCGCCACCCTGGTGATTTCCTGTTCCAGCTTCTCGGCGTCTCCGCCGCGAATCATCGCGTCTTTCAGGCTTTCCACCTTCGCCCGCGCCCACACGAGGGCTATGCGGCCTCTCGGGGCGTCGGCAAGGTTGAGGCTGCGCGCCCAGGTGTGCCCGTTGCTCTCGCCGTGGATGGCGACGACGCTGTTCAGGGTGGGCAGGCGGATGCTGACGACCACGGGCTCGCCCAAATACAGGTTGGGCACGAGGGCCGGATAGACTTCGCTGCCGCCGGGGAGCACCATCCGTATGCCGGTGAGCACGGGGTGCTCCAGCATGGCGAAGAGCTCCTGCATCTTGTCCGCGACCTCGGCGACGTCGCCGATGTAGGTGTAGCTGCCGTGCCCGAACTCGGCCGCTTTGCGCATGAAGTAGCTGTTGGGGGCCGAGCCGATGCCGACGGTGAACAGGTTGGCGCCGAGCAGAAGTTTTTCGATCAGTCCGAACAGGTAGGCCTCGTTGCCTACGCTGCCGTCGGTGATGAAGACGACCTGGCGGAGGTAACCCGCCGGGGGCGGTTCCTTCAGGGCCAGCTGGATTGCTTTGGCCATCTCCGTGCCGCCGTCGGCCACAAGGCCGTCCACCAGCCGCTTCGCCATGAGCACGGTCGCCCGGTCGGCCGCCGCAGAGCGGTCGAAGAAAGCGCGCGCTTCGTTGTCGAACTCCACGACGTTGAACCGATCCCTGGGCGTAAGGCGCTCGAGCGCCAGCTTGAGCGCCTGCTTCGCCTGTTCCATCGAAGTACCCTCCATGGAGCCGGAGGTGTCGATGATGAAGATAAGTTCGCGGGCGGGCCGCTCACGCGGAGGATCGAGGGTGGGCGGCATGAGCATGACCAGGGCGTAGTGCTCACCCGCCACTTCCTCGGTGAAGGCGGCCGCGGCGGGAACGCGGGCCACCCCCGGGTTCCAGACCAGCTCGAAGTCGTGGGCGGTCGTGGTTTCCAGCTCGATGAGGTAGGCGTCGCCTTCGCGGGCGGGCTGCACCTCGTGGTAACGGCTCTCGATCTTGTTCAGCGGAAAGCCTGCGTTCAGGCGCACGCGCAGGGTGACGGGGTGTTGCGTACCCTCGGCGTAATGCGGTGTGATTCGCGAGGCGTCGGGCACCTGGTCGGTGTCGGGCGCGAAACCCCGACCATCGCTCTGCTGGGGCAGGGGCGTACCGGGAGTGTAGCGCGGCGTGATCGCCAGAGGAAAACGCCAGGAGAAGACCCCGCCGCGGTAGTCGAGCACCTCGCTGTAGCCGATCTCGACGACGACCGTTTCTCCGGGGGCGATGTTGGCCACCGAGGTGGTGAACATATTGGGTCGTTGCTGTTCCACGAGGCTGGCGCGCTGCCCTTCCCCCCTGGCCTTTTCGTAGGTCTGCCGCGCCTGCTCGCGCGGCTGCACCTCGCCTACGATCACCCGTTCCCCGATCACCATCTTCAGCTGGTCCACCGCGGCGTCCTCGGGCAACGGGAACACGTAGACGGCCTCCACCCAGGCGTCGCTGTCGTTTCGGAAACTCTGCTGTACGCTGACGCGCGCGACGAGGCCGGAGATCTCGGTCTCCACCCTGGTGGCCACCTTGGTGGCCGGGACGTAGACCCCGCTTTGCTCGGTGGTGAAGAGCAGCTCGCCACTGCCCAAATGCTCCAGATCGACCTTCACCGCCGCGCCTGCGAGCGCGAGGCCCGCAACGAGCCAGACGACTGCGAACCCCGCCCATACGAAGGCTGCCGGTAATCCCTTACCTGCTGCTTTCATTGCGCCCCCTTTCGCTACCGCTTGTTGAGTAGTATACACATTATACACAACTACATCAACATACTCATGTATGCTTCGAAACCAGCGTAGCCGAGCGGGATTGGAACGAACCGGAGCGGATCGCGATCTCCGAACGACCCCAAGCAAGCAAATAGGGGGAGTAGTATGGGATCAAACCAATGCACGATCGCCCGCGACGGGCCGATGGGAGGAGCGTGACGATCAACCAGGAACGGGTGGCATGTTCTAAAGAACCGAGCGAGGCCGCAGGGTTTACCCGGTGGGTGACCGGATGAACGGCTCGCCGGGCGGCCTTCGCCTCCTGGCGGCGGTGGGCGCGCTGGGCGGTAAGTTCCGCCTCTTCTGGGGCCCTTACGGCGTCCTCTCCCTGAGCGACGGCTTTCGGCGCATCGCGGTGCTGCTGTGGGTCTACGAGGTCAGCGGCCAGAGCGGCTGGGCGGTGGCGGCGATCATGCTGGCCGAGGTGATCCCGCGCCTGGTGACGGCTCCCTTCGTGGGCGTCTTCGTCGACCGCGCGGGGCCGGGCCGGGCCATCAAGCTGGCGGCCTTCGCGCTCGCTGGCGTCAGCCTGACGCAGGCGGGCGTGGCCCTGGCCCACCAGGGGGTGGTGGTCATGATCGCTTTGGTGGCCCTCGCGGCCCTGGCCGAGCTGGTTTCCGCGACCGCGTCGGAGTCGCTGCTTCCGCGCATCGTGGCGCAGGAGAAGCTGCAAACGGCCAACGCGGTGCTGATGAGCACCTACCAGGCGGCCCTGATCGTCGGCCCGCCGCTGGGCGCTTTCATGTACGAGCGGCTGGGCCGGGCCTCGGTGTTCCTGGCCGACGCCGCCGTCCTCTTCGCGGCGGCGTTGCTGTTGCTGCGCCTCCCCTCCCGCTTTGCCGCCACGGCAAGCGAAGAGGCGCCCCACTTCTGGTCGCAGATGGTCGAAGGCTTCCGCTACCTGATCGGCCACCCCGTCTTGCTGCTGCTGGCGTCCACCAGCTTCCTGGTGGCGTTCTCGGCGGGCATCAACAGCACCGCGATGGTGTTTTTCATGGAGTCGCTGGGGCGGAAGGCGGCCGACGTCGCCTGGCTGGGGTCGGCCAACGGGCTTTTCCAGCTGCTCGCGGGCGGCTTCGTGGTGGCGTTCGCGCGGCGGATCCCCAGCTCTTCCTGGCTCCTGGGCGCGGGGCTGGCCGTCCTGACGCTGGGGGCGGCGGGGCAGGCGGCGGCCACGGGGTTCCTCTGGCTGATCGTGGCGGTGCTCGTCGGCTCCGCCGGCAACAACCCCTTCAACATCGCCTACAGCACCCTCTTGCAGACGCTCACCAAGACCAGCCACCTGGGGCGGGTCAAAGCCCTGACAGGCGCCCTGGTGAGCGTCACCTTCCTGCTGGGCGCGGGGGCGGCCGGGGCGCTGCTCGCGGTGTACCCGGCCCGGGCGCTGCTGGTGCTCTCGGCGACGGCCATTGCCACGGCGCTGGCCCTCTACCTGCTGGTGCTGCGCCGGCGCCTGGGCGACGCGTAGGTTTGTTAAGGGTTTGGGGTGACCGCGCGAAGGACGCTTCGTCAGCGCCCTCCGCCCGCCTTCCAGAACCCCGCCGCGTGACGGCGCGACATCCGCACCGTGGCGCCGTCCTTGAGGCGGATGCGGTAGGTTCCCGAGAACCAGGGCACCACCTCGGCCACGTGCTCCAGGTTGACGATGGCCGCCTTGTGCACGCGCACGAACTCGGGCGGCAGCCAGGCTTCCAGCTCCTTCAGGGTCTGGCGCAGGCGGTAGGGCCCGCCGGGAGCGTGGGCGAAGACCCGCTTCTCGCGGGCCTCGAACCAGGCCACCGCGCCCAGCTCCAGCGGCTTCAGGTTTTCGTTTTCCAGCTCCACCCAGAGGCGCCGTGGCGGTCCGGCGGGGTCGGGCGCGGGCGCTTCGGCCAGGCGGCGGCGCAGGCGTTCGAGCGTCTGCCCCACCCGCACCTCGTCGTAGGGCTTGACCAGGTAGTCGGCGGCCTCGAGCTCGAAGGCGCGGGCGGCGTGTTCGGCGTAGGCGGTGGCGAAGACCACCAGCGGCCGCCGCGGCAGCTCGGCCAGCAGCTCGGCCAGCTGCAGGCCGCTGAGGCCGGGCATGTTGACGTCGAGGAAGACCGCGTCGAACCCGCCCGCATGCAGGAGCCCCAGAGCGGCCGCGGCCTCGGAGGCCTCGTGCACCTCCAGGTCCGGGCCGCTCTGCTCCAGCGCCCAGCGCAGCTCGGCCCGCGCCGGGCGCTCGTCGTCGACGATCAGGACCTTCACCGCGTTCCCTCCGCGTAGCCGGCGGGCAGCGGCAGCCGCAGCTCCACCCGGGTGCCGCGGCCCGGCTCCGACTCGATGCGCAGCCCGCGCTCCTCGCCGTAGAGCATGCGCATGCGGGCGTCGATGTTGGCCAGGGCGATCGAGGTGGTTTCCTTTCCCAGCCGCGAGGTATCGAAACCCACGCCGTCGTCGCGGACCTGCAGCACCAGCTCGTCCCCCCAGCGCTCCACCAGGATGCGCAGGGTGCCGCCGCCGGGCTTGGGGGCCAGGCCGTGCACCACGGCGTTCTCGACCAGCGGCTCCAGTACCAGCGCCGGTACCCGGGTTTCCAGCAGCTCGCCGGAAGGCCTGGACCACTCAACCCGCAGCCGCTCGCCCAGCCGCGCCTGCTCGAGCGCCAGGTAGGCCTCGGCGTAGGCGAGCTCGTCGGCCAGCGGCACGAAGGCCCCCGAGCGCAGCACCCGCTGGAAGACCTCGGAGAGCTTGAGGAGCAGGGCGCGCGCCTGGTCGGGGTCGGTGCGCACGAAGTAGCGGATGGTGTTGAGGGCGTTGAAGAGAAAGTGGGGGTTGATCTGGGCCCGTAGCGCCGCGAGCTCCGCCTGGGTGAGCGCCAGCTCGCCTTCGCGGGCGCGGCGCTCCGCCTCCTGCAGCCGCAGCGCCTGCAGCATCAACCCCAGACCTCCCAGCAGCCCCGCCCCCGCGAGCCCCAGCGGCAGCAGCGTTCCCGCCCCCTCCGCGGGCACCGGCTCGCCCAGCAGCGTGAAGAAGCGCGCGGCGAGCACCAGCCCGCCGCCGCCCAGCGCCCACAGCGCCACCCCGCCGCCCAGCGCCCGGCGCAGCAGCCCGGCGGCGAGGCCGAGCCAGATCAGCGCGGCGAAGTGGCTGGTGTAGAGCACGTACCAGCGGCCGATGTCGGCCCAGGAGGTGGGCTCGGGCGGCCAGGTGAGCAGGTTGAGGGCGCTGGCGCCGAGGCCGGAGAGGACGCCGAGGACCAGGCCCCAACCGGGGCCCAGCAGCAGCCCGGCGAAGGCCGCGACCAGCTCCCCCTGGGTGAGGTGGCCCACCTCGCGGCGCTCGAGCGCCCACAGGTAGGCGAAGTAGACCAGCTGCACCCCGGCCAGTGCGAGCGCCGCCCCCAGGCGGTCGCGGGCGCCGTCCGCGCCCAGCGCGGTGCGGCGGAACGGCCGCCAGAGGGTGAGCAGCCCCACGAGCCCCACAGGCACCGTCCATTCCTGGACCGCGAGCCCCAGCATGTAGGCGTCGAACCCCGGCGGCCAGAACGCCCGGAGCGACCAGGGTTCGTGCTCGAAGAGACGTCGCAGCCCGCCCAGGTAACCCCAGGCCGCCAGCGTGGCCGCGGCCAGTGCGAAGACCGCCCCGCTGCGGGAGGTCAGCCAGGCGTAGGCCCGCACCCACCCGCGGGGAGCCACCCAGGTAACGACGCGCCCCTTGGACATGCTTCGATTTTACGTCCGGCCGCTATAGCCCCACGCCGAAACCCGTCCGCCGCTTCAGCCGCCGAAGGCCTCGGGCGGCGCCGGGCGGGCGATGCCGAAGCCCTGGGCGTAGCGCACGCCGATCGAGGCCAGGTAGGCGAGGTGGCGTTCGTCCTCCACCCCTTCGGCCAGGACCTCGAGCCCCATCCCCGACATGGCGGGCACCAGCCCCTCGAGCAGCGCCCGCGCCTTGGCGTCGTCCCGCTCGAGCGCCCGCAGGATCAGGCCGCGGTCGAGCTTGATCAGGTGCAGGGGGAAGTCGTAGAGCAGGTTCAGGCTGGCGTAGCCGGTGCCGAAGTCGTCGAGCGCCAGCGCGAAGCCCTCGGCCGCGAGCTCGCGGGCGTGGGCGTGGGCTTCGGGCTTGAGGACGCCGTGTTCGGTGACCTCGAACCCCACCCAGCGGGGATCGGGCCGCTGCGGTACGCCCACGGCCAGCGTGGAGGGCAGCAGGTTGACGAAGACGGGCCGGCCCAGCCGGCGGGCCAGCGCCTCAGCCCGGTCGAGGACGTAGGCGTCGAGGGCGGGGCCGAGCCCCACCCGCTCGGCCAGCGCGATGAAGCGCGCCGGCGGTTCCTTCCAGCGCAGGAGGACCTCGAAGTGGGCGTAGCGGCCGTCGCGCAGGTCGAGGATCGGCTGGACGACCAAGTCGAGGCCGCCGCCGGTCAGCGCCGACTTGAGCTCGATCTCCAGCTCCCGCTCGGCGCTGCGGGCGGCTTCCAGCCCGGCGTCGAAGAAGGCGAGGGCGCGCCCCTCCTCGCGGGCCCGCAGCAGCGCCAGGTCGGCCTTGTGCAGCAGCTCGGGCAGGCGGGTGCCGTCGCCGGGCGCCACCGCGACGCCCAGGGTGATCGAGGGCTGCAGCACCCGCCCCTCGACCTGGACGGGCGCGGCCATGGCCTCGAGGATGCGCCGGGTCGCCTTCTCGGCGCCGGCGGCGTCGCAGCCCCGGAGGACCGCGGCGAACTCGTCGCCCCCCAGCCGCAGCACCACGTCGCCGTCGAAGAGCGCCGCTTTCAGCCGGCGGGCCACCTCCTTGAGCAGCTCGTCGCCCGCGGGGTGGCCGAGGGTGTCGTTGTAGGTCTTGAGCCGGTCCACGTCCACCATCAGCAGCGCCGCGGGCTCGCCGCGGTCGGCGCGGGCGATCAGCTTGGAGCCGAGCTCCACGAAGAAGCGGCGGTTGGGGAGACCGGTCAGGGCGTCGTGGTAGGCCAGGTAGGCCGCCTGGTCCTTCTGCTTCTTCCAGCCGAGGAAGAAGCCCAACGTCCCTGCGAGCAGGTCCATGCGCTCGAGGTCGCGCTCGCTGAAGGCGTCCGTGCGGAAGGCGTCGAGGTTGAGGACGAGCTCCTCCTGCCCCTCCAGGGCGATGGGCACGTAGAGCACCTCGCGGATCTCGGCGGTGTTCGCGGCGGCGTAGAGCCGGGGGTGGCGGGCCTTGCTGCGCTGGTGGGCCTCGGGGGAGAGCCGGAAGACGCCCACCTTGTTCTTGGGGATGGGCCACTGCGCGTGGCTGGGCAGCCGCTGGTGCAGCAGATCGGGCGGGTGGCCGCGCAGGGCGACGAAGAGCAGGTCGCCGCTCTCCTCACGGATCATCAGGCTGCTGGCGTCGGCCCCGGGCACCTGCTCGAGCGCGAAGTCGAGCACCAGCTTGTAGGGGTCCTCGGCCTCGACCACGTGCTGCATCAGCCGCAGCAGCGCGTGGCGGAAGGCGGCCTCCTTCTCCAGGTCGGTGACGTCGACGAAGACGGCGACGACCCCCGCGGGTTCCGGGCCCAGCCCCCGGACCGGCTGGGGGTGGACGCGGAAGCTCCGCCCCTGCCACTGGAAGGGCAGCGGCGGCACCTCGCCGCCCCGCCGCAGCTGCTCGAGCCGCTTCATGAACCCCTCGGGCCCCTGGGGGTGAAGGAGCGGGACCGGGCGGCCGCGGTGCTCGTCCTTGAGCTCGAACACCCGGGCTGCCGCCCGGTTGAAGCGCAGCAGCCGGCCGGCGAGGTCCACCATGATCACCGGCTGCGGCAGCGCGTCGAGCACCGCGGTCAGCTCGGCCTTGGTGCGCTCTTCCGCGCCGGTGTCGCGGCCGAAGGCGACGTAGTGCACCCGGCCGCGGGCCCGCACCGGGGCGATCAGGCGGTCGGAGGGGTAGAGCTCCCCGGTTTTGCGGCGGTTGACGAAGGTGGCGCGGAAGGTGCGCCCCGCCTTGAGCGCCTGCCAGAGGCTGCGGTAGAACGACGGGCTGTGGCGGTCCGACTTGAGGATTCGGGGGTTGCGGCCCAGGGCCTCCTCGAGGGCGTAGCCGGTCTCGGCGACGAAGCTGCGGTTGGCGAACTCGATGCGCCCCTCGGTGTCGGTGATCAGGATGGACTCGGGGATCTGCTCGATGACGGCGCGGAAGAGCTCGAGCCGCTCGCCGGTCTCGAGGCGAACCTTTACCTCGCCCAGAAGCTGGGCGACCCGCTCCAGCATCTCCAGCTCCTCCCCCTCGAAGGCGTCGGCCTCGCCGGCGTAGACCGAGAGCACCCCCAGGGGACGCCCCTCCACCGCGAAGGGGAAGGCGGCGTTGGCCCGCAGGCCGTAGCGCTCGGCCGTGGAGCGCCAGGGGGCGAAGGAGGGGTCTTCCAGCGCGTTCTGCAGGACGACGGGCCGTCCCTCCTTCAGCGCCCGGCCGCCGGGCCCGCGGCCGGTGGGCGCGTCGTCGAGGGTGACCTTGATGCTGCGCGCGTACTCCAGGGCGTCGCCGGCCCCGGCCACGAAGTCGAGGGCCGCGCCGCGGCCGCGGGTCCACACCGCGGCCAGCGGGTAGCCGCCGGCTTCCACCAGGGTCTCCGTCAGCGAGCGGGCGAAGCCGGACCAGCTCTCCGCCTCCAGCGCGGCCTCGAGCGCCCGCAGCAGCACCCGCCGCGCCCGATCGGCGCGGCGGTGCGCCCCGGCCGTCTGCTCGTGCCGCACCACCAGCCCCACGAGCCGGGCCGTTTCCTCCAGGAAGCCGCGGGTCGCGGCGCTCAGCTCCTCTTCGGGCGCGAGGCAGAGGTTGAGCGCCCCCACCGACGCGCCGCCGGCGGGGATGGGGAGGGTGAGGGGCTCGCTGGCGGGGCCGCAGGCGCAGGGGCCGGGCCCGGCCGCGTCGCAGCGGGCGCGCTCCTCGGGCTCGAGCCCGTACGCCGCCGCCAGGCGCAGCCGGCCGCCCTCTTGCAAGAAGACGGCCGCCCGCGGGGCCAGGCCCGGCCAGGGGTTGCGGCAGAGCTGGGCCAGCGCCCTTGCCAGCCGTTCTTCAAGGGGAAGCGGTTCGAGGAGGGTGCCGATGAGCCGGCGCTGTACTTCAAACGTTCGCACTTACGCGTCAAATATAACACCAACGCGAGCGGGTGGGCGGTGAGGATGCACACCAAAGAAGCACGGACGGTAACGTTTCCTATCGCGCGTTGGTACTGTTATCAAAATCATCGTAAGGCGCGCGGCCGGGGGGCGGTCCCGGCCGCGCGGCGTCACCCCGGGGCATGGTTGCGGCGGGCCTTCTCCCGGTAGAGACGCTCGTCGGCGGCGCGGAAGGCGGCCTCGAAGTCGCCCGCGGTGGCGTCGATCCAGCCCACCGAAACGTCCGCGAAGCGCTCCCGCACGCGCTCCTTCAGCGCCTCCGGGTCCCTGAGGTCCAGGTGCAGCCCGGCGAACTCGTCGCCCCCGGTGCGGTAGACCCCGTCGCCGCGCCGGGTGGAGTGGCGCAGCGCCTCGGCCAGGTCGCGTAGCGCCTGGTCCCCCGCCTGGTGCCCGTGGCGGTCGTTGATGCCCTTCAGGTCGTCGAGGTCCCACAGCGTCAGCACCAGCCGCCGGCCGGTGCGCTGGGCCAGGCCCTGCATGCGGGCGAAGTCCTCCTCCATGGCGCGCCGGTTGCCCAGCCCGGTGAGGGCGTCGCGCAGCGCCTGGTGGTGCAGCCGCTCGTGGTAGACCTCCAGGCGCCGCAGCAGTTCGTGGTAGCTGACCCCCAGCAGCGCCGAGAGGAGCCAGGCCATCGCGAACAGCTCGGCCGGGTCGGGCCAGCGGAAAAAGTAGAGGATCGTCCCCGCGGACACCGCCAGGGCCGCGAGCGCGCCGGGCAACCCCATCGTCAGAGAAGCGACGTTGATGGGAAAAATGGCCAGCACCGCGAAGGCCTCGCTCCGGTACGACGGGGGGATCAGGTTGGGACTCTGGGCCACGTAGTAGGCGAAGAGGGGGAGCAGGCCGAGGGTGTGGACGAAGCGGCGGTGGTGGGGGCGGCGGGCCGGGAAGAAGTAGAGCGTGACGCTCCAGGCGGCGATCAGCGCGTCGAGGAAGAAGTCGGCGAAGCTGCCGCGGGCGAGCTGCAACAGCACGGCTACGCCCAGCGCCGCGACCACCGTGAGCCAGTACGAGGCCTCGAGGAAGCGCTCCAGAGGGTTGGAGGTCGCGCGGGGCGAAAGCATGGGCATGCTCGTCGCTATTGTACCTTAAAAATATTTTCGGACCAAGCTCAGCGATGCCGTGCGCTCGGCGGTGCCGGGAAATGGTCGGTGCGCAGAGCGGGCCCGGCCCCAGGGGGCCGGGCCCGAAGCGAGACGCGCCCGAACTAGGGTGAGGTGGTGAGGCTGCCCAGCTCGCCCACCGCCACGAAACGGTGGTTGCCGTAGGCGGCTCCCAGGAGGGGAACGTCCAGGCCGCCGGCGTTCTGCGCACTCCAGCTAGCCCCGCCGTCGTCGGAGGTGTAGACGACGTTGCTCGAACGGGTGGTGACGACGAAGAGGCCCACGCCGTCCCAGTCGTAGCCGTAAGTGACGGCGGTTGCGTCGTCGCCGCCCAGCGACCCCGCAGTCCAGCCGCCGCCGTCGCTCGAGGTGAGCACCACCCCGCCCGCGCCTGCGGCCACGAAGGTGCCGTCGCCGAAGGTTACACCGGCCAAGTCTGCGGTTGTGTTGGAGGTGGCGGCGTCCCAGCTCTGGCCGTCGCTGGAGGTGAGCACCACCCCGCCCCTGCCCACGGCCACGAAGGTGCCGTTGCCGTAGGCGACGGCCTTCAGGTCGTTGGTGGGATCGCCGACGTTTGGTGCCACCTGGGTCCAGCTGCTGCCGTCGCTCGAGCGGACGATCAGCCCACCGGCGCCCACGGCCACGAAGGTGCCGTTGCCGTAGGCGACGTCGTTGAGCCCGCCACTGGGGCAGCTGAAGGCGCCGGCCGCGGCTTCTTGCGTCCAGCTTGCGCCGTTGTCGTTGGAGATGAAGATCTCGCAGGCGGCGCCCACGGCCACGAAGGTGCCGTTGCCGTAACCGACGCCCTGAAGGTTGTTGGCCCCGGTGACCGAACCAGCCGACCAGCTCACGCCGTCCGCCGAAAGCGCGGCCACACCCGGGCCGCTCGTCAGGTTGACCCGCTGGCCCCCACCCACGGCGACGAAGACGGGTGCGGCGTCGTCTCCGTTGTAGGCCACGTCGTAGAGGTCGTAGCTCGTGCCGGAGGCCCGCTCCAGCCAGAACACCGTCATCCGGTAGACGGCCAGGTCGAGGGCGCTCTTCCGAACCACGGTTCCGCCGTCGAAGACGACGTCGAGCGAGTAGATGAGGGGCGAGCCGTAGCTCACGGTGCCGTCGACAGCGACGGTGAGGGTGTAGCTGGCGGTGCCGTCGCTCACGCTCAGGACGTCCGGCGTCAGTACGATGCCTGCGGGTACGCTGCCGCCACCGGCGTCTTCCAGTGCGAGGCTCACGGCCCCGCCCACACCATAGGACTCGATGCTGACGTCGAGGGTCCGCTGCCCGCCGCGGGCGATCCCGAGGGTGTTGAAGTCGGTCGGGGTGACGTTCATACCCTTCAGCGTGAGCGCGAGCGGCGCGGTGCGTGCGCGGGTCACGCCGTTCAGCGTGGCCGTCGCCCGGATCTGCAGGCCGTCGAAGACGCCGAGGCTCGAAGTGCCGGCCACGGAGAGCGTGAGGGTTTGCGTGGTCGTCCCCGACACCGTGACGCTGCCGGGCGTAAGCGTCACGCCGGAGGGTGGGGTGTAGCCCGTCTGGGCTTCGAGCAGCAGGCTCACGTCGCCGCCGAAGCCGCCTGCGGGGGTGACGGTGAGGCCGAGGCTGCCCTCCCCGCCCTGCCAGATCGTGAGAGCGGAGCTGTCGAGAGCAATCGCGAAGTCGGCGACCGAGAGCGTGAGGTCGGCCTCCTTCACGATGCTGCCCGAGACGGCGCGGACGCGCAGGGGGTAGACGTCCGCGGCGACGCTGCTGTCGGCTGAGATCGTGAGCGTTTGCGTGGTGGTGCCGGAAACGCTGACGCTGGTCGGGTCGAGGCTGAGGCCGGAGACCGGGTTGCCTTCCGCGTCCACCAGGCTGAGGGTGACGGTGCCGCTGAAGCCCTCCAGCGGCTCGAGGGTCAGCTCGAGCGTGCCCGAGCCCTCGGTCCAGAACGCCAGCTCGGAGGTGCCGAGGCCGAGGGCGAAGCTACGCACCACCAGGGTGAAGTCGGCGCTGCGAGTCACGCCCGCGGCGGCGGCGACCAGCCGCAAGGGGTAGCTGCCCGCGGGGGTGTCGGCTCCGGCGCCGACGACGACGGTCAGGTTGTTGCTGCCCGGCGAGACGTCCGTGCTGGCCGGCGAGAGGCTCAGCCCGGGGGGCAGCGGGCTGCCGTCCTGGGTGGCCAGGCTGAAGGTGACGGGGTTGGGGAAGGTGTCGTAGCTGTTAGGGGTGCTGACGTTGATCGTCAGGGCCAGGCTGCCGCTCGTTCCCGCGTCCAGGGCGAGCGTCGGTGCGCTGGTACCCAGGGAGAGGCTGAAGTCCTCCACCTTCAGGGCGAGGCTGGCGCTCTGGGTGGTCTGACCGTCGCTCGCGTCGAGCTGGAAGTGGTAGTCGTCGACGGCCGCGGTGTCGTCGGTGTTGAGGGTGAGGGTCGTGCTCACCGCCCCCCCGGAGAGGTCGAGGCTCGTGGGCGTGAAGGTGATGCCGTCAAAAAGCGTCCAGCTGTCGGTGCGGGTGAGGCTCAAGTCGACGGTGCCGCTGTAACCGTTGTGGGGGTAGACGTCGAGCTGATAGGTGGCGGCACCGCCCTTGATCACGGTCTGGGAATAGGGCGAGAGCTCGACGGTGAAGTCGGGCAGGGTGGGCACGGTGAGCGTGAAGGCGGCGTAGGCGGTGGTCTGGCTGGAGGCGGCGCGCAGGCGCAGGTCGTAGCTGCCCGACTCGGCGGAGTTCGCGACGTAGAGGGTGACGCTCACGTAGTTGGTGTCGCCAGCCGAGGCCGCCATGCCGAGGCTGGTGGGGTCGATCGTGAACGCGGCGGGCGCGGCGGAGCCGTCGGCCGACTCCAGGGTGAGTTGGATGGTGTCGTTGAAGTCCTGCTGGAAGCTGAGTTCGAGGTAGAGGGTGCCGCTGGCGCCCACGTCGATCGTCAGGTCGCTAGGGCTGACGGCGGCCGTGAACTCGGGCGGTGGCTGCACGGTGAGGGTGAAGTCGGCAACCTGCTCGTTGCCACCCAGGTCGGCGCGCAAGCGCAGGGCGTAGCTGCCGGTCGGAACCGCCGCGTCCACGCTCAGGGTGAGGGTGTAGGGGCCGCCGGGAACGGCGAGGCTCGCCGGCTGCAGGGTGAGGCCGCCCGGCAGCGGGTCGCCGCTTTGGGTTTCCAGGGAGAGGACGGCGTCGCCGCTGACGCCGTACGCGTTCACCGTGAGCCCCACGGTGGCGGAACCCCCCTGAGGGGCGTAGAGCTCGTGGCTGGCGAGGTCGAGCGCGTAGCCGGCGACGCTCACGTCCAGCCCCACCTGGGCGCTCTCGCCCCCGCCCGTAGCGTGCAGGACGAGGGGGTAGCTCCCGGGCGGCTGGGCGGGGTCGACCTGGAGGCTGAGCGCGGCGTCGGTGGGCGCGCCGTTCACGGTCACGCTCGCGGGGTCGAGGGTGAACCCGCTTGCCGGGTTGCCGCTGGCGTCGCTGAGGGTGAGGGCGAGCGTGGCGGCGAACCCTTGGGGGGGAGCGACGTGCAGCGTGGTGCCGGCGCTCTGCCCCTGTTCCACGGTCAGCACGTTGGGATCGAGGCTGAGGCTCAGACCGGCGGGCTCCGTGACCGTGAGGGTCAAATCCACGCTCTTGGCAACGCCTGAAGCGGTACCTGTGAGCTGCAGCGGGTAGCTGCCCGGCGCGACCGTCGGGTCGACGCTGAGGGTCAGCCCGTAGGGGCCGCCCGGCGCCTGCACCTGGGTGGGGGTGAGGGCGATCCCCGGCGGGGCTGCGCCGCCGCCCTGAGCTTGTAGCGCCAGCGTAACGGTGCCGCCGAAACCGCCCTGGACGCTCACGGTCAGTTCGACCGTGGCCGAGCCGCCGGCGGGCGCCTCGATGCGGTCCGTAGCCAGGGTGAGGGCGAACCCCGAAGCCGACCCCGTTCCCGCGGGCGGCGAGCAGGAGGCCAGCAGCAGGATCGTTGAAAAGAGGGTAGCGAACCAAGCGAAACTTGGGCGTTTTCTTCTATACATAGATTCCCCCTAGCCTCAAGGTAGAAAACGGGCTGGAGGGACATTCAAGGTAATTTTCGGCGATGGAGGGTGACCGCGCTGCGCCGCGCTGGGTTCAGCCGAGCCTTTGCCGGAAGAACTCCTGGTAGGGGCCTTGCAGCTCAGCACCTTCGCGCGCCAGCTCGTGTACGCGCTCGGTGCGCCCCAGCCGCTCGTGGTGCAGCAGCGCCGAGGCGAGCACGTAGCCCAGCACCTCCCGGTGGCCCGAGCGCCGCGCCTGCTCGAGCGCCTGCTCGTGAAGACGGTCGGCCTCGTCGTAACGGCCGGCGGCCGCGGCGATCTCGGCGAAGACCCGGTGCGCGTTCGCCTCGCCCGCGAGGTTGCCCCAGCGCCGGAAGTGGGCCAGCGCGGCGCGGTTGTGCTCCTCGGCGGCCCCGAGTTCGCCAAGGGCTACGTGGCTGATGGCGGCGGTGTTGTGGGCCCAGCCGTGAAAGGCCCAGGCTGGGTCGGGATGCATCTCCAGGGCGGCCTCGACGTCTTCCAGGGCCCGGGGGTGCTCGCCACGGGCCTGGACGGCGACCGCACGGATGTAGAGCGCCTCGGCCCGCAGGCGCGGCTCGAGGCCGCCGCTTTCGAGCAGCTCGTTGGCGATGGCTTCGGCCCGATCGAGTTCCCAGCGGTTGAAGTGGAGCCCCGCCCAGCCGAGGCGGATGGCCGGGCGCAGCGCCTCCCGCTCGGGGGCGCGCGCCAGCTCTTCCGCGCGCCGCAGCAGCTGCTCGGCGTCGTTCCAGTCGAGGAGGGCCAGGAGGATGCGGTAGCGGGCCTCCAGCGTCTCGACCTCGACGTCCGGGGCCGCCTCCGGCGGGGCCGACGCGATGGCCTGGCGGTACTGCGCGAGCGCTTCGCGGAACGCGAAGACGCGCTCGGCCGCTCGTGCGGCGGCGAGGTGGTGGGGGGTGGCGCGCCCGGGGTACCCGGCTTGTTCGAAGTGCAGCGCGACGGCGGCAGGGGGCGCCTTCGGGAGGCGCTCGAGCGCCTCGGCGACGATGAGGTGCAGGTGACGCCGCGTCGCCTCGGAAAGCTCGGCGAGCACGCTCTCCACGACCAGGTCGTGCGCGGGCTGACCCTTGCGGAAAAGTCCCAGCTGTTCGAGCTCGTCGGAGGCCTCCGCCAGCGCCAGCGGCCGCAGCCCCAGCGCCGCGGCCGCCAGGGCGGGGGCGTAGACCGCACCCGCCACCGCGGCGAGCTGGCACAGCTTCCGCGCCGGAGCCGAGGCCTGGCGCAGCCGCCGCGCCACCAGTTGCTGCAGGTCCGCGGTCTGGGGGTCCCCGTGGCGGAGGCGGGAGAGGAAAAAGGGATTGCCGCCGGTGTAGGCCGCGAGCGCCCGCGCCCGCTCGCCGTCTACGCCCAGCATGCGCGCCACGGCCTCGGGCCTTAGCGGCTCGAGCGTCAGCTCGATCGCCCGCCCGGAGGCGAGCCGGTCTTCGATCCAGGCCGCCGCGGCCGGGTCCAGCCGACCGCGGCGGTAGGTCACGATGCCGGCGCGGTCCTCGACGAGGTGGGCCAGCCCGGTGACCAGCCCCAGGCTGGCCGGGTCGACGAACTGCAGGTCGTCGATGCCCCAGAGCCGGTCCGGGGTCTTGAAGGGTTCCAGGGCCTGCGCCACCGCCGCCAGCAGCCGGGCGGGGTTCGGTTCCGGGGGCGCCTCGCCCAGCTCCGGGAGCAGGCGGGCCAGCTCGCGCCGGGCCCAGGGTTCGGGGTCGAAGCCCGCTTCCAGGTACTCGCGCAGGGCCCGGGCCAGCGTCGCGTAGGGCACCGCGGCGTCGCCGGGGCGGCCGCGCAGCAGAAACGGCTCCACCCCCTTGGCGCGGACGAACTCGAGCAGCAGCCGCGTCTTGCCGATGCCGGGCTCGCCCGTCACGAAGACCGCCTGCCCCGCGGCGAGCGCTTGCTCGAGCCGCCCCAGCTCGGGCTCGCGGCCGACGAAGGGCGGCGCGCCGGTGGGCGCGGGCCGCTCGCCGCTGCGGATGAGGTGGGCCAGGGCCCGGGTCTCGGCTTCGGGCGGCAGCCCCAGCTCGCGCTCGAGCAGCTCGGCCTGTTCGCGGTAGAGCTGGAGCGCCTTATCGGTTTTTCCGAGGCGCAGGTAGGCCGTCATCGCGCCGCGGCAGGCGGCCGCGTCGAGGGGGTCCTCGGCCAGCAGCCGCAACCAGTGGGCCACGGCCTCCTGCGGCGGGGCGTGGCGGGCCCGCTCCGCCAGCACCGTGCGCTGCGCCTCCTGCAGGCGGGTCCTCTGGTAGCGCGTCCATTCCGCGAATTCGGGGCTCGCCTCCACCTCCAGCCCCTCCAGGAAAAGCCCGCGGTAGAGCGCCTGCGCGCGGGGCCAGTCGGCGGAGCGGGCGGCCGCCTCAAAGGCGGCGACGTCAAGGTCGAGGTCCGCCAGCGCGAGCACCCCGCGCCGCTCAGCGAAAATCCCGGGGATCGCCCGGTCCAGCCGGTGCACCTCCACCCGCAGGTTGCCCCGGCCGCTGGGGGTGTCCCACAGCAGTGCGGCCAGCCGCTCGCGTGGCGTGGGGCCCTCGAGCGCCAGATAGGCGAGCAGGGCGTACGACTTCAGCGAGCGGAGCCGGACGCGCCGGCCCCGGTGCAGCAGCTCCGGAGGCCCCAGGAGCTTCAGCTCGACCCTGGACATGCGTGGCCGTATCTTAGCAGCGTCCGCGGTTCCCGGCCGCGAGCCGGCTCACGATGCCGCAGCCACAGAGAACCGGCCCCCGCGGGGGCCGGCGAGGGGTGCGCGCGGGCCTACTTCGCGTAGTCCACCGCGCGCGTCTCCCGCACCACGGTCACCTGCACCTGGCCCGGGTAGTCCATGTCGCGCTCGATGCGCTGGGCGATCTCGCGCGCCAGCAGGGTGGCCTTGGCGTCGTTGACCTTGCCGGGCTTGACCAGCACCCGCACCTCGCGCCCGGCCTGGACGGCGAAGGCCTGCTCCACGCCGGGGAAGCTGGTGGCGATCTGCTCCAGCTGCTCCAGCCGCTTGATGTAGTCCTCCATGCTCTCGCGACGGGCGCCCGGGCGGGCGGCGCTGATGGCGTCGGCGGCGGCCACCAGTACGGCGTAGGTGGTCTCGGCGTTCTCGGGGTCGTGGTGGTGGGCGATGGCGTCGAGCACCTCGGGCGGCTCGCCGAAGCGCTTGGCCAGGGCGATGCCGATGTCCACGTGGGTGCCCTCGATCTCACGGTCGACGCTCTTGCCGATGTCGTGCATCAGCCCGGCGCGGCGCGCCAGGCCCACGTCGAGCCCCAATTCGGCGGCGAGGATGCCCGCGAGGTGGGCCACCTGGATGGAGTGCTTGAGGACGTTCTGGCCGTAGCTGCTGCGGAAGTGCAGGCGGCCCAAAAGCTGCACCAGGCCGGGCTTGAGCCCCACCACGCCGGCCTCGAGCGCTGCCTCTTCGCCGCGTTCGTAGAGGTAGTGCTTCATCTCCTCCTTGGCCTTCTCCACCACCTCCTCGATGCGGCTGGGGTGGATGCGGCCGTCGGTGACGAGCTGCTCGAGCGCCATCTTGGCGATCTCGCGGCGCACCGGGTTGAAAGAGCTAAGGATGACCGCCTCGGGGGTGTCGTCGATGATCAGGTCCACGCCCGTCAGCGACTCGAAGGTGCGGATGTTGCGCCCCTCGCGGCCGATGATGCGCCCCTTCATGGCGTCGGAGGGGATGGGCACCACGCTCACCGCCAGCTGGGCGGCCGTCTCCGAGGCCTGGCGCTGCACCGCCTGGGCGATCAGGTGGGCGGCCTGCTTCTTGGCCTCCATGCGGGCCCGTTCCATGGCCGCCTTGACGTGGATGGCCTTCTCTTCCTCCAGCTCCTCGTCGAGGCGGGCCAGCAGCTGCCGTCGCGCCTCCTCGCGGGTCAGGCCGGCGATCTCCTCGAGCTTGAGCTCGATCTCGCGCTCGCGCCGGTCCAGCGCCTCGGCGCGCTGCACCAGCTGGCGTTCTTCGGCGTTCAGCTTCTCTTCCAGCTCGTCCAGCCGCGCCGCACGGGCGTCCAGCTGCTCGCCGCGGCGGGCCAGCCGCTCGTCCTGGCGCTTCAGCTCTTCGCGCTCGCGGCGGATGGCCTCGAGGTCGCGCTCGATGCGCTCGCGGTCGCGGGCCAGGTCGGCCTCCAGGCGCTGGCGTTCCTCGGCCAGGCGCTCCTTCATCTCGGCCTCGAGCTTGGCGCGCAGGCGGTCGGCCTCGGCCTCGGCGCGTTCGCGCAGCTGCCGCGCCTCGGCGCGGGCCTCCTCCAGCTCGCGGCGGGCCTGTTCGCCGATGCGGGCCGCCTCTTCGCGGGCGCTTTGGCGCAGCTGCTCGACCTCGCGCTGGGTTTCCTCGATGAGGCGGCGGCGCTCGGCCTCGAGCCGGCTGCGCTCCTCCTCGGCGGTCTGGCGCAGCTTCTCGATCTCTTCGATCAGCGGCGCGCCCCCGGCGCCGCCGCTGCGGCGGCCGGCCAGCAAAGCGGCGCCGCCGGCGAGGAGGGCGGTGAGGACAACGATGACGATGGTTTCCATGGCGGCCCTCCTCCTAGGCTTCGGCTTCTTCGGCGGTTTCCAGACCCAGCACCTTGGCGCGGATCTCGTCGATCATCTCGGGGTTGGCGCGCAGGTAGTCGGCGGCCTTTTCCTTGCCCTGACCCAGCCGGATCTCGCCGTAGGAGAACCAGGACCCCGACTTCTCGATCACCCCCTGGTCCACGGCGACGGTGACCAGGTCGGCCACCGGGTCGATGCCGCGGCCGAAGTAGAGCTCCAGCTCGGCCTCGCGGAAGGGCGGGGCGAGCTTGTTCTTGGTCACTTTGACGCGCACCACGTTGGCGATGGGCTGGTCGCCCTTCTTGATGGGCTGGCCCTTGCGGCGCACGTCGAGGCGGATCGAGCTGTAGAACTTGAGCGCCCGCCCGCCGGTGGTCACCTCGGGGTTGCCGTACATCACCCCCACCTTCTCGCGGATCTGGTTGATGAAGATGGCCGAGGTGTTGCTCTTCGAGAGCACGCCGGTCAGCTTGCGCAGCGCCTGGCTCATCAGCCGCGCCTGCAGCCCCACGTGAGCGTCGCCCATCTCGCCCTCGATCTCGGCGCGGGGCACGAGCGCGGCCACCGAGTCGACCACGATCACGTCCACCGCCCCCGAGCGCACCAGCAGCTCCACGATCTCGAGCGCCTGCTCGCCGGTGTCGGGCTGGCTGAGCAGCAGGTTGTCCACGTCCACGCCCAGCTGGCGCGCGTAGACGGGGTCGAGGGCGTGTTCGGCGTCCACGAAGGCGGCCACGCCGCCCAGCTTTTGCGCCTGGGCTACGATGTGCAGCGCCAGCGTGGTCTTGCCGCCCGACTCGGGGCCGTAGATCTCGATGATGCGGCCGCGGGGGATGCCGCCGACGCCCAGGGCCAGGTCCAGAGCCAGGCTGCCGGTGGGGATGACCTCCACCTCCTGGCGCGGGCGCTCGCCCAGGCGCATGATCGCCCCGGTGCCGAAGCGCTTTTCAATCTGCTTGAGGGTGCTTTGCAAGGCCTTTTGCCGTTCGTTGTTTTCCACGTTCGTCACGCTCCTTTAGGGCAAAGGTGTCCAAAACCGTGTACTGGGGGCCCCTCGGCGTAAGCCGGCTCTCGACCAGCGCGAAGGCCTCCACGGGGAACTCGAGGTCGAAGACCACCGGCGCTACCCGCGGGGCGGGCCCCTTGCGGCGGGCCAGGGTCAGGTGGGCCTTGAAGGCCCGTTCATCGGCGAGAAACTCGGGCAGCGCCTCGCGCAGCGCCAGGGCGAGGGGTTCGAAGCCGTCGCCTTCGGCGCGGGCGAACCAGACGCGCGGCCGCCCCTCGCCCGGGAAGAAGCCGGTGCCCCGCACCCGCGCGACGAAGGGGCCGCTCGCGCGAGCGGCCTCGCGCCCGGCGCGGCGCACCCGCGCCAGTTCGGCCTCGGGCACGTCGCCCAGAAAACCCAGGGTGAGGTGGATCTGGTCCTCCCGCACCGGTTTCCAGTTGCCGCGCAGCGACCGCTGCGCCTCGGCCAGCGTGCGCTGAACGGTGCGGGGAGGGAAGATCGCGTAGAAGAGTCTCATCGGCGGTGGCTCCAAAACAGCGCCAGGGCCGCGTAGGCGGCGCGCAGGCGCACGGCCTCGCGTCCCAGCGGAGGAAAGCGGTAACGCTTCGTTTGGGTGCCGTCCGGTCCGGCCAGCCCCACGTAGACGGTGCCGACCGGGTGCCCTTCCAACTCGTCGGGGCCGGCCACCCCGGTGGTGGCCAGGCCGTAGGTCGCGTTCAGTTCGCGCCGCGCGGCTTCGGCCATGGCCGAAGCGGTCTCGGCGGAAACGGCCCCGTGGGCCGTGAGGGTGTCGGTAGGCACGCCAAAACGGGCCTTAGCGCCCATAGAATAGGATACCACGCCGCCCAAATAGTTCCGGCTCGCGCCGGGAACCTCGGTCAGCAGCGCGGCCAGCAGCCCGCCGGTAAGGGATTCCATGGTGGCGAGGTGGGCCTCCTCGGCACGCAGGCGCTTTAGCACCTGCCCCGGCAGGGTGTCGCCCTCACGGCCCCATACGTAGCCCTCGAGGCGCGCGGCCGCCTGGCCGAGCCAGCGCTCCACCGCCTCCGCCGCGCCCTCGGCGCTCAGGTGCACGCCGTCGGCGTGGGCGTAGATGCCGCTGGTCACCCCGGCGTCCCAGAGGTCCGCGAGGCGCTCCATGATCTGCGACTCGCCGAGGCCGAAGGTCTTGAGTTCGCGGCGCACGGTGCCGCTCTCGGGCAGCCCCAGCCGCGGCAGCAGCCCGGTCCACATCGGCCGCCACTCGGCCGGCGGACCCGGCAGGACCACCAGGTCGCGGCCGCCGGAGCGCAGCCACCAGCCCGGGGCGGTGCCGCGCGGGTTAGGCAGCCAAGCGGCGGCCCGCGGCTTGACGGCCTGCTTGAGGTTGATCCGCGTCATCGTGCGGCCCAGGCGGTCAAACCGCTCCTCGATCGTGCGCACCATGGCCGGGTCTTCCGCGAGCTCGAGCCCCAGCCCCCGGGCCACCGCCTCGGTGGTCACGTCGTCCGGGGTGGGCCCGAGGCCGCCCAAAAAGACGAGCAGCCGCGCGCCCGGCCAGAGCTCGCGCGCCGTCTGCGCCAGCCGGTCCACGTCATCGGCCACGCGCAGGGTGCGCCAGACTTCCAGCGCGTAGGGGCGCAGGCTTTGGGCCACTTCGGCGGTGTTGGTGTCGAGCGTCTCGCCGCAAATCAGTTCGCTGCCGACGCCGACGATCTCGGCGGTTTCCATCGTCGTTCAGGGGGCGTCGCCCCTTTTCAGTCTACCGCCCGGTTAGGGTTTCAAAGGTGCGAAAGGCTCGGGAAGGAGAGCACATGGTCGGATACGAAGCTATCTTACGTATGGTAAGATATCCTTATGCCCATCACCCGCCTATCCAGCAAGGGGCAGGTCGTGCTTCCCAAGGCCGTACGTGAGGCCTTGGCGCTTGAACCCGGGGACGAACTCTGGGTGGAGATCGAGGATGGGACGATTCGCATCATTCCGCGTAAGAAGCACCGCCTTGAGGAGGTACTGGGGCGGCTCCCCGGACATCCGCCACGCAAACATTTTGATAAAGCTGAAGAGCTGCTTGATGCGGAACGCGAGGAGGCGCGTAAGCGGTGGACACGCTGATCGCCGACGCCAACGTACTCCTCAGGCTGATTACCCGCACGCCCCCGCCCATGTACGAAGCGGCGCGACGTTTTCTTGAGAAGGCCGAAGAGGACGGGACGCGGGTTGAGGTTCACCCGGTTCACGCGGCCGAAGTCGTTTACGTGCTCGAGAGCGACCTCTACGGGCTAACGCCCGAAACGGCGGCCGGGGAGCTGCTGACGCTCCTGGATGCGCGCGTCTTTGCACCCATCGACGAGCCGGTGCTCTTGCGGGCCCTCACCGAGTACCCTGATTCGGGGCTGGACTTTCCCGACGTCTTCTTGCTCGCCTGGGCCCGCGAGCACGGCCTGCAGGCGCTGAGCTTCGACCGCAAGCTGGCCCGGGCGGGCAAGGACGTTATCGTTCCGGGTTAACCATTGAGAAAGGCACTTTTTACCTTCGGATCGAGATCCACAAGTATGTAAAGAACGATAAGGCCATACCTGAGCAGGCGTATATCGCGTTGACCTTGGTGGCCGGGAAAAAGCACCTCTTTAGAACCATGGAACAGGTTGTTTCGCATGTCTTTTAGTGCGTAGTGCGGCCACCGCCCTTCCGAGGTCGTGGTCGCCGCAGGGTACATTGGGTCGCCTTT
Organism: Oceanithermus desulfurans; assembly: GCF_014201675.1. Taxonomy (NCBI): domain Bacteria; kingdom Thermotogati; phylum Deinococcota; class Deinococci; order Thermales; family Thermaceae; genus Oceanithermus; species Oceanithermus desulfurans. The sequence continues at coordinate 174,911 of NZ_JACHEZ010000002.1, read as the reverse complement.
CCCACGTCAAATTTCCATCTACGACACGCTGGATGCGTGGAGGGTTATCTAGCACGCGATTCAGTGCAGAGGCCAGCCTGCGGTTCTCGGCTACATGTTGTTTGAATTCTGTGACGTTCTCTTGTTTATTGGCGTATGCACACCAATCGGGAGTGCGACTTTTACTGAAATATCCGTTTGCCTTTAAGGCGTATTCGAAGCGCGCAAAGACAACAAAGAATTCAAGTACGAGCCGCACGTTGGCGCAGGGGGGAGTGGTCTACATACCTTCTGAACCAGCTGCGGGCGTTCATTTCCTACCTCCCGTCAGCTCATCTCCTCCAGCCACGCCACCACGGCCTCAGCGGCGGCCAGGTTGGTGGCCAGGGGCACGTCGTGCACGTCGCAGATGCGCATCAGCGCGCTCACGTCGGGCTCGTGGGGCTGGGCGGTGAGGGGGTCGCGGAAGAAGATGACCGCGAGGATGCGGTCCTCGGCGATGGCCGCGCCGATCTGCAGGTCGCCGCCAAGCGGCCCCGACTGCACCCGTTCCACCTCGAGCCCCGCCTTCTGCGCGAGCATCTTCCCGGTGGTGCCGGTGGCGACGAGCGGGAAGCGCGCCAAGAGCTCCCGGTGGTCCTTGGCGAAGGCGATCAGGTCGGCCTTCTTCTTGTCGTGGGCGATCAGCGCCAGCGCCTTTTTCATACGCTCAGCTTACCTGCCTATACTGGGGGCGATGAAACCGGAACTGAACCTCAACTTCTTCGAGGAACTCCTGGGCGCGGTGGGCCCGAGCGGCTTCGAGGACGAGGCCGCGCGCGTCTGGGTGCGCGAGGCCGAGGCCTTCGCCGACGAGGTCTGGCGCGACGCCCACGGCAACAGCTACGCCCGCATCCGCCCCGGCGGAAGTCCGCGCATCATGCTGGCGGGGCACATCGACGAGATCGGCCTGATCGTCACCCACGTCAGCGACGAGGGCTTCGTCTACGTCGAGCCCCTGGGGGGCTGGGACCCGCAGGTGCTGGTGGGTCAGCGGGTGCGCTTTCTGGGCAGGAAGGGGCACGTGCTGGGCGTGGTGGGGCGCAAGCCCATCCACGCGCTCGAGCCCGACGAGCGCGGCAAGGCGGTGAAGCTGAAGGACATCTGGATCGACGTCGGGGCGGCGGACAAGGAGGAGGCCCTGGAGGTGCTCGAGGTGGGCAGCGTGGGCGTGATCGACCAGCCGCTGCGCTACCTGATGGGGCGGCGGGTGGTGAGCCGCGCCATCGACAACCGCATCGGCGCCTTCGTGGCGCTCGAGGCGCTCCGGCGGGCCCAGGAGCTGGGCGGTGAGGCCGAGGTGGTGGCCGTGGCCACGGTGCAGGAGGAGATCGGGGCCTGGGGTGCGCGGACCGCCGCCTTCCGGCTCGAGCCCGACACCGCGCTGGTCGTGGACGTGACCCACTGCAGCCGGCAGCCGGGGGTGGACCCCAAGCAGCACGGCGAGGTGGCCCTGGGCAAGGGGCCCAGCCTGGCCGTGGGCCCCTACGCCCACCCCGGGGTGCTGGCGCGGTTGCGGGCGCTGGCCGCGGAGCACCAAATCCCCTACGTGCTCGAGGCCCACGGCCGCTGGTCGGGCACCGACGCCGACGAGATCGCCGTCACCCGCGAGGGCGTGCCCGCCGCGGTGGTGAGCGTGCCCAACCGCTACATGCACTCGCCCTCCGAGATGATCGACCTGGGCGACGTGGAGCACACCGTGGATCTGATGGCCCGCTACGCCGCGGCGCCGCTTACGGAGCTGGTGCGGAAGTGAGCCTGACCCTGAAGGAAGCCCAAAAGCGGGTGGACGCCTGGATCGGCCGCTTCGAGGAAGGCTACTTCCCGCCGCTCCTCATGCTCGCGCGCCTCGCCGAGGAGACCGGCGAGGTGGCGCGGGTGCTGGCCCACGCCCACGGCAAGAAGCCCAAGCCGGGCGAGGCCACGGGCGAGCTGGCCGAGGAGCTGGCCGACCTCCTCTTCGTGCTCATCAGCATGGCCAACAGCCACGGCATCGACCTGGAGGAAGCCTTCCTGGCGGCGATGGCCAAGTACGAAGCCCGCGACTCGGAGCGCTGGACGCCCAAACGGCCGTGAACTTGCTGCGCTCGCGGCTCCTCGCCGCGCCCCACGGCTTCACCACCCGCGCCGGGGGCGTGAGCACCGGGCCCTACACCGCGCTCAATCTCTCTGCGGCCACCGGCGACGACCCCGCGGCCGTGGCCGAGAACCGCCGCCGGGTGCGGGCCGCCTTCGGCGGCGCGCCGCTGGCGCGGCTCAGCCAGGTGCACGGCACCACCGTGCACGCCGTGCGCGGGCCCGGGGTCTGGGAGGGCGACGGGCTCGTAAGCGCCGAACCCGGCCTCCTCCTCGCCGTCAGCGTGGCCGACTGCTACCCGCTTCTGCTGGAAGACCCCGCCGTCGGCGCGGTGGCGGCGTTGCACGCGGGCTGGCGCGGGGTGCTGGGCAACATCCTCGCCGCGGGGATGGGGCGGCTCGCCGGCCTGGGGGCCGAGCCGGCGCGGCTGCGCCTGGCCGTGGGGCCGGGCATCGCCGGGGTCAGCTACCAGGTGAGCGCGGAGCTGGCCGAGCGGTTCGCGGCGGCGGGCTACGCGGACGCCGTCCTCCCCGACCCCGAGCCGGGGCGGGCGCGGCTCGACCTGCCCACCGTGATCCGCCAGCAGGCGCTGGAGCTGGGGATCGGGCTCGAGCGCATCGAATTCGCGGGCCGGGACACCTTCCGCGATCCCGCGCTCTTTTCCTACCGTCGCGACGGGGCGAAGAGCGGGCGCATGTGGGGCCTCATCCAGGTCCCCCCGCGCGCGGGGTAGGCTGGAGCCGATGCGGCTTTTGTGGCCCAAGGCGCGGGTGCGGCGCGTGACCGAGCTGACCCCCGAGTGGCTGGCGGCACGGGGGCTCTCCGGTTTGGTGGTGGACCTGGACAACACCCTGGTGCCCTACGGCGTCGCCCCGCCGGCGAAGGGCGAGCTGGCCGAGTGGAACCGGTCGCTGGCGGAGGCGGGGATCCCTGTCTTCATCGTCTCCAACGCCAAGCCCGGGCGCACCCGCGCCTGGGCGCGGTCGCTGGGCCTCGAGGGCTGGGGCCTCGCGGGCAAGCCCTTTCCCTGGAGCCTGCGCCGCGCGGTGCGGCGAATGGGCCTTGCGCCGCGCGAGGTGGCCGTGGCGGGCGACCAGATCTTCACCGACGTGCTGGGGGCCAACCTGATCGGGGCCTACTCGGTGCTCGTCGAGCCGATCGAGCCGAAGAAGGGGCTTGTGCACACCCGCTGGGTGCGGGCGCTCGAACGCCGCATCCTGGAGCGAATTCCAGGCCCCCAAAACGGGGGTGCACAGCGCTCGGAATCCGGTGAATAATAAACGAACGCAGCAGGAGCGGGCGACTATACTTGAGCCAAGGCAAAGGCCTGTAGCCCGGATTCGGCTGGAGGAAACCGATGAGCGTATTGACGATTGGCGATAAGCGGCTCGGGGCCGCACTTATTGAACTCGGCCACTTGAAGGACGAGGATTTGCAGCGCGCCCTGGAACGGCACCGCGAGATCGGCGGTTCGCTCGCCGAGGTGATCGTGGACATGGGGCTGCTCTCGGAGCAGCGCATGGCCCAGGTGATCGAAGAGGCCTTCGGGATTCCTCTGGTCAACCTGCACGAGGTCGAGATCCCGCCCGAGGTGCGGGCCAAGCTGCCCGCGGAGAAGGCGCGTGAGCTCGAGGCCATCCCCTTCGCCCTCGAGGGCGACACCCTGCGCGTCGCCTTCACCAACCCCCTGGACACCCTGCGCGTGGACGAGGTGGAGGACCTCACCGAGATGCTCGTTGAGCCCTACCAGGTGCTCCGGCCCTCGTTCGAGTACGCCCTGGCGGTCAACTACCCCGAGCTGGGCCTCGAGACCCCGCCGCCCCCCTCACCGATCCAGGACCACGAGATGCGCCTGGGCGAGCTGCTGCTGCAGAAGGGGCTGATCCAGCGGGAGGCGCTCGAGCAGGCCCTGGTCGAGCAGGAGCAGACCGGCGAGCTGCTGGGCCGCATCCTCGTCGGCAAGGGGCTGATCCAGGAGGTCGACCTCTACCGGGCCCTGGCCGAACAGGAAGGGGCCGAGTTCCTCCCCAGCACCGACAAGGTCGAGGTCGACCGCGACACCGCCAACCTCTTCCTGCGCACCGACGCGCTGCGCTACCACGCGATTCCCGTCCAGCAGGAGCGCAAGAGCGTGCGCGTCGTCGTTTCCGATCTGCGCCACAAGCAGGCCATCGAGGGCCTGCTGGGCAAGCGGGTGAAGTTCGTCCTCACCCTCCCCGAGGAGTGGGAAAAGCTCTTCAGCCGCGCCTACCCGGGTTCGGGCCGCCTCGGCGAGTCGCTCGTCCAGGACGGCAAGCTCGACCGCGACAGCCTGCGGCAGGCGCTGAAGGTGCAGGAGCGGCTGGGCAAGGCGCGGCCGCTGGGCGAGGTGCTGGTCGAGCTCGGCTACGTCTCCGCCGACGACGTCGAAGAGGCCCTCAAGAAGCAGCGCGCCGGCGGCGGCCGCCTCGAGGACACCCTGGTCCAGTCGGGCAAGATCAACCCCGAGATGCTGGCTCAGAGCCTGGCCATCCAGCTGGGCTACGACTACATCGACCCTGACGAGAACCCGCCCGATCCCAGCGTGCTGCACCTGGTGGGCGAGAACACGGTGCGCCGCTACACCGTCTTCCCGCACCACCTCGAGGGCGACGCCCTGGTGGTGCTGATGAAGGACCCGCGCAACATCTGGGCGATCGACGACCTGCGCGTCTTCACCAAGCGCGAGATCATCCCCGCGGTGGCCGCCGAGGAGCAGATCGTCAAGCTGATCGAGCGCTTCTACGGCTCGAGCGGCGACCTCGACGAGCTCACCAAGGAGTTCGCCCACAAGCACCGCGAGGAGGAAGAGGTCGCCACCGACCTCGACGACAACGCGGTGGTGCGGCTGGTCAACACCATCATCCGCGAGGCCTACCTGCAGGACGCCTCGGACATCCATATCGAGCCGCGCGAGACCGACGTGATCGTGCGCATCCGCATCGACGGCGCACTGCGCGAATACATGCGGCTGCCCAAGGGCGCGGCCCCGGCCATCGCCAGCCGCATCAAGATCATGGGCAACCTCGACATCGCCGAGCGCCGCCTGCCCCAGGACGGACGCGTGCGCTTCAAAGACCGCAGCATCGACCTGGACCTGCGCCTTTCCACCCTGCCCACGGTCTACGGCGAGAAGTCGGTGATGCGCCTGTTGCGCAAGGCCACCGAGATCCCCGAGATCGAAGGGCTCGGCTTCGCCCCCGACGTCTTCGAGCGCTTCCAGGAGGTGATCAGCAAACCCTACGGCATCTTCCTGATCACCGGCCCCACCGGTTCGGGTAAATCGTTCACCACCTTCTCGATCCTCAAGCGCGTGGCCACTCCCGACAAGAACACCACCACGATCGAGGACCCGGTCGAGTACGAGATCCCCGGCATCAACCAGACCCAGGTGAACATGGCCGCGGGCCTCGACTTCGCCCGCGCCCTGCGCGCCTTCCTGCGCCAGGACCCGGACATCATCATGGTCGGCGAGATCCGCGACTCGGAAACCGCGCAGATCGCCACCGAGGCGGCGCTCACCGGTCACCTGGTGATCGCCACCCTGCACACCAACGACGCCGCCGGCGCGGTGACCCGCCTGGACGAGATGGGCGTCGAGCTCTTCAACATCTCGGCTTCGCTGATCGGCGTGCTGGCCCAGCGCCTGGTGCGCAAGGTCTGCGACCACTGCAAGGTCGAGGTCGAACCCGACCCCTCGGTGCTGCGGCGCCTCAACCTCGACGAGAAGGAGTTCAAGGACGTCACCCTCTACCGCGGCGTCGGCTGCGAGCGTTGCAACGGCACCGGCTACAAGGGCCGCTACGCCATCCACGAGCTGATGGTCATCGACGATGAGATCCGCCGCGCCATCGTCGAGGGCAAGTCGGCCACCGAGATCAAGGAGCTCGCGCGCCAGAAGGGCATGAAAACGCTGCGCGAGGACGGCATCTACAAGGCCATGCAGGGGATCACCACCCTGGAAGAGGTCATGGCCCGCACGATCGAGTAAGGGAGGCAAGGATGCAGAAGGTTCCGGACATCGTCGATCTTCTCAAGCTGTCGGTGGAGCGGGAGGCCTCCGACCTGGTCATCACGGTGGCGCTGCCGCCGATGGTCAAGATCGACGGCGAGTTCCACCCCACCGAATACGAGCCGCTCACCCCCCAGGACACCCGCAAGCTGATGTATGCGCTGATGGACGAGAAGCAGCAGCGGCAGTTCGAGGAGTCGAAGGAGCTGGACTTCTCCTTCAGCCTTCCGGGCAGCGGCCGCTTCCGCGTCAACGTCTTCTTCCAGCGTGGCTCCGTGGGCGGCGTGCTGCGCGTGGTGCCCACCGTCATCAAGTCCTTCGATGAGCTGGGCCTGCCCAAGAACATCGGCGAGCTGGCGCTCAGTCCCCGCGGGCTGCTGCTGGTGACCGGGCCCACGGGGTCGGGAAAGTCGACCACCCTCGCGGCGATGCTCGACTACATCAACGAGAACCGCCGGGCCCACATCGTCACCATCGAGGACCCGATCGAGTTCTTCCACAAGCACAAGATGTCGATCATCAACCAGCGCGAGGTGGGCACGGACACCCAGGGCTTCCACGAGGCCCTGCGCAGCGTGCTGCGCCAGGCCCCCGACGTGATCCTGGTCGGCGAGATGCGCGACTACGACACGATCTCGGCCGCGATCACCGCCGCCGAGACCGGCCACCTGGTCATGGGCACCCTGCACACCAACTCGGCGCCCGAGACGATCGACCGCATCATCGACGTCTTCCCCCAGAACCAGCAGGAGCAGGTGCGGGTGCAGCTTTCCAACAACCTCGTGGCCGTCCTTACCCAGCAGCTCCTGCCCAAGGCCTTCGGCGACGGCCGCGTGCTCGCCTACGAGCTGATGGTGGCCACCCCGGCGGTGCGGGCGCTGATCCGCGAGGGCAAGAGCCACCAGCTCACCAGCGTGATCCAGACCGGCGGGCAGTTCGGCATGATCACCATGGACGCCCACCTGGCCGACCTCTACCGGCGCAAGGTGCTCTCCTACGAGACCGCGCTCTCGCGCGCCGTCGATCCCAAGGAGTTCACCCGGCTGGCCGGCGTGGGCACCGGCGGCAGCGTGCCCGGCGGAACCCCGACCCCCCGGCGTCGCTAGCGTATCGGGAGCGGGTGCAAGGTACCGCGACGGGTTGACGCGTTCCGGGGCCGCGGGAATAATTAAGCCATCCGGCGCTGCCGGTGGCCCCCTATGACGGAGCCGAACGCGTTGCTCACGCTAAAACACGTTACCAAGCGCTTTCCGGGCGTGGTAGCCGTGGACGGCGTCAGCCTGGAGGTGCGCCCGGGGGAGGTGCACGCCCTGCTCGGCGAGAACGGGGCCGGGAAGACGACCCTGGTCAGCCTCCTCTACGGCCTCTACCCCCCCGACGAGGGGGAGATTTTTTGGCATGGGCGGCCGGTGCGGATCCGCTCGCCGCAGGAGGCCATCCGGTTGGGGATCGGGCTGGTGCCGCAGCACCCGCTGCTGGTGCGGGCGCACACGGTGCTCGAGAACCTGGCCCTGGGGATGCCCCGGGGCTTCCTCTTTCCCACCCGGGGGCTGGAGGCCCGCATCGCCGAGCTGACGCGCCACTACGGCTTCCGCTTCGACCCCCACGCCCCCGTCTGGCAGCTCTCCGAGGGGGAGAAGCAGCGGGTGGAGATCGTGCGCGCCCTGCTGCAAGGCGCCAGGCTGCTCGTACTCGACGAGCCCACCTCGGTGCTCACGCCCCAGGAGGCGCGCGAACTCTTCAAGGTGATCCGCCGCATGCGCAGCGAGGGCGAGGCCGTCATCTTCATCAGCCACAAGCTCGACGAGGTGCTCGAGGTGGCCGACCGCATCAGCGTGCTGCGCAAGGGGCGGCTGGTGGGGCAGATGACGCGCGCCGAGGCCGACAAGGCCGAGCTGGCGCGGATGATGGTGGGGCGGCAGGTCAGCTTCGAACGCCGCAAGCCGCCGGCGCGGCCCGGGGAGGTGGTGCTCGAGCTCGCGGAGGTGCACGCCCTGAGCGACCGTGGCCTGCCGGCGCTGCGCGGCGTGGGCCTGCGGGTGCGTGCCGGCGAGATCCTGGGTCTGGCGGGCGTGGCCGGCAGCGGCCAGCGCGAACTCGTCGAGGTGGTCACGGGGCTGCGCCGGCCCCAGCGCGGTGAGGTACGGGTCCTCGGGCGGGCGCCCTGGAGCCGTCACCGCGCGCGCATCGCCCACATCCCCGAAGACCGCCGCCGCCAGGGCGTGGCCGGCGGCCTCGACCTGGCCGAGAACCTGATCCTGCACGACTACGGCCGTCCCCCCTTCGCACGCGGGCCGCTGCTCGACCGCCGCGCCGTCTACGCCTTCGCCCGCGAGCAAGTCGCGCGCTACCGCATCGACCCGCCCGACCCCCGCACGCCGGCGCGCCTGCTCTCCGGGGGCAACCTGCAGAAGCTGATCCTGGCACGCGAGCTCCACGGGGAGCCGCCCCTGATCGTCGCGGTCCACCCCACCTACGGTCTCGACGTGGGGGCGACCGAGCTCGTGCACGAGCTGCTCATCGAGCAGAGCCGCAGCGGTGCGGCGGTGCTGCTCGTCTCCGAGGACCTCGACGAGGTCCTCGCCCTCGCGGACCGGGTGGCCGTGATTCAGGGCGGCCGCATCGTCGGCGAGGTGGACGCGGAGGCGGCCGACCGCGAGCGCATCGGATTGTGGATGGCGGGGGTGGAGGCGTGAGGCGGATCGGCCCCTTCCTCGTCGAGAAGGACCTCGTCGCCCCGCCGGGGCGGGTGCTGGCCGTTTCTACAGCGGCGTTGGTGCTGGCCTTTCTGGTCGCGGGGCTGGTCTTCTGGGCCTACGGGGTCAGCCCCTGGGTGGCCTACCGCACGATCTTCGTGGAAACCCTGCTCAGCCCCAGCGGCTTCGCCGAGGGGGTGCGCCGGGCGATCCCGCTGCTGCTCGCGGGCGTGGGGCTGGTCCTCGCCTTCCGCGGTCAGTTCTGGAACATCGGCGCCGAGGGTCAGCTGCTGCTTGGCGCGGTGGCCGCCGCCGGGGTGGCCCTCTTCGTGCCCCTGCCCGATCCGCTCAAGCTGCCGGCGATGTTCCTGGCGGGCTTCGCCGCGGGCGGGCTCTGGGCGGCGGCGCCGGCGCTGCTCAAGCTGCGCCTGGGCGTGAACGACGTGCTCACCACCCTGATGCTCAACTACGTGGCCGTCTACCTGGTGGAGTGGTTGATCCACGGGCCCTGGCGCGGCCGCACCGCCTTCGGCTTCGCCTACAGCGACCGCTTTCCGGACGCGGCGATGCTGCCGCTCATCCCCGGTACCTACGTGCACTGGCCGACGCTGCTGCTGGCGCTGCTGCTCGCGGGGGCGGCCTGGTTCGTGCTCGCGCGCACCACCTGGGGCTACCCGGTGCGGGTCACCGGTGACAACCCCGAGGCGGCCCGCTACGCCCGCATGCCCGTCTTCTGGGTCGTCTTCGGGGTGGCGCTCGCCTCGGGCGGGCTGGCCGGGCTGGCCGGGGTGGGCGAGGTGGCCGGGGTGCACGGCCGCCTGCTGGGGGCCTACCAGATCTCACTGGGCTACGGCTACACCGCGATCATCGTCGCCTGGCTGGCGCGCGGCAACCCGCTGGGCGCGGTGCTCACCGCGCTCTTCATGGGCCTCGTCTTCGCCAGCGGTGACGTGATGAAGATCGCGCTGCAGATGCCCTTCCGGGTCACCGACGTCTTCAACGGGCTGATCCTCTTCTTCCTGATCTCGACCGAACGCCTGCTCTACTACCGGGTGCGCTGGGCCCCGGCGCGGAAGGAGCGTTGATGGAGGACTGGATCTGGACCACGCTGGTGCGGGCGCTCGCCTTCGGGACCCCGATCTTGCTCGCGGGGCTGGGCGAGATCTACGCCGAGCGCAGCGGGGTCGTCAACCTGGGGGTCGAGGGGATGATGGCCGTGGGGGCGCTAGCCGCCTTCGCGGTCGCGCAGTCGAGCGGCAACCCCTACCTGGGGCTGGCCGCGGCGGTGCTGGTGGGGGCGTTGATCGCGCTGCCCTTCGCGGTCGCCTCGATCACGCTGCGCGCCAACCAGTACGTGGCGGGCCTGGCGCTCACCATGCTGGGCCTCGGCCTGTCGGGCCTCTTGGGCAAGCCCTACGAGGGCGCGCCGCTGGCGCACCCGCTTCCCGAGACCGGCTTCGTCGTGGCCGCGCTGGTGCTGGCCGCGGTGCTGTGGTTCTTCCTGCGCCACACCTTCGCCGGCCTGGTCCTCCGCAGCGCCGGCGAGAACCCCGAGACCGTGGACGCCATGGGGATCAACGTCTACGCGGTGCGTTACGGCGCGGTCGTCTTCGGTGGGGCGATGGCCGGGCTGGCCGGGGCCTTCCTCTCGCTGGCCTACCGGCCCAGCTGGGCCGACGGCATCACCTCGGGGCTGGGCTGGATCGCGGTGGCGCTCGCCATCTTCGCGGCCTGGCACCCGCTCAAGGCGGTGGGCGCGGCGCTCCTGTTCGGCGCGCTCTACCACCTCTCCTACCGCTTGCAGGCGGCGGTGTCGCCCGAATTCCTCAAGGCGATGCCCTACCTGTTCGTGGTGGTGGTTCTGTCCCTGAGCGCCCTCAGGCGGGGTCCGTCGGGGGCCCCCGAGGCGCTGGGAATCCCCTACGTACGGGGGGAACGCAGGTAGTCGAGGAGGAAGGGTATGCGGAAAGGGTTCTTGGCGTTGTTGGTGGTGCTCCTGGGCGCGCTCGGTTTCGCGCAGGGGGACAAGCTCAAGGCGTGCTGGATCTACGTGGGGCCGGTGGGCGACTACGGTTGGAGCCACGCCCACGACCAGGGCCGCATCGCGGCGGAGAAGGCGCTGCCCTGGCTGGAGACGCAGTACGTGGAAAGCGTGCCTGAGGCCCAGGCGGAGGCCTACATCGACCGGCTGGTGAAGCAGGGGTGCGAGGTCATCTTCGCCACCAGCTTCGGCTACATGGACAGCGTGCTGGCGGCCGCGCGCAAGCACCCGGACGTGATCTTCGCGCACGCCACCGGCTTCAAGCGCGCCCCCAACGTGGCCACCTACATGGCCGACTTCTACCAGCTCTACTACCTCAACGGCCTGATGGCCGGGGCGCTGACCAAGACGGGCAAGGTCGGCTACGTGGGCGCCTTCCCCATCCCAGAGCTGAAGCGCCACATCAGCGCCTTCGCGCTGGGGGTGCGCGCCGTCAACCCCGACGCCGAGGTGCTGGTGCGCTGGATCTACGAGTGGTACAACCCCGCCGCCGCCAAGGAGGCCACCGAGGCGCTGATCGCCGAGGGGGCCGACGTCTTCGCCTTCACCGAGGACACCCCAACGGTGATCCAGGTGGCGGCCAAGAAGGGCCTGCCCAGCTTCAGCCACTACTCGCCGATGAAGCGCTTTGCGCCGGACCAGGTGGTGAGCGGGCAGCTGGTGCACTGGGAGAAGATCTACATCGACTTCCTGGCCAAGGTCTACGCCGGCGTCTACACCAACAAGAACCTGCAGGACGTGGACTACTGGTGGCTGCTGCCCCAGGGCGCGGTGGAGCTGGGGGGCGAGTTCGGCGAGCCGGTGAACCCCAAGTTCGTCCCTGCGCTCAAGGCGAAGAAGGTCAACCATCCGGTCTTCGGCGAGATCAGCGTCTACGACCTGGTCATGAAGGAGCTGGCGCTGATGAGCGACGTGGAGCTGGCCGCCGACCCCTTCCAGGGGCCGATCAAGGACCGCCAGGGCAGGCTGCGCGTGCCCGCGGGGCTGCGGCTCACCAAGCACGAGCTCGAGACCATGGAGTGGGCGGCGCCGGGGATCAAGGGTCCCTGGCCCAACGAGCCCAAGTAGCGTCTGCGCGGTGCGCACGGGGCCGGGCGACGCCCGGCCCCTTCTGTGGACAGCCCCCGGCGGGATTGCCTATACTTAGGCTTGCTGCGCGCCAGCGTAGCTCAGCGGTAGAGCAACCGCCTCGTAAGCGGTAGGTCGCCGGTTCAAATCCGGCCGCTGGCTCCAGAGCCGAACACGGACAGGCCGCCCCCTGCGTCAGGGGGCGGAAGCTTTTTGGAGCGCGCCTTCCACGGCCGCCCTTGCGGCGCGCGGCGGCGTCGGGGTAAGCTGGGGACGTGGACATATCGATAAATGTTGATACAACAAACATCGATACAATGGCGCGGGCGTTCAAGGCGCTGGCCGACCCTACGCGGCTGCGCGTGCTCGAGGTCCTGAGCCGCGGCGAGCACTGCGTCTGCGAGATCCAGGCGCACCTAGACCCCCTGCCCCAGAACCTGCTCTCGCACCACCTGCGGGTGCTCAAGGAGGCGGGGCTGGTGCTCGCGGAGAAGCGGGGGCGCTGGGTGCACTACCGCCTGAACGAGCCCCGGCTGGAGGCGCTGCGCCAGAGCGTTCCGAGGCTGGACCCAAACAAGCAGGTCGAGTGCGCCTGCCGAGGGGCGGTGGAGACGAAATGAGCTTACGGGCTTTCAGGCTGAACGCGTCGTGGAAGCTGCTGCCCGCGGCGCTCCTGTGGGGGCTGGCGCTCTGGGCCGACCGTCCTTTCTGGGACGCGCTGCTGTGGCGGGGGCTGCGCCTCGACCCCGGGGTCCGCTGGGCCGAGGCGCTTCACTTCTTTCTCTACGACACCACCAAGATCCTGCTGCTGCTCGTGGGCATCGTCTACGCGGTGGCGCTGGTGCGCAGCTACTTCAGCGTCGAGCGCACCCAGGCGCTCTTGGGCGTCCGTCGCGAGGGCGTGGGAAACGCCTTGGCCGCGGCGCTGGGGGTGGTGACGCCGTTCTGCTCGTGCAGCGCGGTGCCGGCGTTCATTGGTTTCGTGGCCGCGGGGGTACCGCTGGGGGTGACGCTCTCCTTTTTGATCGCCAGCCCGATGGTGAACGAGGTAGCGTTGGTGCTGCTCGTCGGGCTTTTCGGGTGGAAGGTGGCGGCGCTCTACCTGACCGCGGGTCTGCTCGTCGCGGTGGCGGCCGGCTGGGCCCTGGGGCGGATGGGGCTCGAGCGCTGGGTGGAGCCCTTCGTCTACGCCATCCCGCTGGGCGAGCGCAGCGAGGGCGCCGGCGCCCCCAGCTTCGACGAGCGCATGGCCTTTGCCGCCGAAGAGGTGCGCACCATCGTGGGCAAGGTCTGGCCCTACCTGGTCGCGGGCATCGCGCTGGGCGCGGCGATTCACGGTTGGGTGCCCGAGGGCTTCTTCCTTCGCTTGGCGGGACCCGACAACCCCTTTGCGGTCTTCGGTGCGGTGCTGTTGGGCGTCCCCCTCTACTCGAGCGCGGCCGGGGTGCTGCCGCTGGTGGAAGCGCTGCACGCCAAGGGGCTGGCCATGGGGACGCTGCTCGCTTTCATGATGGCTGTCGTGGCCCTCTCGCTGCCGGAGATGCTCATCCTGCGCCGGGTACTCAAGCCGCAGCTGATCGCCGTCTACGTCGCCGTCGTTGCCGCGGGCATCATCGGCATGGGCTACCTGTTCAATGCGGTGCTGGGGTAAGGAGGCGCGATGGGCCAGAAGGTCGCTGAACACCTGAAGCGCCGGCTGCTCTTCTACGCGCTGCTCGCCATCGCCCTGGGCTGGTGGGCCGGCGCGAACGGGGCGGGGTGGGTGACGGCCCAGAAGGGCGCGCTGCGCGTTCTGGCGCAGTTGCTCGTCTTCCTGATGATCTACCCGATGATGATCAACCTCAACCTGGAATTGCTGCCCAAGGAGGCGCGGGAGCCGAAGCCGGTGGGGCTCAGCCTGGCCTACAACTACCTGCTCACTCCGCTGCTGGCCTACCTGTTGGCGCGGATCTTCATTCCCAACCCGGAGCTGGCCCTTGGCTTTTTCCTGGTTATGCTCATCCCCGGCTCCTCGATGGCCGTGGGCTACACCGGGTTAGTGGGAGGGAGTCTCGAGGTGGCCACGGTCACCCAGGCCGTCAACTTCCTGGTGTTGCCGCTCGCCCTGCCGCTCTACCTGACCGCGCTGGCGCACAGCTTCCGGCTCGCCGTTCCGGTGGCCGGCCTGCTCGCGACGGTGTTCTGGGTGTTGATCCTGCCGATGTTCCTGGGCGACCTCACCCGCCGTGCAGTGCTCGGCCGCTTCGGCACTCCGGGCTTGGCCCGCTTGAAGCCCTGGCTCGGGGTCGTGACCATGGTCACCATGCTGGTCTTGGTGGCGCTCATCTTCATGCTGAAAGGCGCGATGCTAACGCTGAAATGGCCGCTACTCCTGCCCCTGGTGCTCGCTTCCATCGTCTACCTGGTACTGATTCTGGGCCTGGCGACCTGGCTCGATCGCGCGCTCGGGTTGGGCTACCGCGAACACATGGGGGTGGCCTTCGTTTCCAGCGGCAAGAACAACGGCACCGCGATCGCGATCGCGGTGACCGCGATGAGCCCGCTCGTGGCGCTGCCCGCGGCCATCCTGCCGCTCGTGCAGATCGTGGCCCTCGTTGGCTACGTTCACCTGGCCGGCGCCGTTTTGCGTTTCTTTGGTGAGCAGGCGGTCGCCTAACCGCTTGTGAAAAGGAGTTGACGATGGAGCTGGAAAAGGCCTTTGCGATGATGCAACAGAACCTCGGATCCGCCCTCCCGCCGGTGATGGAAAAGATTTACCGGCAAGACCCCGGCCTCTTCGCCAGTCACCTGATGGGCAAACAGTTCGCCAAACCCGAGGGCGGAGCTCTGGACGAGCGAACCCGCGTGCTCGTTCACCTGGCGGCCGCCGTGGCCCTGGGGGCCGAGGGCTGCGCCCGTGCCATGGCGCACCGCGGCCGGGCGATCGGGTTGGACAGGGAAGCGCTGCTGGAGGCCGTGTACATCGCACGTTTTGCGGCAGCAAGCAAGGTACTGGAAGACGCCGAGGTCGTCTTCGACGAGCTCGAATGAACCCGCCCGAAGTCGTGCTCCTGACCGCGCCCGGCTGCCGGCGCAGCGAGCGGGTGCGCCGCGCCTTCAAGCGCGCGGGCCTGCCCTTTCGCGAGCTACCGCTCGATGATCCCGAGGGCGCCCGCATCGCGGCGGAGCACCGCATCCTGGCTTCACCCGGCATTCTGGTCTGTGGGCAGCCGGTGGGGGTCTTCGAGCTGTTTCCGGAATGCCGTTTCGACCCCGCCCGCCTGGCCGCCCGCCTGAAGGAGGTGGCCCCGTGTTGATTTCCTGGAGCGTGCTGCTTTGGATCGCTTTGATCGTCGGTTTCGTGACCTCGTCGCTGCGCATCTGGATCGACCGCGTCTTCGTTACGCTGCTGCTGCTCACCATGGGGCATCTGCCCATCGACGCCGCAGTGCGGGTGAACTTGCTGGTCCTGCTGCTCGCGGCGCTGAGCCACGGCCTGATCCGGCGCGAGGGGTGGTTGTGGGGCGCGTTCGGCCGCTTCCCTTCGTGGGAGGGCTGGGCCGCCGTTTTGGGTGGGCTCGTCGGCGGCGCCTTGGGGCGGGTATGGGCCCAGGGTCTGACCGCGGGCGTGCTGGTTGGCGTGCTCGGGGCCTATGCGATCGCCATGGGGCTGCGCCTGCTGCTCGTTAAACCCGGAGAGGGCAAACCGGCGCCCGAGCACCCCGGATGGATCGCCCCGATCGCTCTGGGGGCGGGCCTGTTCACCGGCCTCATCTCCGCAGGCGGCAAGCCCTTTGCCGTACCGCTTTACAACTGGGCCGTGGGGCACAAGCTGCCCGTCGCCTACGCGATCGGTACCTTTGGGGCGATCGCCGCGGCGGTGGGCGCGGTGCTGGCCGGGTACGCCTACGGGCCCGGGTTTTCGGGCTCGACGTGGGCGACGGCGCTGGCGATCTGGTTCGGGGTTTCGCTGGTGGCGTGGCTTACGGACCGGATCTGGAGCCCCAGGTTGATGAAGGTGACCGCCTTGCTGGTTGCCGTCGTGTTGATAGCGATCGGCGTCAAGTTTCTGGTGCAGGTATCGTAAGGAGGGAAGCGTATGACGGTGTTCAAGGTGCTGGGTGCGGGGTGCAAGAACTGCCGGAGTCTGGAGGCGAACCTGAGGAAGGCGCTCGAGCTGCTCTCGGCCGAGGCGGAGGTGGAAAAGGTGGAGGACTACCCCTCCATCCTGAGCTACGGGGTGACGACCACCCCGGCACTGGTCGTGGGCCGTGAGGTGCTGCTGAGCGGCCGGGTGCCGCGGCCCGAGCAGCTGGCGAAGCTGATCGCGGGGTACCTGTGACCGAGCCGGGAGCCGGGAGCCGGAGCCCGTTGCGCCTGCTGGTGCTCTGCACCCACAACTCGGCCCGCAGCCAGATGGCGGAGGGCTGGTTGCGCCGCCACCTGGCGGAGGCGGGGGTGGCGGCCGAGGTCTGGTCGGCGGGCACCGAGAAGACGCGCGTCAAGCCCGAGGCCGTGCGGGTGATGGCCGAGGCGGGGGTGGACCTGGCGGGCCACGCCTCCAAGACGCTCTTCGAGCTGCCCGACCCCTGGAACTTCGACCTGGTGCTCACCGTCTGCGACGCCGCCGCCGAGGCCTGCCCCGCCTACCCGGCGCGCACGCGCCGGCTGCACGTCAGTTTTCCCGACCCCTCGGGCCGCCCGCTCGCCGAGTGGCGGCGGGTGCGCGACGCGCTGGGGCGCATGAGCCGCGCCCTGGCGGCGGCGCTGGCCGCGGGGCGCTGGCCCGACGAGGCCGAGCTGAAGGCGGCCGCGGGACTAGAATAAGGGCGGTGCACCAGGACCCGCTGTTCCCCGAGTGGAACCCGGCGCCGCCCGAGGACGAGGCCGAGCGCCTGGCCGAGCTGCGCGCCTTCGACCAGCTGGGCCGGCTGGCCGAGCGCTACCGCTCGAGCCGGGCCTTCGGCGCGCTGCTCGACTTCGTGATCCGGATGCGGGACCTTTCCCCCTACAACGCCGCTCTTTTGCACCTGCAAAAACCCGGGGCCACCCAGGTGCGGACGGCCGCCGAGTGGCGGGAGCTGGGGCGTCGGGTGCGCCCGGACGCGCAGCCGGCGCTGCTTTTGCACCCGGGCGGCCCCCTGCGCTTCGTCTTCGACGTGGCCGAGACCGAGGGACCGCCGGCGCCGGAGCCCTCCGCCGCCGCGGCGGCGGACGTGCGCGCGGCGCTCGAGGCCCTGGCGCTGCGGGTGAGGAGCCGGGGGGTGGAGGTGACGGGGCCACTCTTCGGGCCCGAGCCGCCGGGGCGGCTGCGCCGGGGCGAGGGGCGGTTCGTCATCCAGCTGGAGGAGGCGGACGACGCCGCGCGCTACGCGACGCTCGTCTACGAGCTGGCCCGCTTCTTCCTGGGCCACCTCGGCGGGTGTGAGGGGTGTGACCTGGAGGACCGCCCCCCGCCCGACGCGATCAGCGGCCGCTTCGAGGCGGGGTCGGTGGCGGCGATCGTCTGCGGCCGCGCCGGGGTGCCCACCGAGGCGGGGGCCTTCGTGCGTGGTTACCTGCAAAGCTTCGCCGAGGTGCCCGAGCTCAGCCTCGACCGGGTGCTGCGGGTCGCCGGCCGGCTCGAGCGCCTTAGCCGCTAGCCGCAACCTCCCAAGACGTCGTTCACAGAGCCGACGGCCGTGGGGACCCTGTTCCGCAGACCGGAAGCCAGGGATTCCTCCCGGCCTCCCCCTAGGGAGAGGCGGCGGCGAAGCCGCCGGAGGGGGGTGGTTGGGAGCGGCACCTAGTGCGTGGTGCGCAGTGCGTGGTAGGTGGCGAATAGGTAGTGGGTTGTGGGGTGTGGGAGGCGGGAACGGCGCAAGACGGGTTCCTGCAGGCCCCGGGTACCGGCCACGAACCACAGACCACAAGCCACAAGCCACAAGCCATGCCCCCACCCACCGCCTTTCCCGCCTCCCCGCATCGAGGCCGGCCTGCCGGCCGAGACCCGGGACCCACGCCGCAAACGACGCCGACGCCAGGGCTACCCGCAACGGGGCCAACCACGAGCTACAGGCCACAGCCCACGAGCCCATTTTCAAAACCCCCACCCCGGCCCTCCCCAAAGGGGAGGGCGCTTTCGCCTTTCCGCGACCGGCGCAGCGCCCCGGCCCCGCCTTTGGACAAGGCCCGGGCCCCGGCTTTCCCTGGAGTGGTGAGAGAAGCCGGTGGCGACGGGTTGGCGTGAACCACGCGTTCGACTTTTCAGCTGGCCGCTACTTGAGGCTTTCCAGCAGCGCCCGCGCCTTTTCCTGATCGGCGCGGTCCACCCAGGTGCGCGCCGGCAGCTCCAGCGCCTTTTCGAGCTGCTCCCGCGCCCGCTCCGGCTTCTTGAGCCGGATCAGGGCGCCGCCGTACTCGAGGCGGTGGGCGATCGCGGTGGGGTTGAGCGCGATGGCCTCCTGGAACAGCGGCTCGACCCGCTTGATGCTGGCGCCGTACATCCAGCCCACGCCCTTCTGGGCGAGCTCGAGGTTCCAAAGCGCCAGCGCCACCAGCGCGCTGTCGTGCTTGGGGTCGAGCTCGAGCGTCTTCTTGAGGTTGTCGCGCACCGAGCTGGCCAGGTTGAGGCTGGCGAGGATGCCGCGGTACTGCGAGAGGCGGCCCTGGGCGCGCGCCAGCTCGAAGTAGCCCTCGGGGTAGGCGGGGTCAGCGGCGATGGCCTTCTTGGCCGCGGCCTCGGCCTTGGAGAACCAGGCTTCCTTGTCCTTGCCCGTGGAGGCCACGTACCCCGCGTAGTAGCTGGCGGCCTTGGCGGCGAGGGCGTAGGACGTGGCCGTGCCCTCGGCCAGGCCCTCCTCGTAGGCCTGCTGGAAGCGGCCTTCGTCGATGAGGGTGGCGGGGTTCGCCCAAGCGATGGCGAAGAGGAGCGCAACTAGGGCCAGAATCTTTTTCATAGACACCTCCAGGGTTTGAACGGTTCCCATTGTAGCAAGACGGCTACCCGGAGCCGGAGAAGGCCCGTGCTAGAGTTTAGGTATGCGTTGGATATTGGGAATTGCGGGGTTGTTCCTGACCCTCGCCTGGGCTCAGTTCAACCCCGGTCCGGCGGAGTATTACGCGCAGTGCCGCACCCTCTACGACGAACAGGTGCTGGCGGGGGCGCGCGCCGCCTGCGAGCTCGCGCTCGTGGCCGACCCCGAGTACGTGCCCGCGCTGAAGCTGCTCGTGCGGGTGCACCTGGACGAGGGCAACCTCGAGGACGCCGGTGACCTGCTCGAGCGCCTCAAGCGCCTCGCGCCCGAGGACCTGGCGACGCGCACCCTGGAGGCGCGCTACCTGCTGGCGCGGGGCCGGCCCGCCGAGGCGCTGGGCCTGGTGGAGTTCGTTCCCGGACCCGAGGCCGCCTGGGTCAAGGGCCGGGCCTACGAGGCGGTGGGGCGCTTCACGGAGGCGCTCGAGGCCTACCGTGAGGCGGCGGTGCTGGGCGAGGAGCGCGCCCGCGTCGACGCGGCGCGGCTGCTCGAGCGGATGGGGCGGCCGCGTGCGGCGCTTGAGGAGCTGGGCGAGGTGGAGGGCCCCGACCGGCTCGTGCTCAAGGGGCGGCTGCTCTGGACTGCGGGCCGGCTCCCCGAAGCCGCCCAGACGCTGGAGCGGGCGCTCGCGGAGCTCTCCAGCGCCGACCCCCGTTACACCGAGGCGCTGGCCACGCTGGCGCGCGTCTACTACGGTATGGGCGACACCCGCCGCGGCGGCCTGACCCTCGACCAGCTCGCGGGCCGGGTCAACCTGGTGGCCGAGCTGCTGCGCGCCGCCTGGCTGTGGCTGCTGGGGCTGGTGCTGCTCGTGGGGCTGCACCTCTACGGCGAGAGCCGCATCGAACCGATCAGCACCCTGGAGGTGCGCACCGACCACGCCTGGGGCGTGGGTCGCGTCTACGGGGCGCTGCTGCTCGCCTGGCTGCTGGGGGCCGCGGCGGCCGTGGGGCTGGGCTGGTACCTGTACCAAAACTGGCTTGCCGCCTTCACCCCGGTGCAGGCGCAGGTGGTGCGGCCGGTCTTCTACATCGTCGCCGCGCTGGCGGCGGGGGCGCTGGGCTGGGGCGCGCTGCGCCCCGCCGAGGAGGGGGCGGCCTCCCCGCTGGGGCGGCGCGAGAGCTGGCTCGAAGGCCTCTGGGTGGGGGTGCTGCTGCTGGCGCTGGTGCTCGGGTACGCCTGGCTGAGCGGCCGCACCGCCTGGCTGGGCCCGGTGCCCTTCAACCCGCTGCTGCCCCTGGGGGCGCTGGCGCTGGCCGCGCTGGCGCTGGCCGAGCCGCTGCTGCGGGTGCGCCTGCCGGCGGCGCTGCAGGCCCGCTACGGCGCGGGGCTGGCGCCGGTCTTTGCGGTGCTGGTGGCCGGCCTCTTCCTGCTGGCCCCGGTGCTGCTGTGGTGGGTCGTGGCCGCGGGCGCGCTGCTGATCTACCTGCGGATGCGCGGCCTGCTGCCGGTGATGGTGGGCTGGCTCGTCCTGGGGGTGCTGCTCCTGGGCGCGGGGTACCTGCCCTGGGCGCGCGCCTTCTTCTGAGATGACCGTCTATTTCCTCTCCGACTTCGGTTCCGCCGACGTCTATGCGGGGGTGGTGCGGGCGGTGCTGGCGCGCCGCGCCCCCGGGGCGCGGCTGGTGGACCTGGCCCACGACCTGCCCCCGGGGGACCTGCGCCACGCCGCGCTGCAGCTCTACGCCGCGGTGCCCCACCTCGCCGAGGGGGGCGTGGTGCTCGCGGTGGTGGACCCGGGGGTGGGCTCGGAGCGCCGGGCGCTGGCCGTCCGCGGCGAGCGCCTGTGGTACGTGCTGCCCGACAACGGCCTGCTCACCCTGGCCGCCGAGCTCGACCCGCCTCGGGAGGTCTGGACGCTCGAGCCCACGCGCTACACGGACGGCCCCGTGAGCCCCACCTTTCACGGCCGCGACGTCTTCGCCCCCGCGGCCGCGCACCTGGCGCTGGGGCTGCCGCCGGCAGCGCTGGGGCCGCGGCTCGACGTGGAGGAGCTGGTGCGCCTGCCCCTCGCCACGGTGGCGGGGCGCGAGGGAGAGGTGATCGCCTTCGACCGCTTCGGCAACGCGATCAGCAACCTGAGGCCGCAGGAGCCGCCCGAGGCCGTGCACCTGGCGGGCCGGCGCATCCCCTTTCGCGCCACCTTCGCCGACGTGCCCGAGGGCGAGGCCGTGGCCTACCTGGGCTCGTCGGGGCTGGTGGAGGTCGCGATCCGGAACGGCTCTCTGCGCGAGCGGCTCAAGCTCTTCGAGGGGGCGGCGGTGAGCCTGCACGGCCCCGAGGAAGAGCCCCCGCCGCTCGAGCTCGACTAACCCTCGAAGGCGGCACGCAGCGCGGGCATGAAGCCGTGCTCCGCGAGGTCGAGGCTGATGGGGGTGATCGAGGTGTAGCCGTCGCGCACCGCCCAGAGGTCGGTCCCCGGGTCCTCGCTGCCCGTGGGCTTGCCCGCGATCCAGTAGTAGGGGACGCCGTTCGGATCCACGCGTTCGACGACCGCGTCCTCGTAGTGGTGGGTCGAGAGCTCGGTGATGCGCACCCCCCTGGGGGCGTTCACCGGGAAGTTGACGTTCAGGAACACCTTTTCCGGCAGTCCGTGGTCGGCGACCCAGCGGGCGATGCGCACCGCCTCGGCGGCGCCGGGTTCGAAGTCCATCTCGGCGCGGCTGTTCACGTCGAGGCTGAAGGCGATGGAGGGGATCCCGATCGAGGTGCCCTCGATCGCTCCGGCCACCGTGCCCGAGTGGGTGAGGTCGAGGCCCAGGTTCACCCCGATGTTGATGCCGCTGACGACCAGGTCGGGGCGGCCCAGCAGGTGCACCCCCAGCACCACGCAGTCGGCGGGGGTGCCGTCCACGCGGTAGGCGGGGATCGGGTCCAGCCCCGCCGCCGCGGTGTGCTTGAAGCGCAACGGCCGGCGCACGGTGATGCCGTGGCCCACCGCCGACTGCTCCACGTCGGGGGCCACCACGTAGACCTCGCCCAGCGCGCTCATGGCCCGGGCCAGCGCCTTGATGCCCGGAGAGAATATGCCGTCGTCGTTGGTGACGAGGATCTTCATACCCCTAAGCCTACACCCGGGGTAAGCTCGGGGTATGTTTCCGCTGGCCGACATCAACCGCCCCCTGCGCCCGCCCGTGGTGGTCAAGGCGCTGGTGGCGTTGAACGCGGCCGTCTTTCTCGTCGAGCTGCTGGCCAGCCCCGCCGCCCGCGAGGCGATGATCTACGGCTACGGCTTCGTGCCCCGGCTCTTCTGGGCCGACCCCCTGGGCGAGGGGTACCGGCTCGTGACCAGCCAGTTCCTGCACGGCGGCTTCAGCCACATCCTCGGCAACCTCTGGTTCCTCTGGGTCTTCGGCGACAACGTGGAAGACCGCCTGGGGCGCTTCCGCTTCCTGCTCTTCTACCTGCTCGGCGGCGCGCTGGCGGCCCTGGCCCAGGGGGTCTTCGACCCCGGCTCCACCAGCCCCATGATCGGGGCTTCCGGGGCGATCTCGGCGGTGCTGGGTGCCTACTTCGTCCTCTTTCCGCGCGCCCAGATCCTGACGCTGGTCTGGATCATCCTGCCCCTCACCTTCTACCTGCCGGCGGCCTTCTACCTGGGCTACTGGGCGTTGCTGCAGTTCGTCTATGCCCTTCTGGGCGGTTCGAACGTCGCCTTCTGGGCGCACCTGGGCGGCTTCGTCTGGGGCTGGGCGGCGCTGCGCTACGGCCTCTTCCCGCCGGCCGCGCCCCCGTGGCGGCGCGGTTAGTCGTCCGGATGACCCTCACTTGGACGGGACGGGTGCTAGTCTAAAGTCTACGAGGTGGACGTGGCGACCGGACGACTCTACCAACGCCAGCTGATGGAGTACGCGCAGGACCTGGCCCGGGCCTACCGGGAGATCCGGGCCTCGCAGGACGACTTCCTTTCCGTGCTGGTGACCCTGGTCGAGCTCAAGGCCCCGGCGGCGCGCGGCCACGCGCGGCGCGTGGCCTTCTGGGCGCTGCGCCTCAACGACGCCTTGGGGCGGCCGCTCGAGCCCGCGCCCCTCAAGGCGGCGGCCTTGGCCCACGACGTGGGCAAGCTGGGCCTGCCCGACCGGGTGATCGCCTCCTGGGTGGGCGAGGACGACGAGGGCCGCGAGCTGCTCGCCACCCACCCCCAGCTGGGGGCCTCGCTGCTCGAGCACGTGGCCGCTTTCCGCGACTGGATCCCCTGGGTGCGCCACCACCACGAGCGCTGGGACGGCGCCGGCTTCCCCGACGGGTTGGCCGGCGAGGCGATCCCGCTGGGAGCTCGTGTCATCGCCGTGGCCAACGGCTTCGACTACCGGATGCACGGCTACGGCCGCGACCCCGCCTACACCCTCGCGGGCACGACCGCCTGGCTGGAGCAGCAGGCCGGCGGCGCCTTCGACCCCGCGCTCGTCGAGGCCTTCGTGGCCATGCCGCTCGAGGCCCTCTGGGCCAACCGGCTCTGGCTCGAGGAGGTGCAGGAGTGAAGGTGCTACTCATCGAAGACGAGCCCGACATGGTGGCGCTGCTCGAGGCCACCCTGAGCCCCGCGGGCTTCGAGGTGCACGCCGAGCGCAGCGGCGACGCCATCGAGGCGCTGCTGGAGCGGCACGATCCCCAGGTGGTGATCGTCGACGTGATGCTCTTCGGCAGCCGCATGGACGGGTTCGAGGTGGTGGAGCGGATCCGCCGGGTGGCCGGGCACGAGGAGACCCTGGTCGTGGTGCTGACCGCGCTCGAGGGCGAGGAGTACGCGCGCCGCGCCCGCGAGGCGGGGGCCGACCTCTACCTCAGCAAGCCCTTCAGCCCGCTGGAGCTGCTCGGACGCCTGCAGAGCGCGGAGCTGCTCACGGACTAGCGGTTTCGCAGGGAAGCTCGAACCAGAAGACCTGCCCCGGGGGGCGCGCCTCCCAGCCGATGCGCCCGCCGTGCTGGGCGACGACCTCGCGCGCCACCGCCAGCCCCAGGCCGTGCCCCTCGCGGCCGCGGTGGCGGGCGAGGCGCGTCCAGGGCTGGAAGATCGCCTCCGCCTCCCCCGCCTCCAGCGGGGGGCCGCCATCGTAGACCTCGACGCGGGCGGTGCCGTCGGCGCAGGCGAGGCGGATGCGCACCGGCTCGCCCTCGGGGCCGTACTTGGCGGCGTTGGTGAGCAGGTTGAGCACCGTCGAGAAGAGGCGGCCCTCGTCGCCGATGACGACGACCTCGCCAGCTTCGGGCTCGAGCCGGAAGCGGCCCGGGAACTGGACCTGCAGCATCTCCGCGGCCTCCTCGATCAGCGCCCCCAGCCGCACCGGCCGCCGCTCGAGCTCGAGGCGCTGACCCGACTCCAGGCGGTAGAGGTCCAGGAAGGTGGCCAGCGTCTGGCCCAGCCGCCGGGCGGCGTTCTGGATGCGCTGCAGGTAGCGGCGGTGGTCGGCCTTGGGGTCGTCGAGCAGCTCGCTGAACCCCACGATGGTGGCGATGGGGGTGCGCAGCTCGTGGGCCACCATGCCCAGGAGCCGGGTCTTGAAGGCCCCCTCGCTCTCCAAATCGGCGATGCGGCGGCGCTGGCCCAGCACCTGGCGCGCCTGGTAGTAGAGGTAGGCCGCGGCGAAGAGCAGGACGATCACGAAGCCGAACAGGGTGTCGCGGCGGTAGTCGCGCAGCTGCACGAGCAGGTTCGAGCGCACCGTGCTGGAGACCTCGGTCGCCTCGATGACGATGGGGTGCACCCGGTCGGCCCAGGCCTCGAGCCGCCCGCAGGGCCAGCCGCGCGCCGACTCGGCCTCGAGCGCCGCCAGCAGCCGCTCCAGGATGCGCCGGCTCTCGGGGGCGAGCAGGGGGAAACTGTAGCTGTGGACGGCCAGGCGCGCGCGCTGCTCCAGGTTGGTGGCGCGCACCGGGTCGAGGCCGCTGCGGCCGCAGATCAGCGCCGCCTTGAGCAGGTCGCGCTCGAGCTGGGAGTACTGGTAGGCGGAGTTGGCGGCGCGGGCGTTGGTGATCGCCGACTCCAGCCGCGACTGTTCGTAGAAGAGCAGCCCGGCGAGCAGCAGCAAGGCGACGATCAGCCCCGCCGCCAGCAGGCTGGGGTTCAGTAGTGGAATTCGACGACGCGGACCTGCCACACCCACAGGGCATTGTACCGGGTGGGGTCGGGCTTCAGCCGGTCGTAGGGGAAGATCACCCGCACCGGACCGTAGTTCTCCAGGGTGAGCGGGCGGCCGTCCTGCACCAGGGCGAGGATCGGCTCGAGCGGCGCCAGCTCCGCCCAGGGCCGGTCGATGCGGTAGTCGTCGAGGGCGACGAAGCGCACCACCAGCCCCTGGGTGTCGAGGTCCAGCTCGCGGATGATCTGGTCCAGCAGCACCCCCTCGAAGGTGGAGGGGGGGTCGGTCTCGTGGGGGTGGTGCCGGGTGGTGCGCCGCACCCAGGTCAGCTGCTCGATCCCGGCGCGGTCGAGATCGTAGCTGCGGCCGTCGGGGGTGATGAGGGTGAGCAGCACCTCGCCCCGGGGCGCGGGCGGCGGACCGTCCCAGCCGCCGCTGCGTACCACGGTGTAGCTGGCGCCGCCCTTGCAGCCGCCGAGGAGCAGCGCGAGGAGCAGGAGCAGGGTTCCGTAACGCATCGTTACGCATTCTATCGGGTGGGCGGGGGCCCGGGGTTGCACGTATACAGTAATAAAAGTTGAGCGTATAATGTTCAATGAGGAGGTGGGCCATGCCCAAGGGACTCTCCGCTGCGCGCAAGGGTGAGACGATCGAGCTCGTGCTCTCCGACGGCACCGCCGAGGAGCGCCTGCGCCTGCTCGCGATCGAGCTGGCCGAGGCGCTGGCGCGGCTCCAGGCCCCCGGCTACCCGACGATGGACCCCGAGGAGCTCGAGGACAAACCCAACGACGCCCCCAACTACACCACCGCGACCGTCGAGCTGCTCGAGCCCGAGGGGCTGCTCACGCTGCGCAAGGTGCGGGTGCCCGGCCCCGACCTGCTCGAGTTCACCACCCCCTCGGGCAGCGTCTACGAGTTCGAGTGGGGGCCGGCCTTCGCCTATCTGGAGCCGCTGCTGCCGCGCTAGACCTCTTCGAGGCCCAGGTCCTCGGGAACGACCCGCGCCGGGATCGGCAGGGGGCTGGCCAGCTCGGTGCGGCGCACGAAGGCGAGCATGAAGTTCCCGATCAGCCGCAGCTGCGAGGCGTGGGCGCGGGCGGCGGCGAGCTTGCGCTCGATCTGCTCGTCCGAAAGCTCGAGCTTGCGCCAGGGCAGCCGCCGCCCGCGGGGCGCCGGATAGAGCGGCAGCCGCGGGTGCAGCCCCTTGGGCAGGGGGTACTCGTAGCCGCCGTGGACGATGTAGTAGCGCAGCCGCTCCTCCCAGCCCAGCTTGCCCATGATGCGCATGGCAAAGTACGCCGCCGCCTGGTGGTCGGGGTGGGCGTCGAGGGGGCTGGGCGCCAGCACCCGGGTGGGCGCGAAGTCGCGCAGCACCGCCTCCAGGTCGGTCTCGAGGTCGCGGCCGGTGTAGCGCGCCCCCGGGCGCAGGCTGCCCGCATAGGCCACCTCGGCCAGGCGCGTGTGGGGGCTGGTGAAGGGGAGGTAGTAGTGGGTGAGGAAGAGGCGCAACAGCCCCTGGTCGGGGTAGCCCAGGAAGATCCGGTCCGCCTCCCCGAGCCCCAGCTGCGCCGTGGCCGCGCGCGCCTCCTCCATGCGCTTCGTCGCGAGCGCGCGCATGGCCTCGGGCCTGGGCGCCGGACGCCCCGAGGCCAGGTCGAAGGCGTCGCCGGCGGTGAGCCAGACCACGCGCACCCGCGCGCCGGCCTCCAGCGCCTGCAGGATCTGGCCGGCGGCGGCGAGCACCTCGTCGTCGGGGTGGGGCGCGAGGACGAGGAGGCGGTCGTCCGCGGCCAGCCCCGCCAGCGGCGGCAGCCGCCGGCTGATCCACGAGGCCCGCAGCGCGTGGTAGTAGGCGAAGATCCAGCGGCCGTTGATGAAGGCCCAGACGCTGAGCGCCAGCAACCCCGCGAGCAGGCGCTCGAGCAGGTCGAGCCGCCACCACAGCCGCAGCGCCTCGCTGACGCCGACGAAGACGACGACGAGCGCGGCGAGCCAGAGCCAGCGGGGCGTCGGGTTCACGGACCTATACTAAGGCAGGACGATCTCATGCCCCCTGCACCCCTGCGGATCCGAGCCGCCACCCCCGCCGACCTTGCGGCCGTGGGCCGCATCTCGCACCGGACCGGGCTGCTGGGCGCGCCGATCGAGCGCTTCTTCCCCGACGAGGCGCTGTGGACCGACGTCTTCGTGCGCCCCTACCTCGAGGCCGGCTGCTGCAACTTCGTGGCCGAAGCGGAGGGCCGGGTCGTCGCCTACGTGATCGGCGCCTGCGACCCCGAGGCCCTGCCCCGCTGGGCCCGCCGGCGGCTGGTGCGGGTGCTGCTCGGGGGGCTGGTGCGCGGCTGCTACCCGCGCTTCTTGCGCGACCTCCTCTACCTCTGGCGGTCGCTACGGCAGCCCGGGGAGCGCGCGCCCTCGGACCGCTTCCCCGCCGAGCTGCACATCAACGCGCTGCCCGAGGCGCGCGGCCGCGGCGTGGGCTCGGCGCTGATGACGCGCTTCCTCGACTGCCTGCGTGGGCGCGGGGTGCCGGGGGTCCAGCTCGCCACCACCGAGCGCAACGAGGCGGCGCTGCGGCTCTACCGCCGGTTCGGCTTCCGGGTCTACGCCCGCTGGCGCTCGCCGTTCTGGAAGCCCTACGCCGGCGAGGCGCTGGAGCACCTGCGCCTCGTCAAGGAACTCGACTAGTCGTCGATCGCGAGCCACCCCGCGGGGGCGCGGAAACCCGTGCGCTTGTGGGTGCCGTCGCAGAAGGGTTTCCTCCCCGAGCCGCCGCAGCGGCACAGCGCCAGCTTCGGGCGCTGTAGGGTGTGCTCCACCCCGTCGAGGACGAAGCGGCTGCCTTCGGGCAGGTCGATCACGAGCGGTCCGTCTTCGCGAAAACGTAGCTTCACCAGCGACCTCCTAAACCGGAAAGGAACGCGTGCAGGCGGGCGGCGTACTCGGGGTGGCGCCAGGCGGAGACGTGGGGGAAGCCCTCGAGGGTCCACAGCCGCGCCTCGGGGTAGGCCGCGTGCAGCCGCAGGGCGTGGTCGTAGGGGACGGTGCGGTCGGCGTTGCCGTGCAGCAGGAAGAGGGGTGTGCCCGCCGCGCGCAGCCGCGCCGTCGCCGCCTCCGGGTCCACGGCGGCGAGGTTCACCCCCAGCAGCCAGCGGCTCGCCAGCGCCGCGCCGGGGTAGAGCCAGGGGCCCATGCGCTGGCGCAGCAGCCGGCTCAGCCGCGCGTAGCCCGAGTCGGCCACCACCGCGCGCACAGACTCGCCCGCGGCCACCCGCAGCACCGTGGACGCCCCCATGCTCCAGCCGTGCAGCACCACGGCCTCGCGGGGGAAGCCGCGCTGGGCCAGCCAGTCGAGGCCGCCCAGCACGTCGCGCAGCTCGAGCGCCCCCAGGGTGGTGCGCCCGCCCGGGGAGGCGCCGTGGGCGCGCAGGTCCAAAAGCAGCACCCCGTAGCCCTGCTGGGCGTAGACGGGCAGCGCCGGCAGCACGTAGGGGCTCGACTTGCTGGCGTTCAGGCCGTGGACCAAAAGCGCCGCCTTGCGCTCGCGCCCGCCGGGCACCCACCAGCCCGCCAGCTCGAGCCCGTCGCGGCTCCTCACCCGGACCTCGCTGAAGTCCAGTCCGTAGAGGGCCGGCGTGAGCCCGGTGACCTCGCGCCGCGGCCGGCTCTGCCGCCAGACGAGCTGCAGCGAGGCGCCTAGGTAGCCCGCCGCCAGCGCCGCGGAGCTGGCGGCCAGCCCCGCTTCGGTCACGGCTCCACCCCCGCGCGCGCCAGCTCCGCGGCCAGCTCCTCGTAGCCGGGGCGGCCCAAGAGCGCGTAGGTGTAGCGCTTGCCCAGCTCCACCCCGGGCTGGTCGAAGGCGTTGACGTCGAAGAGTTCGCCCAGGAACGCGGTCTGCCACATCAGGTGCTGCAGCAGCCAGCCGAGGTGGTAGGCGTCGATCTGCTCGAGGACGATGGTGTAGTTGGGCCGCCGCGCCTCCGCCAGGGCGTGGGCGGTCGCCGCGGCCTCGGCGCGGAGGAGCTGGAAGAGGCTCTTGCCGAAGAGGTAGCCCAGCTCCTCCAGGCCCTCCTCGGCCGGCAGGATCAGGTCGCGGTCGGCCTCGCGGTGGCGTACGAAGACGACGAGCTTGTCAAAGGGCCCCTCGCGGAAGAGCTGCACCTGGGCGTGCTGGTCGGTGGCGCCCACCGCGGGCAGCGGCGTGGGGCCCACGTGAACGCGGCTGCCGGAGCGGTCGTAGGCCTTGCCCAGGCTCTCGGCGTGCAGCTGCACGAACCAGGAGGGCAGGAGCGCCAGCCGGGAAGAGTAGGGCATGAGCACGCTGATCCGCTGCCCCTTGCGCCAGGCCAGGTACTGGGCGAGCGCCGTCTGCGCCGGCAGGTTGCCGCCGGCGTCGGCACGCGCGAGCGCCCCCGCCATGCGCGCGCCCGCGAGCAGGCCGGCGACGTCCACCCCGGCGAGCGCCAGGGGGAGGAGCCCCACGGGGCTGAAGACGCTGAAGCGGCCGCCCACGTCGGGGGGAATCTCGAAGCTGGCCAGGCCGTGCCGCTCGGCGTAGGGGCGCAGCACCCCGCGCTCGGGGTCGGTGGTGACGACGACCCGGTCCTTCCAGCGCGGGCCCAGGGCCCGGCGTAGCCAGTCCAGCGCGATCAGGAAGGCCGCCATCGTTTCGGCGGTCGTTCCCGACTTGCTGATCACGTTGACCAGGGTGGCGGCCGGGTCCAGGCGGTCCAGCAGCGCCGCCACCGGCTCGGGCTCGACGTTGTCGACGAAGTGGAGGCGTGCCCCCGCGCCGCCCAGCGCGGCGTCCAGGGCCTTGGCCCCCAGGGCCGAGCCGCCGATGCCCAGCACCAGCACGTCGCGCACCCCCTCCTGCGCCAGCACGAAGCGCTGCACGCTACGCAGCACGTCGGTGGCCTCGGGGAGGTGCACCCAGCCGAGCATCGCCGCGGGGTCGCCGGCCCGCTCCCAGAGCGCGTCGCGCGCGGCTTCCAGCCGCGGTGCGGCCGCCTCGAGCTCACGGGTCCACTCCACCCCTTGGTCGGGGCCGATACGGGAGGCGTCGAGGTTGGCAAAGTCCACCTGGAGCATACCTCCATGCTAAACCCCCTCCGGCGTGCCGGAGGGGGCGGACCGCGGCGGTCGGCTCAGTCGCAGCTGGCGGCGTCGCCCACCTCGAGCCGGAACCCCGTGGCCCGGGGGACGACGAACTGCGTGCCGGGGGCCGCCTCGCCCGTGCGGCAGCCGGGCTCCAGCGCGCGGCCGTCCGCGTAGACGGTGCCGCCCTTGAAGCGCAGGCTGTAGCGGGCGGGTTTCGGCTCCGAGAGCTGGTAGTTCGCGTCCTCGATGCGCGAGGCGGCCACCACGTAGACCCGGCCCGCCGGCCCTTCGTAGCAGAGGACGCAGCTGCGGTAGCTGCCGGTGAGCGGGGTCTCGAGCTGGCCCGACATCAGCCCCTCGAGGCCGACGCGCTGGATCTCGCGGTAGGTCCCGGCCGCGCCCGTGAGCGTGAACCCCGCCCAGAGCAGCGACATGGCCACAACGAAGCCGCGCGCGGTGGGGCTCTTGCTGCGGGTCCAGCCCAGCCAGGCCCCCCAGAGGGCCAGCGCCAGCAGCGCCAGGTAGAAGAGCGCGATCGGCAGGTACAGGTAGAGTTCGTAGCTCATGCCCACTCCGCCTCCTCCCAAAGCCGCGCCGCCACCACGAGCAGCGCCAGCGTCACCACCAGCCCCACCCAGACCGGCGCGGTGGGGATGCTCTGCACCAGCGGCTCGAGCCCCGCCTTGAGGTCCAGGGCGCCGCCGGTGATGCCGAAGAAGCGACCGACCTTTTCCGGTAGGACGAGATGGGGAAGGGGCAGCTGGGGCAGGAAGCCCAGCCGCTCCAGGGCGAAGCGGCCCAGCCACGACCACCCCGCCAGCACCCCGGCGCTGGCGGCCACGGCGACGATCTGCCCGCCGCGGCCGGGGCGGTAGGCGCTGAGCAGCAGCCCGTAGACCAGCCCCAGCGCCAAGAGCGGCGCCGCCCAACCGGCGACGGTGTAGACCCAGACCGCGAGCGGCAGCCAGGCATCGTAGCGGACCCCCGCCGCCGCGGCCACCCAGTGGACCGTGACCACGAGCACCGCGTAGTAGACGCCGAGGACGGCGAAGCCGACCCCGAAGCGCGCCGCCACGTGCGCCCAACCGCTGCGGGGGCTTTCGAGCAAAAAGGCCAGGGGCCCGGCCGCTTCGCCGGCGAGGGCGCGTGCCAGCACGATCGGCACGAGGACGCCGAAGGGGGCGATGGCCAGCAGCGAGCCCAGCCCCAGCCCCAGCGTGAGCAGCGGGTCGCCGCCGCTCACCCCGCGGGCCAGCCAGGCGACCCAGACGAGCAGGAGCAGGGCGAGGCCAAAGGTCAGGAGCCGGTGTTTGCGCAGTTCCAGGGTGATGAGGTTCACGCCAGCACCTCCCGGAAGGCCTGGGCGACGCTCTGGCCCCGCTCGCGCAGCTCCTCGGCGGAGGCGTTGAGGACCACCCGCCCTTCCTTCATGAAGACGGCGCGGTCGAAGATGCCCTCGGCCTCGGCCACCTCGTGGGTGGAGAGGACGTAGGTGGCGTCTTCGCGCCACTCGCTCACCAGCGCCGCCAGGATACGGTCGCGGGTGATCAGGTCCACCCCGCCCAGCGGTTCGTCGAGCAAGTAGAGCCGCACCTTGCGCGCCAGCGTGGCCGCGAGCAGGAAGCGCGCCCGCTGCCCCTTGGACAGCCGCGTCAGGCTGCGGCGCGGTACCTCGAGCTGATCGAGCAGCTCGTAAAACCGCTCCGGCCGGAAGTCGGGGTAGAGGCTTCCGAAGAGCCCCACCGCGCCCCTGACGTCCAGCCACTCGTACATCTGCCCCCGTTCGGGCAAGAAGGCGATCGCGCCCCGCACCCGCCGTGGCGGCGCGCCGTCGAGGCGCACCTCGCCGGCATCGGGGTAGAGCAGGCCGGCCATCAGCTTGAGCGTCGTCGACTTGCCGGCGCCGTTGGTGCCCAATAGCCCCACCACCCCGCCCGTCGGCAGCTCGAGCGAGAGGCCGTCGACCGCCACGGTGCCGCCGAAGCGCCGGGTCACGCGTTCGAGTTCAAGGTGCATCGGCCACCTCCTTCAGGACCTCGCGGGCCGCGTCCAGATCCACGCCCAACGCCCGTGCGGTGCGCAGGTAGGCGCGCGCGGCCGCTTCCAGCTCGCTTCTACGGATCGCCTCGACGTCCACGTCCTCGCGCACGAAGGTGCCCAGGCCGCGGCGGGTCTCGGTGATGCCCTCGCGCTCGAGTTCGGCGTAGGCGTGCACCACGGTGTTGGGGTTGACCCGCGCCTCCTCGGCCAGCGTCCGCGCCGAGGGCAACTTGCCGCCGGGAGCGAGCTCACCGCGGGCCAGCATGCGCTTCACCTCCGCGGCGATCTGGGCGTAGATCGGCCCTTTCTCGGGTTCGATGTGCCACAAGTACCTCACCTCCACGTGCCGAGTGTACTACAACACTAGTACACCATACAACCCTCAAGGCTGGCTGCGCTAAACTGGGGTATGTCTGTAAAGAAAATTCCCCTCGAAGTCCTCTTCGGCGACCCCGAGCTGGGCGATGTGCAGGTCGCCCCCGACGGCCGAAGCGTCGCCTTCATCGCTCCCTGGGAGGGGGTGAAGAACCTCTGGATCATGGACCTCGCCACCGGTGAGCGCCGCCGCGTCACCTCCGACCGCGGCCGCGGGGTGCTGGGCCACGGCTGGCTCCCCTCGGGGCTGCAGGTCTACGTCCAGGACAAAGACGGCGACGAAAACTGGCGGCTCTACGCGCTGGACCCTGCGGGCGGCGAGCCGCGGCGGCTCACCCCCGGCGAGGGCGTGCAGGCGCGGCCGCTGATGGTCCACCCCGACTTCCCCGACGAGATCCTGGTGCTGCTCAACGACCGCGACCCCAGCCTGCACGACGTCTGGCGCATCGACGCCCGGAGCGGCGCGCGCGAGCGGGTGGTGGAGAACCCGGGTTTCATCGGGTTTACCGCCGACGAACAACTGCAGGTGCGCGTGGCCCTCAAGGCCACCGACGACGGGGGCGGCGAGCTCTTCGTGCGCGAAGGCAAGGCGTGGCGCTCCCTGATGAAGTGGGGCCTGGACGACAGCCTTGGGACCTGGCCGCTGGCGGTGCGGGGCGACACCCTCTACCTTTCCTCGTCCGTCGGGCGCGACACCGCGGCGCTGGTGGCCCTCGACCTTTCCAGCGGCGAGGAGCGGGTGCTCGCCGAAGACCCGCGCTACGACCTGCCCGAGGCCGAGGGGCTGCTCTTCCACCCGCGCGCTGAGCGCCCCGAGGCCGTGGCGGTGATGCGCGATCGGCTGGGCTGGATCGTGCTCGATCCCGCGCTCGAGCCCGACTTCGAACGCCTGGCCGAGCTGAAGGGCGACGCCTACGTCGTCAACCGCGACGCCGCGAACCGCCTTTGGGTCGTCCGCGAAAGCCTGGACGCGGCCAGCCCCCGCTACTGGATCTACGACCGCGCCGCCCGCGAGCTGCGCCGGCTCGGCGACGCCCTCCCCGCGCTGGCCGCATACACCCTGGCGCCGCGACGGCCGGTGCGCTACCGCGCCCGCGACGGCCTAGAGATCGAGGCCTACCTGACGCTGCCGCCGGGGCGGGAGCCGCGCGGCCTGCCGGCGGTGATCCTGCCGCACGGAGGCCCCTGGCACCGCGACGTCTGGGGTTTCGACCCCTGGGCGCAGTGGCTGGCCAACCGCGGCTTCGCCGTGCTCCAGCCCAACTTCCGCGGCTCCACCGGCTACGGCAAGGCCCTGCTCAACGCCGGCAACAAGCAGTGGGGCCGGGCCATGCAGGACGACCTGACCGACGGCGTGCGCTGGCTCGTGGGGCAGGGGATCGCCGACCCGAAGCGCGTCGCCATCATGGGCGGCTCCTACGGCGGCTACGCCACCCTGGCGGGCCTGGCCTTCACCCCCGAGCTCTACGCCGCCGGCGTCGACCTCGTGGGGCCTTCCAACCTCTTCACCCTGCTCGAGATCGTGCCGCCCTACTGGAAGCCGATGATCGCCCTCTTCCACACCCGCATGGGCCACCCCGAACGCGACGCCGAGCTCTTGCGCGCCGCCTCGCCCCTCTTCAGCGCGGAAAAGATCCAAGCCCCCCTGCTTATCGGCCAGGGCGCCAACGACCCGCGGGTCAAGCGCGCCGAGAGCCTGCAGATCGTCCAGGCGCTAAAGGAAAAGGGTAAGCCGGTGGAGTACGTGGAGTACCCCGACGAGGGGCACGGCTTCGTGAAGGCGGAGAACCGCCTCGACTTCTTCCGCAAGGCCGAGGCGTTCTTGGAGAAGCACCTGAACCCTTAGGAGGCGACCATGCAAAGCCCGGCACTGGCCCAGATCTACGAAGCCCTGGGGGAGGAGGGCCTGAAAAAGGCCCGCTGGCAGGAGCGGATGCGCGTCTGGAGCCAGGTGGCCCAGCTGGTCTGGACGGCGCTCTACGCCCTCCTCTGGGTTCCCACCGGCTGGGCGGCGGCCCTGCGCGACGCTTTGGGCGGCAGTGGCGCGCTTCCCTCGCTGCTCTTCGTTTTGGTGTTCATGCTGCTGCTTATTCCCTTCAACCTGCCGCTGGGTTGGTACTTCGGCTACCGGAAGGAGCAGGTTCTGGGTACGAACCGGCAGAGCCTGGCGGGCTGGCTCGTGGACCAGTTCAAGCAGGGGCTCATCGGTGCCCTGCTCCTTGGTCTCTTCTTCTGGGCCGTCTACCTGGTCTTCCGCGCCTGGCCCGGGGGCTGGTGGCTGGCGCTGCTGGCGGTGGTGGCGCTCTTGATGGTCGGCCTCTACCTGGTGCAGCCCCTTCTCATCCGCGCCCAGTTCAAGGCCGAGCCGCTGGAAGACGAAGCGCTGATCGCGCGCCTCAAGGCGCTGTTCGAGCGGGCCGGTTTCCCCTTTGGCGGGGTGGGGGTGCTGCGCGCCGGCGAGAAGACCGCCCGCGGCAACGCCATGCTTTCCCCGAAGGGCGGCAAGCTGGAGGTGCTGGTCTTCGACACCCTGCTGGACGAGGTCGGGCCCGAAGGGCTCGAGTTCGTGGTCGCCCACGAGCTGGGCCACCGCGCCCACAAGGACTGGCCCTGGATGCTGGGCCTCTTCGGCCTGCTCTTCGCCCTCGGCATCGTCCTGGCGCACGCGGTGCTGGTCTGGACCGCCGGCCGCTGGGGGCTGGCGGGCCCGGGCGACGTGGCCACCCTGCCGCTGCTCTACCTGGTGCTCGCCTTCTGGATGACGCTCGCCCAGGTGGTCAGCAACGCCTTCATGCGCGCCCGCGAGTACGCCGCCGACCGCTACGCGCTCGAGCTGGTGCCCAACCTGCCCGCCTTCGAAAGCACCTTCGTGGCGCTGGCCAAACAAAACCTGGCCGACCCCGAGCCGCCGGAGTGGGTGGAGTTCTGGCTGCACAACCACCCCTCGATCGCCCGCAGGCTGGAGGCGGCGCGCCGGGCGGTGCGTCCGGGCTAGCCGCCGCGTAAAGGGCGAGGCGGCAGCCTGCCCCGCTACCTACGAAAACGACGCCGGCGCGCGGTCCTGGAGCGCGGTCGCGCTACGCCCCGGCGAGGGCGCGGGCGAGCCCACGCCGCAGCTCGGGGCGCGAAAGAGCCCGCATCAGTTCCGTCCAGCGCCGCTGCAGCCGCACGAGGTCCGAGAAGGGGTCGCCTGGATCGTCCAGCGCGGCGTGCATCAGCTCGAGCGTGCGCAGCACCTCGCGTGCGCCTTCGGGGTCGCCCTGCCGGCGGTAGGCCTCCGCGAGCGCCCGCGCGGCCCGTTCGGCCCCGAGCTCCAGGTCGTCCTTCAAAAAGGCCCCGGGGTAGGGGTCGAAATCCTCGGCGCGGACCCGGACGGTGCCAGGCAGGCCGGTCTGCCCGCGGATCTTTTCCCGCTCGTAGACGAAGCGGAGCACGTCCTCGCGCAGGCGTCGCCAGGCCGGGTGGGTCTTGGGCGGGGGCCGGTGGCGGATGGCGAGGGTGCGGTCGAGGAAGACCTTGAAGCCGAAGATGCGGGCGTTGATCACGTAGTCGATGTCTTCTCCGCGGGGAACCCCGGGGTCGAAGGGCACCCGGGTGAAGAGCGCGCGGTGGAGCACCAGGTTGCCGCCGAAAGCGAAGGGCGTGACCTTGTAGCGCGGCGGGCGGCCGATGTAGGCCTTGAAGGCCCGGTTCATCGCCTCGACCTGGCCCCAGGCCCGGGCCCACGCCTCGGCGGGCTCGGGGACGAGGAAGCCGCCGTCCGGTTGCCGGTAGTAGCCGGCCACGGCGTAGACGGGCTCGCCGCCGAGGGTCCGGCCGACGGCTTCCAAGGCCTTGTCCATGAAGTCCGGGTCTTCGAAGACCTCGTCGTCGTCGATCAGAACGGCCGTGTCGGCCCCCAGAACATGGGGTACGAAGACGCAGAGGTTGCGCACGTTCGCGTAGCCCCGGAGCCGCAAGAGGTCCTTCAGGTGCCCCAGGCCTCGGCGCTCGAGCTCCGCGTGAACGCGGGCGAGCTGGGAAGGCCCGAAGACGCTCCAGGGAACGGCCAGCCTTACGGCCGCTTCGCGGACGATCGCCTCCACCCGCCGCTCCACCGCCGCTGCGATTTCGTCGCTGGTCGGAACGGCCAGCACCACCAGACGAAAATCGCGGCGCGGCAACACCTGCAGGCTTTCGAGCGTCCTGCGCAGGGTCCCCTCGGCGTCCAGGGGGGTGGGATGGTCGTAGACGGCGTCCCCCGGCCGCCAGACCTCAGGCCGCGGCCGCGACCAGTAGCTGGGGATGACCAGGGCGACCTCGGGCACGCGCACCTCCGCGCGCGGCTTCGCCGCGCCGTTTTCCCATACGGGCCCCGCGCTCAGTCCAGCAGGTCCACGAACGCCTGCGGCCGCCGGCGCTTGCCGGAGCGCTCGAGCACCCGTGCGGTTTCCAGAAGCGTCCGCTCGCCCCAGGCGCGGCCGATGAGCTGCAGCCCCACGGGCAGGCCCGCCTCGGTGTACCCCGCCGGCAGCGAGAGCGAGGGGTGGCCGGTCAGGTTGGTCAGGAAGATGAAGCGCATCAGCTTGGTGACCGTGCCCAGGTCGCTGATGCCGTCGGGCTCGGCGGCCTTGGGGATGGGCGGCGCGACGATGGCCGTGGTGGGGGTGGCGATCAGGTCCACCCGGCCGAGCACCTCGTCCAGCGCCGCCACCATGCGCGCCCGCACCTGCTGGGCGGCCACGTAGTCGGCTCCGGCGGCGCTCTGGCCGATCTTCAGGTTGATGCGGGTGGCCGGGGCCAGCGCGCGCCAGTGCTCCTGGGTGCGCTGGAAGCTGCGCCCCATCTCCACCAGCACGGTCACCGC
The DNA here is from genome assembly GCF_014201675.1 of Oceanithermus desulfurans. Taxonomy (NCBI): domain Bacteria; kingdom Thermotogati; phylum Deinococcota; class Deinococci; order Thermales; family Thermaceae; genus Oceanithermus; species Oceanithermus desulfurans. The sequence goes on along the minus strand of NZ_JACHEZ010000002.1, from coordinate 137,545 downwards.
GTGGGCGATGCGGGCGTCGTCGAGGCCGGGCAGCTCGAACGCGACGACCTCGGCCCCCGCTTCTTCCAGTTGCGCTAGCGCGGCGCGGGCCACCTCGACCACCTCCGGCTCGGCGTGGTCGAACCAAGCGGGCCAGACGCCGACCTTGAGGCCCGAGAGGTCCTCGCGGCGCCAGTCGGGTGCTTCGGGCACCGGAGCCGAGGCGGTGTGGGGGTCGGCCGGGTCGGGTCCGGCGATCAGGCGGTGGGCCAGGGCCACGTCGTAGGCGCCGGCGCCCAGCGGGCCCACGTGGGCCACGCTCCAGCAGATCGGGTAGGCGCCGTGCTCGCTGACGCCGCCGAAGGTGGGCTTGAGGCCGTAGACGCCGGTGAGCGCCGCCGGCACGCGGATGGAGCCGCCGGCGTCGGCCCCCAGGGCCAGGGGCACCAGGCCGCTGGCGACGGCCGCGGCCGGACCCGACGAGCTGCCGCCGGTGTCGCGCGCCGGGTCGTAGGGGTTCTTGGCGTGGCCGTGGTGGGGGTTGTGGCCGGTGGGGTTGGCCCCCAGCTCGTGCATGTTGGCCTTGCCCACGATCAGCGCCCCGGCGGCGCGCAGCCGGGCGACGGCGGTGGCGTCTTCCGCGGCCACCTCCTTCAGGAAGGCGGTGCCGACGGTGGTGGGGTAGCCGGCCACGTCGAGCTCGTCCTTGACGGCCACGGGCACGCCGTCGAGCGGACCCAGCGGCTCGCCGCGGCGCCAGCGCATCGCCGAGGCGGCGGCCTGGGCGCGGACGTCGTCGGGATTCACGGCGATGAAGGCGTGCAGCTTGGGGTTGAGCTCGGCGTAGGCGGCGAGGAAACGCTCGGCCACCTCCTCGGGCGTGGTCTTGCCGCTTTCGTAGGCGGCGACGAAGTCGGCGGCGCTCCGGAAGGGCGCGGGTCCACCGGGGGGCTCGGGCGGGTTTTCGGGAGCCGCTTCGCGGCGAAAGATGGCCACCAAGCGCGAGGCGAGGCGTGGCCTGGGCGCGTGGGCCTCGGGGACGGGTTCGGGGGCGGGCGCGAGCGGCAAGAAGAGCGGGGCGGGCAGGTCCTTGAGTTCGGCCAGCCGGGGCACGCCCGCGTCGGCCATCAGCTTCTTCACCAGGGCCGGGCCGGTGACGCGGCCGTCGAGGGCGGCGGCGAAGGTGCGCAGCGCCCGGCCGGTGAGCACCGGCATCTTGACGTCTTTGAGGTCGTAGCTCATGGGGCCTCCTAGCGGTGGTCGCCCTCGCCCTGGATGGCGCCGCGCTCGAGCCGGTCGAAGAGCTTTTCCAGGTTGGCCTCGGCCACCTCGCGCAGGCTGAGGTCCAGCTCGGTGGCGATCTGCGCCAGGTACCACAGCACGTCGCCCAGCTCGTACTTGAGGGCCTCGCGGTCCTCGGGGCCGATCACCCCGCCCTTGTCGCGGAAGATCTTCTTGACCTTGCCAGCCAGCTCGCCGGCCTCGTTGACCAGGCCCAGGGTGGGGTAGGTGATGGGGTGGTCGGTGTGGATGAGGCTCCAGGTCTTGCGCGACTTCTTCTGGTAGGTGTCCAGGTCGGGTGCGGTGGGGTCGAGGGGCATACCTCATTGTAGTGCCGGCCGCGCTCCTGCCGCTCCGGTGCGGCGAAGGGCCTTCAGCGCCGCTTTTCTTCGACCAGGTAGGCGTAGACGCGCAGGCGCACGCCGCGGCCGCCGCGGCGGCGGTAGCGTTCCCAGAGCGCGGCCAGGTCGCGGCGCAGGGCGTCGGCGTCGGCGGGGGAGAGCTCCAGCACGCCGGCAAAGCCGTCCAAGACGCCGCTTTCCAGGGCCACCCGCCCTTGGGCGTCGGCGGGGCGGGTGAGGGGTTCGCCGCCGTCTGGACCCGTGCCGAAGAACAGGTGGTCGAGCCCGCGGGCCTCCAGATGGCGCGTGGCGGCGCGCAGCAGCGCGGCGTGGTCCGCCGCCGTTCGCTCGGCCAGCCACTCCTCCAGGCCGGCCGCGCGGCTCGCGGAGAAGGGGATCAGGTAGGCGGGGGCGGCGCTCTCCCAGCAGGGCCGGCCGGGTCCCGAGAGGCGCACGAGCAGCCCCAGGCGCTCGAACTTGCGCACCCAGTAACGCATGGCCTGGCGGCTGACCCCGGCGGCGCGGGCCGCTTCGCTGAGGCCGCGCGGCCCGGTCAGGAACGGGGCCAGCATGGCGCGCGCCCGGGGCCGGTCGAGGGTGCGCGCCGCCTCGCTTCCCGGGTCGAGGCGCGTTGGCTCCACGCTTCCAGACTAATCGAAAACGTAAAAAAGAGGAGGTCGTTTTTACACATGGACCCCGCTACGCTGCGGGACATGACGGAGCGTGCGTGGCGCGGTTACTTGTTGGGGTACGGCTTCGAGGTGTCGGCCTGGGTGCTGGCGCTTACCGCAGCGCCCTTCCTGGCCCTGGCGGCGGGCCCGGGCTGGGTGGCCGCGGGGGCGGTGCTGGGGGTGGGGCCGCGGCTCGCCTCCCCCTGGCTCGCGCGCTGGGTTGCGGCGGATCCGCTCGCGCGTCTGGCCTTGGCCGAGGCGCTGGCGGTCCTGGTCTTCCTCGGCGCGGCGGGGTTCGGATCGTGGGTCCCCGGGGCGGCGGCGCTTGCCGTCTACGGGGCCGCGGGCGCGGTGGGCGTGCTCGAGGGGGTCGTGGGCCCGTTGCTGGTGGCGGCCGGGCGCGCCGAGCGGGAGTGGACGCGCGCGAACGCGGTGCTGACCGCCGTGGGTCTGGGGTTGCCGGTCGCCGTCTGGCCGCTCGCGGGGACGCTGACCCAGCGTACGGGCCTGGGGGTTGCACTGGGCGCGGCCGCGGCGCTGTTGGGGGTCCGCGCCCTGGGCCTGGCCCGCCTGGGGCCGGCGCGGGGGGCCTTTTCCCCGGCGCCGCCGGCGGCGCGCGGCTCGGGACTGCGTTCCCCCGTGCGCTTCTGGCCCCTTGGGGTTGCGCTCGCGGGGGCCTTTTCGCTGCTCGGTTACCTGCAGGTGAAGGTACCGCTGTGGCTGGACGCGCAGGGGCTGGGCCCGCAGGCGCTGGGGGGTTACGGCGCCGCGTTCTCGGGCGGGATGCTGCTGGGCGCGGCGGGGGTTTGGGCGCTCGGATTCGTGCGGGAGGGCCGGCTGCTCCGCGGCGCGCTGCTGCTGGCGATGTCGGGGGCGCTGGGGCTCACGGCTCCCACGGGGCTAAGGCTGGTGGCGGGCGCTGCGCTGCTGGGCGCGGGGCTTTCGGGGGTGCAGGCCGCAGGGACGACGCTGTTGCAAAGGCGCCTGACGGGCGTCGCGTTGGGGGCGGCGGTGGGCTGGATCGCCGGGGCGGGCGCGGCCGCCACCGCGCTCGGCGCCGTGCTGGCGGGGCTGCTCCCGGGCGCGTGGAACCCCGCGGTGCCCGCCCTGGCTGCAGTCCTGGTGGTTGCCGGTCGGGTCGGGCTGATGCGTGGGGGGCGTCAGTAGCTGCGCTGCACGGTCTCGAGCCCCTGCGCCTCGAGCCAGCGGACCAGGAGGCCCACGGCCCGCTTGACCCCGGCGGTGACGAGGGAGCGGCCGCTGGGCGGTCTCTTCCGGTCCGGCTCGGTTGCGGCCCCACTCGGCGCTACTACAGGCAGGACGTCAGCTGGAATTCCATAGGAATGCCTTCGCCAGCGTCCAGTCGGTGCTTGTTGTAGCGCTCGATCGCCGGACAGACGAGCTCCTGCCGGCCGGTTAGGTTGGCCACGATCATGGCCAGGTAGGGCTTCAGGGTACGGCCTGCGGCCTCGACCGCCTGCTTTCGCTCGGCCTCGTCCTTGAAGGTTGCGCCGTTAATCGCGAGCAACCTGGCGGCAACCGGGTCGTCGTTGAGGATGGCTGAAAACAGCGGCGAGACCGAATCATCGTCCGGTGGAACGCCCCATTCGGATCGGGTGTTCGGGTTCGCTCCTGCCTCGAGAAGGGTGCGGAGGGCCTCGTGGCGCTTATTAACAATGGCTTGATAGAGCGCCTCGGCCGGCACACCACTCCCCGCGATATCCGCTTTCCCGGGCCGGTCAGCGCCAAGGAGGAGCCGGACAACGTCCGCATCCGTGGCCCAGGCAAGCGCCCGCTTCCGCTCCTCTCGCCCCGGCTTCAGCCCGAGCACGAATCGGACCATTTCCGGGTTCGCCTGCCGGGCGGCGACTTCGAGCAGGCCCGGCGGCGGGACGGCCCCCTTCTCCACCAGGTAGCGCGCCACCTGGAGGCGGCCCTCGTGAACGGCGACCTCGAGTGGCGTAACCTGGTAATAGTCGAATATCACCAACCCAGTCCACGATTCACGATCTATCCAGCCCAAGGGGACGGTGGTGAGGTAGCGCCCAAGCCAGGCCCCGTGCTTCACCAGGAGCCGGACCATCGCGAGGTCGCCCCGGGCGGCCGCCTCGACGAGCGGCGGGTGCAGCTGGAGCGCGTAGCCGTAGCCCTGCCACTCGTAGCTCCGGCCCCGCTCGGGAACCTGGTCGGGGCTCGTCTTGGCCCCCCTTTCGAGCAGGTAGCGAACCACGTGGCGGTGGCCCGACCGTACCGCCTCCGCGAGGGCCGGGCTCGGCAGCTCCGGAGACAGGGGGTCGTTCACCGGCGCCCCGGCTTCGACGAGCAGGCGCACCACCTCCAGGTGGCCGCTTGTTGCCGCCTTGGCCAGGAGCCAGTGGCCGTAGGGCCCGCTTAGGTCAAGGTCCCCGGGCTTCGACTTCAGCATTAGCGCCAAGGCGTTTGCCTGGCCGTTCTTGGCGGCGAGCTCGAGCGGGGCCCCCTCGAAGTCGAGCCGATAACGCCAGGGATCGGGATAGGTGAAGCCTCTGTACTCCTTCGGGGCGGCCACCGGGGTCTTGAGCTTTTCGACGAGGTAGCGGACGACGGCCGGGCGGTCGGGGCTTCTTTCTGAGCGGCCCTCGGCCGGGCCTGCGCCCCTTCGCTTGTAAACCGCGAGCTGCAAGGCCCGGTACTCCGGGCCGCCCTTGGCCAGAAGCTCGACCACGTCGGGCCAGCCGCCGAGGGCGGCGAGTTCTACGGGGGTGAAGTTGGGGAGCGGCTTGTGGCAGCGCGCGTTTCGTTGGGCCCCCGCCTGGAGCAGGATGCGGACGACCTCCAGCTCACCCTGCCAGGCGGCGAGGTGAAGGGGGGTGCAACCCGAGCGCCCCACTTCGTTCGGGTCCTGGCCCTTGCCCAGGAGCTCCCGCACTTTCCGGGCGCTACCATAAAAAGCGGCGCGTTCGAGAGAGGTTAGCATGCGTTCGGCGAGCAGCCACGCGGCCTCGGGGTGATTTCCCAGGAGGGCGTGCTGGAAAGCGTTCGGCCAGAACTCTCTGTCGTGCTCATCTCTGGGCGTGAAGGGGTGGGCCCCCCCTTGGAGCAGGATGCGTACGACCTCCGCGTGGCCGCCCTTGGCCGCCGCCTCCAGGGGTGAAAGGGAACAGCCCCATTCGTAGCAATCTTGGCTTTCCGGGTTTAAGAAGGTGCGGTTGGGATCGGCGCCCACCTTGAGCAGCAAACGGACGACGTCGGCGTGTCCCGCCACCGCGGCGTGGGTGAGGGGGGTGCCCTCAAGGACCTCAAACGCATCGACTTGCGCCCCGGCGGCGAGGAGCAGGCGAACCGCGTCCACATGCCCCGCCTCGGCTGCGAAGTGGAGCGGAGTCTTGAAGTAAGTATCAGGCTGATTCGGCGAGGCGCCGTACGCGAGCAGGTGCCGCATCCAGGAAAGGTTGCCGCTCCAGGCCGCGTAATGGAGGGGGGCGGGTGGGCAGGGTTCACATGGCAGCGTGGACCCGGAGGCCAGGAGGACCCAAGCGAACAGGACGAGGCTCGCTATCTTTTTCATTAACTTCATTATATTACACAACATACACACCATAATCAAGTTGTGTATCTATAGGGGGCCCGATCGCCGAGGAGCGCGGATATGCGTTCCCGCCGGCGGGAACCCCAACGCGGCGCGGCCACACCGTACGGCTGCCCGTGGGGTGTCGGGTGGCGTGGGCAGGGTGTCAGTAGCTGCGCTGCGCGGTCTCGAGCCCCTGCGCTTCGAGCCAGCGGACCAGGAGGCCCACGGCCCGCTTGACCCCGGCGGTGACGAGCGGGCTGCAGCTGGGGCGCAGGCCCACGTAGACCCCCTTGCTGCTGGGCCGGGCCTCGAGCAGCACCTCCTGGGCCAGCTCGGCCTCCTCCACCCGGGCGAGCACGACCAGGCCGGGGCCGGCCTGCCAGGCCTCGAGCAGCACCACGTTGGCCTCGGGAGCGGTCTCCACCTGCTTGCGGAAGGCTTCGGCGGGGGGCGGGGTTCCTTGCATCAGGGCGTGGGGCACGGGGTACCTCCGGATCGGGGGGAAGGCCTCGTCGGCCTCGGCGGTCTTGGCGAAGGCGGCGTGGAAGATGGGCCTCGACTGGTCGAGCCACTTGCGGGCGTACTTGGTGCGCAGGGTCTCGGGCGGGGGCGGGCCCGGGCGCACCTCGAAGAGGCCGCTGGCGCGGGCCTCGGCGGTGGCGAATTCGTAGTACTCGGGGTGGTCGGTGGTGAGCCAGAGCGCCCCGCCCGCGGCCAGCCGGGTCGAGAGCAGGCGGAAGAAGGGCACCTGCAGAAGGCGCCGCTGCGCGTGCTTCTTCTTGGGCCAGGGGTCGGGGAAGTTGACGTAGACGCGCTCGAGCGCCCGCGGGCCCACCAGGTTGCGCAGGAGGAAGCGGGCGTCGCCGCGGAAGAGGCGCGCCTGGGTTACGCCTTCGCGCTTCAGGCGCCGGAGCGCCCGGCTCACGCTGGCCGGGGCCACCTCGGCGCCGAGCAGGTTCCATTCGGGGTGGAGCCGGGCGAGCTCCACCAGAAAACGCCCGTCCCCAAAGCCGATTTCCAGCACCCAGGGGCCGCCGCGGCCGTAGAGGGCCTCGGGGTCGGCGGGGAAGGGTAGATCTGCGGGCACGAGCAGCACGCACCGGTTATACCACCGCGGGGCCGCGGGCCGCTAAAATACGCGTATACTGGTGTCTTGAACACCACGGAGCGCGTATTTATGGAACCGAATCTGAGCTGGATTCTCCTCTTCGTATCGGCCGCGCTCATCGTGGGGCTGGCGGGAACGTGGCGCAAGCGACGTTCGGCGTTGCTGACGGGCCTGGGCCTCGCGTTCACCGCGCTGGGCCTCGCTCTGGGCGGGGCCGCGGGCTGGGGCGCGACCGGGTTGGGCCTCGCCCTGATCGTCTGGGCCGTGGTGGCGCCGCGGCCGCGGGCGGGCAGCCGGGCGCTGGAACTGAGCGTGGACGAGCGGGGGCGCCTGGTGCGCTCCCGCAACCTCGAGCCGCTGCTGGGCTGGGTGACCGAGGAGGTGCACGGCGAGCCCTTCGCCGGGCTGGTCTACCCCGAAGACCGGCCCCTCTGGGAAAAGGTGCAGGAGCAGGTCCTCGAGACCGGCGAGGCCACGACCCTGGAGCTGCGGGCGGTGCACGCCGCGGGCCGCCTCGTCTGGCTGCGCGTCTTCGTGGAGCCGAGCGCCGAGGGGCTGCGGCTCGAGGCCTTCGAGGTCACCCCCTACAAGCTCGCCGAACAGACGCTGCGGCGCCAGGAGCGCCTGCTCAAGGGCGTTTCCGACGCCACCCGCACCATGCTGGCGGCCAAGGACGACCTGGCCTGGCCGCTGAACAAGGCCATGGCCACCCTGGCCATGAGCCTGGGGGCGGAGCGCGCCTACCTCTACAAGGTGGAGGACCACCCCGAGACCGGCCGCCGCCGCGCCTCGCTGCAGGTGGAGTGGGTGCGCGACGTGCTCAAGACGCGGATCGACAGCCCGCTCTCGGGCGAGCTGGTGGAGAACGACCCACGCTTCGCACGCTGGTTCCGCGAGCTCGAGCACGGTCAGGTGATCGCAGGTCCGGTCGCGCAGCTGCCGGGGGAGGAGCGGTTGATGCTCGAGGCCAGCGGCGTGGGCTCGATCCTGCTGCTACCGCTCCTCATCGGCGGGGCCTTCTGGGGCTTCGCGGGCTTCGAGCTCACCGAGACGGGCCGCCGCTTCGGCCACGAGATGATCCGGGTGCTGCGCACCGCGGCGGCCTCGCTGGCCGCCGGGATCGAGCGCGTCGAGCGCACCCGCGAGCTTTCGGTGCAGCGCTCGTTGCTCGAGCGCATCAACGAGGCCGCCGGCGACGGCATCCTGGCCGTGGACGCCCAGTGGCGCCCGCTCTTTTACAACAAGCGCTTCCTGGAGATCTGGGGCCTGAGCGCCGAGGAGCTCTCCACCGAAGGGAGCGCAGGACTCTCGGTGCTGACCCGCCGCACCAAGAACCCCAAGCGCTTCGCCGAAGTGCTGCTGGAGCTGCACGAGCGCCCCGACCGCAACGTCCACATCGAGTTGCGGCTCAAGGACGGCCGCATCCTCCAGGCCTCCTCGGCGCCGCTCGACGGCGGCGAGACCGGGGGGCGCGTCTGGTTCATGCGCGACGTCACCGAGGCCCGCCGCCTCGAGCAGGCGCTGGCCCGCAGCGAGGAGCGCTTCCGCACGATCCTGCAGAACACCTCGGACATCACCGCGGTGCTCGACGAGGAGATGCGCATCCGCTACATCAGCCCCGCGGTCGAGGCGGTGCTGGGGCACAAGGTGCGCGACCTCGTGGGGCTGACGGTGGGCGAGAGCATTCACCCCGACGACCGGCCCGCCGCCGAGCGCTCCCTGCGCGCGGCGCTGGAGGACCCCTCGCGGCCCATCCACGTCACCTTCCGCATCCGCTCGGCCTCGGGCGAGACCCGCTGGCTCGAGGTGCGCGGCCGCAACCTGCTGGCCAACCCCGCGGTGCGCGGCGTGCTGGTGAGCGCCCGCGACATCACCGAGCACAAGGTCTACGAGGCCCAGATCGAGCACATGGCCTACTACGACGCCCTGACCGGGCTGGCCAACCGGCGCATGCTGCGCGAGCGCGTCGAGGAGGCGATCCGCGAGCTCGGCGACGGGGGCGGCTTCGCCTTCGTCTACATCGACCTGGACCGCTTCAAGAACGTCAACGACACCCTGGGGCACGACATCGGCGACGCCCTGCTGGTGCAGGTGGCGCGCCGCCTCGAGGAGCAGACCGGTCCCGGCGACGTGCTGGCCCGCCTCGGCGGCGACGAGTTCGGGCTGCTGGCGCGTCGCGACGATCAGGAGGGGGTGCTCGAGCTGGCCCAGCGCCTCATCCAGGTCCTGCGACCCCCCTTCAACGTCGAGGGCCACCACATCCACGTCTCCGGCAGCGCCGGCATCGCCCTCTACCCCGCCGACGGCGAGACCTTCGAGCAGCTGCTGCGCCACGCGGACATCGCCATGTACCGCGCCAAGGACGACAAGGTCCACCTGCAGTTCTACTCGCCCCACCTCAACGTCTACACCCACGAGCGCTTCCAGCTCGAGACCGACCTGCGCACCGCCATGCAGTCGGGCAGCCTGATCCTCTACTACCAGCCCATCCAGAACGTGCAGGGGGAGATGCGCGGCCTCGAGGCGCTGGTCCGCTGGGAACACCCCACCCGCGGGCAGATCTTCCCCGAAGAGTTTCTGCCCCTGATCGAGGAGGCGGGGCTGGCCACCGGCTTCGACCGTCAGATCCTCACCCAGGCGGTGCGCCAGATCGCCCGCTGGCGCGGCGCCGAACCGCCGGTCTGGGTCAGCGTCAACGTCGGCTACGCCTCGCTCCTCGACCCCGGCTTCCTGGGCTTCCTCGAGCAGCTCTTCAAGGAGGAACGGGTAGAGCCCGAGCGGCTGCTGATCGAGGTCACCGAGACCCAGGCCTCGCGCGACCCCGAGCAGACGAAGCGGGTGCTGGGGCAGCTCAAGGAGCTGGGGGTGCAGCTCGCGCTCGACGATTTCGGCCAGGGCTACTCCTCGCTCAGCTACCTCTCCGACTTCCCCATCGACCTGATCAAGATCGACCGCGCCTTCATCAGCGGCGTGCCCTTCCGCACCAAGGACGCCGGCATCGTGCGGATGATCGTGGCGCTGGCCAGCCAGCTGGGCATCGACGTGCTGGCCGAGGGCGTCGAGACCGAGACCCAGCGCGAGTGGCTCCAGCACGTGGGCGTCCACTACCTTCAGGGCTACGCGATCAGCGAGGCCCTGCCCCCCGCCGAGCTGCCCTTCGGCGAGGCCTCGTAGCCCGCGCCGCGTTCCCCCTTTTTGGCCCCCGGCTCCCCGCCGGCGGCGCGGACGGCAGGCGGAGGTGAGCGAAGATGAAGAAGGCCGCATGGGTCGGGACCTTGGTGCTCGCGTTGGGGCTGGTGTACGCGGCCGACGCGGGCGTTCTCTACGCCCGTTACTGCCAGGTCTGCCACCGGGAGGACGGCTCGGGCACCCCCGGCACCTTCCCCTCCCTGGGGGGCTCGGTGCGGAAGCTGGCGACCTTCGAACGGGGGCGGGAGTACCTGATCGCCGTCACCCTCTTCGGCCTGAAGGGGATGCTGGTGCAGGGTCCGTACACCTACGAGCGCTTCATGCCCGGCTACGCCCCGTTGCTCGACGACGCCGAGGTGGCCGCGCTGCTCAACTGGATCCGCGCGCGCTTCGGCTGGACCCGCCCGGCCCCGGCGCCGGTGCGGCCCTTCACCCCCGAAGAGGCGGCCCGCATGCGGGCCCGGTCGCTGAGCCCCGAGCAGGTGCACGAGCTGCTGATCGAGGCCGAGGAGATCCTGCAGACCGCGCCGTTCCGCGGCGCCCCGCCCCCCTAGCCCCGGACCCGTTCACCGAACCTTCACGCCCTCTTCGCCCTCCGTTCACCGCCCGCGGTGCACCATGGCCGCGGAGGTGAACGAAGATGAAGAAGTTGACGGCGACGCTCCTGCTCCTCGCGCTGGCCCTGGGGTTCGCGTTCGCGGCGGACGGGGAGGCGCTCTACACCCAGTACTGCCAGGCCTGCCACCAGGCCGACGGCGAGGGCCTTCCCGGCACCTACCCGTTCATCGGCGGCCCGATCAAGAACCTCTCCACCTTCGACGGCGGCCGGGAGTTCGTGATCGCCACCACCCTCTTCGGGCTCAAGGGCGAGCTCGTGCAGCGCGGTTACACCTACGACGGCTTCATGCCGGGCTACGCGCCCGTGCTGGACGACGAAGAGGCGGCCGCCCTGCTGAACTGGATCCTCGAGCAGGCCAGCTGGAAGCGGCCGGGCACCCAGGCCGCCGCGGCCGCCTACACCCCCGAGGAGGTGGCGCGGGTGCGCACGTTGCAGCTCTCCCCGGAGCAGGTGCACGAACTCCTGACCAAGGTCGAGGAGGTCATGCACGCCACCAACCCCCCAGGCGGCAACCGTTAGCCCCGACGGCACCCCGGCGCCCGCCGGGCGCCGGGGGAGGAGCGTACAATGGAAGCCATGGCCGAAAAGCGCATTCTGGTCGTCGAGGACGAGGCCCGCATCGCCGACGTGCTCGAGCGTTACCTGCGGGCCGAGGGGTTCGTGACCGAGCGCGCGGCCAGCGGCAAGCGCGCGCTCGAGCTGTGGCGGGCCTTCCGGCCCGACCTGATCCTGCTCGACCTGATGCTCCCCGAGATCGGCGGGCTCGAGGTGGCCCGCACCATCCGCGCCCAGTCGGACGTGCCCATCCTGATGGTCACGGCCAAGGCCGAGGAGGTGGACCGGCTCGTGGGGCTCGAGCTGGGCGCCGACGACTACATCACCAAGCCCTTCAGCCCCCGCGAGGTGGTGGCGCGGGTGCGGGCGGTGCTGCGGCGCGTCGGCGGCGGCGCCCGCGCCGCCCGGATCTACCGCGTGGGCGCGATCGCGGTGGACCTCGACGCCTTCGAGGCCCGCTGCGGCGAGGCGCCGGTCGCGCTCAGCCCCACGCAGCTGCGGCTGCTGGCGGCGCTGGCGCAGGCCGAGGGGCGGGCGCTCTCGCGCCACGAGCTCCTCGACCAGCTGGGCGAGGCCTACGTGGACGCCCGCACCGTCGACGCCCACGTCAAGAACCTGCGCCGCCGCCTCGGCCCCTGCGGCGCCCAGATCGAGACCGTGCGCGGCGTGGGCTACCGCCTGCGCGGTTCGTCTTCTTAACAACTTTTCGACACCGGACCCGTAACATGGTTCCATGCCGCGGGTGACCGTTCAGACCCTCGCCGAGATCCTCCGTGACCTGCGCCCCCACCTGGGCCAGCCCAACTTCCCGCACGCGCTCTACCGGGCGCTGCGGGAGCACGTCAGCCGCCGCGCGGCGGTGGCCGCCGAGGATCTGCGCTTCCCCGATCCGTCGCCCCAGGAGGCGCCGCGGCTGGTCGAGGCCGAGGTGCGGGTCTGGTGGCCCGACGGGCACCCGCCGGCGCTGGAGGAGCTGCTGCGCACGCTGATCCGCGCCCACGCCACCATCGGCGACCTGCGCGGCGAGCTGCTGGCCATCGAGGACCAGTCGTCGCGCAGCGCCCGCATGCTCAGCGTCCTCGCACACGAGATCAAGAACCCCCTCTTCGCGGTGCTCGGCAGCCTCGAGCTGCTCACCCAGCGCGGCCTCGAGGGCGAGGTGCACAAGCTGATCGAGACGGCCCACACCAGCGCCCAGCGGATGCACGCCCTGGTCAACGACTCGCTGCAGCTCGTCGCGCTGGAACAGGAGGGCGTACGCCTCAAGGCGGAGCGGCTCTCGCTGAACGGCCTGCTCGAGGAGCTGGCGGGCGAGGTCGAGCCGGTGGCCCTGGCCTCGGGGGTGCACCTGCGGGTGGTGCCCCTGCGCGGCGACGCCGAGCTTCTGGGCGACCGCCGCTGGCTGCTGCAGGCCCTCCTCAACCTGGCCCTCAACGCCGTCAAGTACACCCCCGAAGGGGGCCGCGTCGTGCTGCGCGCCGTCGCGGACGGCACCCGGGTGGGTGTCCAGGTCGAGGACACCGGCCCCGGGATCGCCGCGGACGATCTGGAGCGGATCTTCGAGCCTTTCCAGCGCGCCGACACCCAAAAGGAGGGGAGCGGCCTGGGGCTGGCCATCGTCAAGCGGGTGGTCGAGGCCCACGGGGGCGAGGTGCGGGTGGAGAGCCAGGCCGGGCGCGGCAGCCGCTTCCGGGTCGAGCTGCCGCGGCTGCAGCCGGGCCGGCGCGGCGGCGCCGGGCTGGGCCTGCGGGTGCTGGTGCTCACCGCACTCGCGGGGCTGATCCTGGCCCGCTTCCCCCTCTTTCCCGTCCCGGTGGAGGCCGACACCCCGGAGGGGCGGGTCGCGCTCACCCAGGAACGGACGCTGCCCCAGGGCGGTACGGTGCGGCTGGGCACGGCGCGTCTGCGCTTCGACCCCGGCAGCCGCGCCCAGGTCAGCGCCCGCCGCAGCCTCTGGGGCGGTGCGCTCAGCGCCGCGGTGCGGCTGCCCGTGGGCGGGGTGGCCGTGCGCCGCGACGGCGCGACGCCGCGGCTGGACCTGAGCCTGAACCGCGCCGAGCTGGCCCCCAGGGGCACCGACTTCCTCGCCCAGAGCGGCGAGGTCGACCGCATCAGCCTCTACGACGGAAAACTCGCCCTCAGCGCCCCCGGGTTCCAGGGGGAGCTGGCCCCGGGCGAGGGGGCGGCGGTGAGCGCCAACGGCGTGGAGAAGCGCCGCCTGCTCGCGGCCCCGCAGGTGCGGCTGCGCACGCTGGACGACGGGCGGCTCGAGCTCCGCTGGCTGCCCGTGGAGGGGGCGGTGCGCTACCGCATCACGCTGCTCGCCGGCGGCGTGCCGGTGCAGGTGGTCGAGGTCGACGCCGGCCCCTGGATCTACGAACCGCAGCAGGACCGCAGCCTGACCGTGCAGGTGCAGGCGCTCGACGACCTGGGGCTCGCGGGCGCGCCCTCCCCGGCGCGGCCCTACGAAGAGCGCGGCTCCTTCTACCGCGGCCACCGCAGCTTCGTCGCCGGCGACTACGCCGCGGCCGCCGAGCTGCTGGCGCAGGCGCTGGAGCAGGACCCCACCCAGCCCGCGGCCTGGCTCGAGTACGGCCTGGCCTCGCTGCGGTTGGGCAAGAACGACGCCGCCCGCGAGGCTTTGGAGCGGGCGGTGCAGCTGGAGCCCGGCTACGAGGCGCGCGTCCTCCTGCCCCTGGCCCAGGCGCTGGAGGCCCAGGGCGACCTCGAGGGAGCCGCGGCCTACTACCAGCGGGCGCGGAGCCGGCAGGAGCTGAGCCGCGAGGCCACCCTGGGGCTGATCCGCGCCTACCTGAAGCTGGACCGCTACGACGCGGCCGAGGCCGCCGCCTGCGCCTGGCTTGTGGGACGGCCCGACGACGCCGAGGCCGCCGAGCTGCTGCGCCGCGCCCTGGACGGCGCCGGTAAGGAGTACGCCGAGCCCGGCTGCCCGCTCTTCCAGAAGCCGGCGCCCAAGCCCGCCCCGCCACCCCCGCCGCGGCCGCGGCCCGAACCCAAGCCCGAGCCCCCGCCGCCTCCGCCGCAGCAGTGCAACCCGTTCTGCAACTAGGGGCAACCTTACGCCCCACCCTTCCGGGTCGTATAATCGCCTGTAAGGTATGCCGAAGATTCTGCTGATCGAAGACGATCCCCAGGTGGCCCAGCTGTTGCGCCTCGCCCTCGAGCAGAAGGGGCACAGCATCTACTGGGCGACCAGCGGCGTCGAAGCCATGCGCTACCTACCCAAGGCCGACCTGCTGGCGCTCGACCTCGGTCTCCCCGACGTGGACGGGGTGGAGCTGCTCCGCCGCGCCCGCGCGCTGCGCCCCCGGCTGCCGGTGCTGGTGCTGACGGCCAAGGATGACGAGCACACCAAGGTTTACTGCCTCGAGATCGGGGCCGACGACTACATGACCAAGCCCTTCTCGGTCCTCGAGTTCACCGCGCGGGTGCAGGCGCTGCTGCGGCGCAGCTACGGCAGCCCGCGGATCCGCGTGGGTCCGCTCGAGCTCGACAGCGAGGGGTACCGCGCCACCCTCGAGGGGCGCGAGCTCAAGCTCTCCAAGACCGAGTTCGCGCTGCTGCGCACCCTGGCCAGCGCCCCCGGCCGGGTCTGGAGCCGTAGCGAGCTCCTGGAGGCGGTCTGGGGGCTGACCTTCGACGGCACCGACCGGGTCGTCGACGTCTACATCAACATGCTGCGCAAGAAGCTGGGCGACGACCCCCGCAACCCCCACTTCATCGAGACGATGGTGGGGGTGGGCTACCGCCTGCTCGAGCTCAAGCGGGAAAACCCGACGGTTTTTTAACCGCGTTTTTACCGATCCTGAGCGTTACTATTCATCCCCCAAACGGGGGATGGCAAGGCCGTAATTCTTTTATATCTTGAGGAGCAGGAGGCTTTGAACCGTCTTCCGTAGATCGGGCGCCTGGAAGACGGGGAGCCAGTGGCGCGACCGGCCTCGTCCGCGGCCCCGGGCCGCGAAGGGGGAAGCATGGCCATTTTCGGAAACCTGAACCACATGTCTTTGGGGGATCTGCTCCCGCTTTTGTCGGTGCAGGACGGCGCCCTGGAGATTTTCAACCTCGAGCAGCACCCGCGGGTCACCCTCTACTTCACGGGCGGTTTGTTGCAGTGCCTCTACGTCGGCGGCCGGGCGGCCGAGCCGCTGCAGGCGCGGAGCATCGTCGGCCGTCTGGTCGCGGCCCGGCGCGGCAGCTTCGAGTTCGCCCCCGGCGCCCGGATGCGCCGCTGCCCCCAGCCGCTGGGCTGGCCCCTGGACCAGCTGCTCCTCGCCACGGTGACCGTGCAGGACGAGATTCAAGGCCTCGAGCGCAGCCTTCCGCACCCCGACACCATCTTCGCGCTGACCGCCGAGCGCGCCCCGGAGGACGCCCGGCTCTCGGACTTCTGGCAGCGCGCCGCGGCGCTGCTGCGCCGCGGGGCCTCGGCGCGCGAGCTGGCGCGGCGGCTGGGAATGCCGCTCGAGCACGCCCGCTACTACCTGCTCAAGCTGCGGCAGCTCGAGCTGCTGGCGCCGGTGCGCGCCCGCGGCGGTCAGGAACGCAGGGCCTCGGCGGCGGCGCGGCTGCTGGGCTCGCTGCGGCGGCGCTTCTTCGGAGACCGGCAGGCGTGGAACCACTAAAGGTCGTCGTCTCGGGGCCGGTGGGCGCGGGCAAGAGCACGCTCATCCGCACCCTCTCGGAGACCGAGATCGTCGACACCGACGCCCGCGCCAGCGAGGCCATCGGTAAGGACCTCACCACGGTGGCCATGGACTACGGCACCCTGCGGCTCGACGACCAGCTGCTCTACCTCTTCGGCACCCCCGGGCAGGAGCGCTTCGACTTCATGTGGGACGTGCTCACCGAGGGGGCCCTGGGGTTGGTGCTGCTCGTCCGCGGCGACCGCCCCCAGGACTTCCCCCAGGCGCGCCGCCAGCTGGACTACCTGCTCTCCCAGCAGCCCGTCCCCTACGTCGTCGGCGTCACCCGCCAGGACCGCCCCCCGGTCTGGGGCCCCGACGAGGTCGCCCTCTACCTGGGGCAGCCGCCGGAGCGCGTCGTGGGCCTGAACGCCACCGAACCCGCGAGCGCGGTCCGCCCCCTCGTGCGCCTCTTGGAGCTCATGCTCTGAGCGGCCTTCCCACCGAATCTACCGGGTTCCCCGGAGAGACCAACCAAGGAGAAACGAACGATGACCAAACAAGAACAGCTGCAACAGATCCTTCGCGAACTCAAGCAGGCCCTCCCCGAGCTGCGCAGCGTCGTGGTGGCCTCCACCGACGGTCTGCCGATCGTCCACGACTCCGCCGACGCCCCGCGGGTCGCGGCCATGGCCGCGACCGCCCTGGGCCTCGGCAAGCGCATCAGCCAGACGACCGAGCTCGGCAGCCTCGAGGAGACGATCGTGCGGGGCAACCAGGGCTACTTCGTCGTCTACGCCGCCGGCGACAAGGGCGTGCTCGCCCTCGCCGCGCCCGCGGGCGCCAACCTGGGCCTCATCCACCTGGAGGCCCGCGAGTTCGCCACCCGCCTGGCGCAGGTGCTCTAGGAGGGCGGCCATGGACTTCCACGCGATCGCCCAGCGCGCCATCGGCGACATGCCGCCCGAGACCCGCTTCCGCCCCGAGGATGCCGAGGTCATCCGCGCCCACCGCGACCTGATCCTGCCCCTCGCCGAGGAGTACGTGACCAGCTTCTACGACGTGCTCTTCGCCCACGAGCCCACCCGCGATGTCTTCGAGGAGGGGGAGCGGCCCGAGCGCGAGGCCACCCAGGTCGACTTCTTCCGGCGCATCGTCGAGGGGCCGCACGACGACGAGTTCTTCGCCTGGCTCGCCTTCGTGGGGCCGGTGCACGTCGTGCGCCAGGTCAGCAACCCGATGATGCTGGCCATGCTCGACTACATGGTGCTCTACGTGATGAAGAAGTTCCGCGGCCACGAGGACGCCGAGGCCGTCACCGAGGCCTTCGTGCGGCTGGGCGCGACCCTGGGCGCGATCATCAGCTATGGCTACGAGGTGGCCTGGCAGGAGGCGCTGCAGAACGTGGTGGGCATGCCGCCCGCGCTGGTACAGCGGATGGTGCACGAAGAAGCGCAGCGGATGTTCCCGCTGCGCAGCCACGGCGCGTCCTGAACATTCGGGGCCGCCCCTTCGCCGCCGCGCGCGAAGCGCACGCTGGCAGCCCTGCGCGCCGCCTCGCTCGCCTTCGCCGTAACCGATGGAGCGGGAAGGTGCGGGTCTCGCGGGCTCCGCTTCATTCCACGCTTCCCCGTCACCCCGGGCACGCGGGCTGCGGCCGCGTGCCCCGATTCTTGCCGTTGCTGCCTGCCCGACCGCTTTTTCGTCATCCCCGACGAGGCGCGAAGCGCCGAGATCGGGGATCTTATGGCGGCTACCGGTTGCGAAGGAAACGACGCGCCGTCCTCACCCCCTTGCTTCGAGCGACCGACTCCTCGTCCGTGCGCATTAAGATTCCGGCTCTCGCGGGCTTGGGGCCCGCTCGTCCGGAATGACGAGAAAGGGTGGTAGGTAGTGCGTAGTATGCGGTGCGTGGTGGGCGCGGCTCGTAGGCAGCGGGCGGTAGGCAGCGGGCGCACCGTTGGCTGAATTCCAGCGCACGCGACCGGGCGTTTGCGCTGCTCGGGTTACCCGCATCCCACTCGTTACCGTCCACCTCCACCATTCGTCATCCCCGACGAGGCGCGAATCGCCGAGATCGGGGATCTTATCGTTGTTGCGGGTTTCGCGTGAACCGACGAGTCGTCGCTACTATCCGTGCAGCGCACGGTAGACCCCCTAGTCGGGTCGAGTAAGATTCCAGCTCTCGGGGGCCACGCGGCCCCCTTCGTCCGGTACGACGGGTGTTCGCGGCGCACGGTCCGGACCCGCCCCGGACTTGATCCGGGATCTCGAGCCGCAGGGTCGGCTCGCCCGCAACGATAGGAGGGGAAAACGGGACTAAGAGCCGCCTACGGTCTACTTCTTCTCGATCCACTCGGCGTCGGGGGGGAAGGCCACCAGGTCGTCCGCGGTGAAGCGGGCGGTCTTGAACGCCGTCCACTCCAGGTCGGAGAGCGGCTGCCCCTCGGCGTCGTAAAAGGCCGTGCGCAGCGGCCGCTTCTCCTCGCGGTCGATCCAGACCTCGACGCGCGCGAACCCCGAGGCGTCGGGGTCGGGGGCGCGGCCGACGACGTGCCAGGCGGGCCGTTTCTGGAAGCGGACCTCCTGGGGCGCGTCCCAGACGACCTCGCCCTCCTCGCCCAGCTTGCGCAGGTCGCCCATCCGCGAGAGGTCGAAGCCCAGCCCTTCGATGCGCGCCTTGGCGCGCGGGTAGACGACGACCTGGTTGGTGAGGAAGAGGTAGTTGTAGACCTTGTCCGGGGTGATGACCACGTAGTTGTCGGCGAGCGCGTCGGGCTTCTGGAACTCGATGCGCACGATCTGCTTTTCCGGAAGGGTCTTGACGATCAGGTCGGCCTCCTGGGCGTCGCCGCCGGGGGTGACGATCCGCCCCTGCAGGCGCGCCTCCCAAGGGCTCTGGTCGAGCACCTGGGCCACCTGGTCGAACAGGGCCTCGGCGCTCACGGCGAGGGCCGGCAGGCCGAGCAGGACGAGCAGGGCCAGCCCCCGCCGCATCACAGGCCCTCCAGCGGCAGGGTGTAGCGCAGGTAGAACTCGTAGCCGGCCTGGTCCACCTCGGCGTCGAGCGCCCAGGCGTCCCAGGCCACCCCCGCCTGGGCCCGCGCCGGATAGGCGAGCGTCAGGTGCGCCTTGTAGCTGCGGTCGGCGTAGTCGAGGCGGAACTCGTTGAGGGTGCCCAGGCGCAGCCGCCCCTCCACCACCGCGCCGTCGTAGGGCGTCCGGTAGCCGAGCACCGCGTAGGCGTTGCTGGCCCGGTCCACGCCGCCGGCCCCCAGGGTGAAGGTCTGCCGGTTCACCCGCCAGGCGAGCGCCGCCTCGGCCTGACCGCCGCCGCGGTGGAAGTAGCCGCGGGCGAGCAGCGTAAGGTGGCGGTCGATGCGGAACTTGCCGCCAAGGCGGGCGTAGGTGCCCAGCGTCTCGCCCTGCAGGGGCCAGAAGTGGCTGGGGGTGCGGTTGTAGGTGTGGCCGACGCTGAGGTCGAGCGCCGCCTTGCCCAGCGCCACGCTCCCGAACCCCTCGACCCAGTAGTGGGCGTCCATGCCGATGAAGCCGCGCGCGCCGACCTCGCCGCGGCCCGCGGGGCCGGCCTCGAAGGCGCGGCGGGCCCCCAGGCCGAACGAGATCTCGTCGGTGTTGGGCAGGTAGGCGCGCAGGTAGGCGTCGAAGGTCCAGTCGCCCCTGGGCAGGTTGAGGTTGACCGTGGGGCCGACCGAAAGGCCCGGACCCCCCGCCCAGACGCCGAACTCGAGCGACTGGGCCGTAGCGAGCGGCGCCAGCAGCAGCAGGAGTGAAAACCAGAGTTTCTTCATACTTCCTCCTTTATACCGGCTCTCGGTGAGCGCCGCCTAAAGCAGGCGTTTGCGGAAGCTCAAGGTGGCGAGCACCAGCATGAGTGCGGTGAAGACGACGAGGGCCGCGAAGGGGGCGTAGAGTACGTCGAGGCCGACGCCGCGCAGCATGACGCCGCGGGCCGCCTCGAGGAAGTAGCGCAGCGGGATCAGGTAGGTGACCGCCTGCAGCACCCGCGGCATCCCCTCGATGGGAAAGAAGAGGCCCGAGAGGAAGATCGAGGGCAGGTAGTAGACGAGGGTGCCGAAGATCGCCTGGATCTGGGTACGCGCCCGCGCCGAGACGACGATCCCCACGGCCAGCGAGCCGAGCACGAAGAGGAAGATCAGCAGGAGCAAGAGCGCCAGGCTGCCCCGCATCGGCACCGCGAAGACGACGTAGCCCACCCAGAGGACGAGCAGGGTGTCGGCGAAGGCGATGACCAGGTAGGGCAGCACCTTGCCGATGACCAGCTCGCCGGGGCGCACCGGCGTGGCGATGAGCGACTCGAGCATGCGCGTCTCCTTTTCGCGCACGATGGCCAGGCCGGTGAGGATGACGGCGATCTGGGTGAGGATGATCCCCACGATGCCCGGCACCATGAAGGCGGCGGTGTTGCCCTCGGGGTTGTAGAGCAGCTCGGTCTCGAGCTCGAGCGGCAGCGGCTGGGCCTCCCCGGCGAGCATGCGGGCGGCGATCAGGCGGGCGTTCAACCGGCCGACCGCCTTCTGCAGCCCCACCTGGGCCTGGAAGGCGAAGGTGGGGTCGGAGCTGTCGACGAGGGCGCGCAGCCGGACGCCCCGGCCGGCCCGGACCTGCTCGACGAGCCGGGGAGGGATCTCGAGCCCCACGCGCGCGGTCTGGCGGTCGATGAGCCGCTTGAGTTCCGCCTCGTCGTTGACCCGGGCCACGAGGTCGAACTTGCCGTCTTTGCCCAGCTCGCGCACCAGGGTCTGGGCGATGCGGTCGTCCGCCCGGTCCCAGACGGCGATCGGGATGTGCTTGAGGTTAAAGTTCACCGCGTAGCCGAAGAGCAGCAGCATGGCCACCGGCAGGATGACGATGACCCGCAGCAGGATGGGGTCGCGCCGCAGCTCGAGCATCTCCTTCTTGGCCACCGCCCGCACCCTAGACCAGCGCATGGGCGTCCTCCTCGCGGATCTTCAGGACGAAGACGTCTTCCATCGTGGGGTCTTCCGGTGTCGCTTCCGGCGGTGCGGGCGCGTCCGGCTCGAGCACGATCCGGGTCTGGCCGCCGCGCTGCCAGGCGTCGACCACCCCGGGCCGCCCCCGCCAGGTTCCGGGCTCGCCGGCCGGGATCCGGTAGAAGCGGTAGCGCGCGCGCACCTGCTCCTTCAGCGCCTGGGGCGTGCCCAGCGCCACCAGCCGCCCCCGGTAGATCAGCCCCACGCGGTGGCAGCGCTCGGCCTCGTCCATGTAGTGGGTGGTCACGAGCGCGCTCATTCCCCGCGCCGCCTCGGCGTAGACCAGGTCCCAGACGGCGCGCCGCGCCAGCGGATCGAGGCCGGTGGTGGGCTCGTCCAGGAAGGCCACCCGCGGTCGGTGCACCACCGCCTGGGCGATGGAGAGGCGCTGGCGCCAGCCGCCCGAGAGCTCGCCGGCGCGCCGGCCGGCCACCCCGCCCAGACCGAAGCGCGCCAGCGCGTCCTCCACGGCCTCGCGCGCGGCCGGGCCCTCCAGGTACATGGCGGCGCGGAACTCCAGGTTCTCGCGCACCGTGAGGAAGGGGTAGACGCTCGCCTCCTGGGTGGCGTAGCCGATGCGCGCCTTCACCTGCTCGGGTTCGCGCACCACGCTGGCCCCGTCCACGGTGGCGTCGCCGTGGGTGGGGGTGAGCACCCCGCTGAGCATCCGCACCAGGGTGGTCTTTCCCGCCCCGTTCGGACCCAAGAGGCCGAAGACCTCGCCCTCGTAGACCTCGAAGCTCACCCCCGCCACCGCGAGCAGGTGACCGAAGCGGCGCTCGAGCCCCCGGGCCGCTACCTTCTCGCGAACCCCTTTCACGGCGACCACCCCCTGAGAAAACCGTGCACGTGGGCCTCGACGTCGAGTTCGGGCGCGCGGCTCAGCGCCGTTTGGAAGAGCGCCGAGGAGATCAGCGGCCCGAAGAACGCGTGGACCAGCGTCCCGGCCGGGGCCGGCCGCAGCGCGCCGCGCTGCTGGTAGTAGGCGAAGAAGCCCGCCACGGTCGCGATCCTCCCGGCCATGGCCTCCTCGAGCGCTTGCCGCAGTTCCGGCTCGCGCGCGGCCTCGCCGGCCATCACGAAGATCAACGAGCCCGCGCGCCTGAGCTGAGCGAGGTAGCGCTCGGCCATCGCGAGCAGGTCGCCCTGCAGGTCGCCGCTGGGCCGGCCCGCCACCTCCTCGAAGGCCGCACCGGCGCTGCGCACCGCCTCGGCCATCAACCGCGCCTTGGAGCCGAAGCGGCGGAAGAGCGTCACCTCGGCCACCCCCGCGCGCTCGGCGATCTGGCGCGTGGTCGCGCCCTTGTAGCCGCGTTCGGCCAGCAGCTCGAGCGCGGCCCCGAGCAGCCGTTCCTCGGTGGAGCCTGTATGTAAGCGCATACTAACACCAGCATACGCCGGCCCCCCGCCGCGCTCAACCCCCGGGCTAAACTGGGGTATGCGCAACTTCCTGGCTCGCTGGATCCTCAACACCCTGGCGCTGTGGGTGGTGGCCCAGCTCTACGGCGGCGTGAACTTCGCCCCCGGCAGCAGCCTCGCCGACTACCTGATCGCCGGGTTGGTGCTGGGGCTCGCCAACGCCCTGGTACGGCCGCTGCTGCTGCTCTTCACCCTGCCGCTCAACCTGCTCACCCTGGGGCTGTTCACCCTGGTGGTGAACGCGCTGGTGCTGCTGCTCGTCGCCCAGGCGACGGCGCTCGAGGTGGTGGGCTTTGCCGGCGCCTTCTGGGGGGCGCTGCTGCTTTCCATCGTCTCCTGGGTCCTCGACGTCGTCTTCGGCGACGGGGCGCGGGTAGAATGACCGGGTCATGACCCATCTCCTGCGACCCCTCGTACTGTCGGCCCTCCTCGCCCTGCCGGTCCTGGCCCAGTCCGGCCCGATCGTCACCGGCACCGACGCTCCCCAGGTGGCCGCCTGGCTGGCCGCCAACGGCTACACCTTCAGCCTCGACAAGGACGGCGAGGGCATGCCCCTCTTCCACCTCGAGCTGAAGAGCGGCTACAACGCCCTGCTCTTCTTCTACGACGACAACCCCGACCGCCCCGGCTACGAGAGCCTGCAGCTCTACGCGGGCTTCTCGACCGACGGTGAGGTCGCGCTCGAGGCCGTCAACGCCTGGAACTACAACTACCGCTTCGCCAAGGTCTACCTCGACGACGAGCGCGACCCCGTGATCGAGAGCGACCTCGACCTGTCCGGGGGCGTGGACCTCGAGGGGGCGCTGGCGGTCTTCTTGCAGAACTTCGAGGCGGCCTTCGAGACCTTCGCCGGCGAGGTCGTGGGCGAGTAGCCCGGGCCCGGCCAGGGACGGGGCCCTGCGGGGCCCCGTCTCATTTATTTACGGCGCGGTTGTGGTTGACTGACCCCGAGATGGCGACCCGACCCGCTCCCACCGTAACCTTGAAGAGCCTGGCCGTGCCCAACGAGCACGGGGGCTGGGGCTTCACCCTCGAGCCCGTGATCCTGGGCCTGCTCGTCGCCCCCAGCGCCGCGGGCTGGGGTCTGGGCCTGATGGCGCTGGCCAGCTTCTTTGCCCGCCACCCCACCAAACTGGCCGCGGGCGACCTGCGCCGCGGCCACGTCTACCCGCGCACCCGGCTGGCCCTCTTTTTCGCCCTCCTCTACGGGGGGCTGGCGCTCGCGGGCCTGCTCGTCGCCTGGCTGACGGGCGAGCGCGCCTTCGTAGCGCCGCTCCTCGTCGCGCTGCCGCTGGTGGTGGTGCAGGTCGTCTACGACGCCCTGGGTAAGGGGCGCACCCTGATCGGCGAGCTCTCCGGCTCCCTCGCCATGGGCGGCGTGGCCACGGCCATCATCCTCGCCGCCGGCGGCGACGCGCGCCTGGCCTGGGGGGCCTGGCTGGTGCTGGCCATGCGCGGCTTGGTGGCCATTCGCTACGCCCGCGCGCAGGTGCGCCGCGCCTACGGCAAGCCGGTGAGCAAGATCTCCACCTTCGCCACCGCGGTGCTGGGCGTCTTCGTCCTCTTCCTCGGCGCCGTCTGGGGCGTGAGCCCCTGGCTGGGGATGTGGGCGGTGCTGGCGCTCGCGGTCTACGCGGTCTACATGCTCGAACGGCCTCCGGTCACCGCGCGCCACGTCGGCTGGAGCCAGATGTTCTTCGGCTGGCTGGTGGCCCTCCTGACCGCGTTGGGCATCCGCGCGGGCTGGTAAGTCCCGCGACGGCGAAACGCGACGCCCCGCCGAGCGGCGGGGCGTCGTTCGCGGACGGGTTCAGCGCCCGGGAGGCAGGAAGGTGAGGTGGTCGCCGGTCTTCAGCCGGGTGGCCAGGCCCTCCAGGTAGGCCACGTCGCGGCCGTTCTTGAGCAGCGCCCAGCGCGGCTTGAAGCGCCAGCGCGTCACCTCTTCCATCCAGCCGGCGTGTTCCTCGGTGTCCTGCACGGGCTCGAGCGCGATGTCGCGCAGCTCCGGACGGAAGGTGAGCACCTTACAGGCGGCGTCCAGCACCGTGCCCCCCTGGGGGATGCGCACCTCCAGGGGCTCGGGCAACGCCGGCAGCGCCAGCCCCAGCGCGTCCACCTTGACCGCGGTGCGGCCCTTCTCGAGCTCGAGCGCGGCCTCGAAGCCGGCGCGCATCACCTCCTGCTGCACGCCCAGGTAGCTCGTCCACAAGCCCAGCCGTTCGGCGGGGACGACGGTGCTGAACATGCGCAGGATCAGCGTCAGCGAGAGGCTCACCCACTCGGGCGGCACGAAGCGACGGTCGGGGCCGTAGCCGGCGTGGACGCGGCCGGCGTGGAAGAGGTAGCGGGCGAACTCGCCTGAGGTGTCTACGCCGATGGTGCGGCCGATCCAGCCCGAGAAGAAGGTGCGCCGCAGGTAGAGCTCGTCTTCGGGGATGCGCCCCTCCCAGCCCAGCGCCTTGGCGGTGGGGGCGAAGCGCGAAAGGTGGTCGTAGGCCGCGGCCACCCAGTCGGCGGCGTGAGCCAAAAGCGGCTCGCCGTCGAGGTACATCTGGCGTTTGGCCGTTTCGTTCAGGCCCACGAAGGCCAGCTGCTCGCGCATCTGGGCCTCGGGCGGGGGCGGCAGGTCGAGCACCTGGGTCCAAACCGGTTGTTCAGTCTTCGGGGGTGTCGCCATGGTTCTGCCTCGCTTCCCTCATCTTACGCAGTTTCCAAAGCATTTCATTAGTAACGACGCGCCGCTGCATGGCGTAGGCGAAGAGCAGCACCGCCGCGAACTGGAGCAGCGCGCCCAGGACGAGCAGCGCCTGCAGCGCCTCCGAGCGCTGGGCCAGCGCAAACGGCTCGAAGACCAGGCGCAGCACCAGGCCGCTGTTGAGGGCGTAGAAGGTGGCCGCCTCCAGACCCGGCTGCTTCAGCTGGCCCGGCCGCGGCATCATCCAGTAGGCGACCCCGAAGACCATGTTGAGGAAGAAGCCCACCAGGCCCGCGTGCACGTGCGAGCTTCGCAGGTAGGCCATCCAGCCGGGCTCCAGGTAGAAGAGGAAGCCCAGCAGCGCCGTGTAGATCAGGTAGACCAGCGAGGCGCGGACGAAGAGGTATTCGTAGAAGAACATTTCAGCGGACGACCAGGACGGGCCCCACCGCGCGACGCAGCACCAGCTCGGCGGTCGAACCCAGGAGCAGCGTGCGGATCAGCCCCTTGCCGAAGGCTCCCATCACCAGCAGGTCGGTGGGCGCCTCGGCCTCCAGGATGCGCTCGTCGGGGTCGCCGGCGGCCGTTTGGGTGCTGGCGGTGGCCCCGCGTTCGGCCAGGTAGGCCACGGCCTCGGCGGCCAGTGCCTCGGCGCGCATGGCGTCGTCGTCCACGGTCAGCACAAAGGCGGGCAGCGCCAGCCCCGCGGCCAGCTCCGCGGCCAGGTGGAGGGCCCGGGTGGCGGGGTCGGAGCCGTCGTAGGCGAGGAGCAGCCGGTCGGGCCGCACCGGCTCGAGCGGCGCCACCAGCACTGGCGTGGGCGAGGTGCGCACCACCCGCTCCGTCGTCGAGCCCAGCCCCGTGGCCTCGTGGCCGCTGGCCTCGCCGGCGCGGCCCAGCACCACCAGGTCGGCGGTGCGCGCCTCCTCGACGATGACCTGGTAGGGCACCCCGGTGCGCACCGTCGGCTCGACCTTCACGCCCGCCTGCTCGGTCTCCTCACGCACGCGCTCCAGCACCGCCTCGGCGCGCGCGGTCAGCACCTTTTCCATCTCTTCGTGGTAGACCGGCATGGGCATGCTGATCGCGCCCCAGTCCATCAGCTCGGGCATGCGGATCAGCCGGATGTCCCGCACGTACAGGGCCTCGAGCACCGCTTCCAGCTCGTAAGCCAGGTAGCCCGCCAGCCGCTCGGCCCCCAGCGCGGGGGTGGAGCCGTCGGTGGCGAGGAGCAGACGCTTGATCATGGGACACCTCCTGCCCTCATTCTACGCCGGCGGCGCCGGAGGCGGCGCAGGCCGCGTGCTACAATCCGGTTTGTGCGTCGGGTTCACCCAGGGCTCAAGCTAGGCCGCTATAAAGAAAAAAGTGGTGCGCCCGACAGGATTCGAACCTGTGGCCTTCGGCTCCGGAGGCCGACGCTCTATCCAACTGAGCTACGGGCGCACTCGCACCCAGCAATCTAGCACCGCCCGAAGGAGGACGTCAAGTGAAAATAAGTAAACGCGCCATCACCATCATCTTCGGCATACTGGCTGCGGCCTTTGCCATCGGCACCATCTTCCTCTTCACCCCGCAGGGGAACCCGCAGCAGGAGGGCCGGCCCATTCTCTACGTCAACGGCCAGCCCATCAACGAGCTGGAGTTGATGCGCAAAGCCCAGACGAACCCGCTCTTCACCCTCAACCCCACCGGGGTGCTGCGGCCGCTGATCGACACCTACTTCCTGGAGCAGGTCATCACCCTCGAGGCGCTGCGGCAGGACGCCGCCCGCATCCGCGTCTCCAGCTCCGAGGTCAAGCAGCAGGTGGACCAGCTGCGCGAGCGGCTGGGGGTCACCGACCGCGAGGGCTACGACCGCTTCCTGCAGTCCATCGGCTACACCGACAGCCAGCTGCGCGACGAGATCCGCACCCAGCTGCGCATTCAGAAGCGCATCGACGAGCTGCGCAAGAAGGTCAAGCTCAGCGACAAAGAGGCCCGCTTCTACTACGAGCTGCACAAGGGCGAGTACGCTGCCGAGGACCGCGTCAAGGCGCGCCAGATCGTCCTCGACGACCAGGCCACCGCCGACCAGGTCTACAAGCAGCTGATCGGCGGCGCCGACTTCGCCGAGCTGGCGCGGCAGTACTCCAAGGTGGGCGCGGAGCAGGGCGGCGCGGTGGGCGCCGAGCCGGGCTCGAGCGAACCCGGCCCCGTTACCCGCCTCGTCTTCCCGACCCCCGTGGCCGACGCCGTCTTCCAGCTCAAGAGCGGCGGCATGACCGAGGTCATCGAGACCGGGGGCCGCTACTACATCGTCAAGGTCGAGGAGTTCCTGCCCGGCGGCGACGTCCCCTACGACCAGGTCGCCGACCGCGTCAAGAGCGACGCGCTCCAGGTCAAGCAGAACGGGGCGGTGGAGAACTACATCCGCGAGGTGCGCGACCGCGCCGTCGTCAAGTTCACCGAGGAGCAGATCCCCTACGAGTACAAGAACCCCGACGTGGCCAAGGTGGGGGACAAGACGATCAAGCTGGCCGACGTCATTCAGGTGGTCTTCTCCGACCAGCAGGTGCCCCAGCTGATCCAGCAGGGCCTGGGCGAGCTGGCCGTCTCCTTCTTCTTCCCGGCGGCGACGGATCAGCTGATCACCGAGGAGCTGCTGTTGCAGCAGGCCGAGGCCTCGGGCGAGCCCTTCATCGGGACCCGCGCCCAGAAGGCCCAGGACGTGCAGCTGTGGAAGACGAAGGACGTCACGGTGACCCCGGAGGAGGTGCGCGCGTACTACGAGGAGAACCCGGCGCGCTTCAGCATCCCGGCGTCGGCCACCGTCAAGACGGTCAGCTTCAAGGACAAGGAGACCGCCGACAAGTTCCGCGAAAAGCTGATCGCCGGCGACCCGCTCGAGGAGCTGGCCAAGGGGCTGGGCGGCCAGGTGAGCGACCTGGGCACGGTCAACCCCGGCAGCGGCCTGCCGCCGGTCGTCGAGCAGCTCGTCTTCGCCACCGACGCCGACTACGACCAGGCGGGCGGCTGGGGCGTCTCCGAGGTCGTCGAGCTGCCCGGACAGGACAACCAGAAGACCTACATGGTCGTCCTCGTCAAGGACAAGAAGGCCGAGGTCAAGAAGCCCTTCGAGGCCGTCAAGGCCGAGGCCGAGCAGCTGGCGCTGGCCGCCAAGCGGGCCAAGCTGGCCGCCGAGTGGATCGACCAGCTCAAGCAGGAGGCCGGCGTGGAGAACCGGATCGTCGACGTGCTCGGCAGCCTCGCGCCCAAGACCGAGGAGCCCGCGACCCAGCAGGCGCCCGACCAGGCTGCGCCGGAGCCGCCGGCGCCCGCCGAGACGCAGCCCGCGGGCGAAGGCGCCAACTAGCCCTCCGAACCCGAGCGGTGCAGGCCGGCCCCTGGGGGCCGGCCTTTTTGCGGTAGACTGGAGGTATGCAAGCCGACCCGGGTTTGGAACGCGCCTTCCGGAAAGTGCGCCTGCTGCTCGAAGGGGACGAGCGCACCCCCGGCCTGACGCGGCAGGACCTGGAGCGGATGGTCGGTTACCCCGAGCGCGGCCAGGGGCCGCTCTCGTACACCCTGCCGCCGCAGGAAGGCCTGGAGGGCGTGCGGGCGGTGCGCTTCTTCTACTACCCCAAGGACCCGGAGGTCACCCTCATCATCGAGGTCGAGGACCATCAGGGGCGGCGCCACCTGCGCCACCTGAAGTGGAACGGCCTCGCCTGGATCTCGCCTCCCAGCGGGCTGAAGTCGGAACTGGTGCCCACGCGCGAGGTCCTGCCCGAGGGCTACGTCGAGATCGGCGGCGACTACTACGTGGGCTTCGCCTCCGAGGAGGCGCACGAGCTGGCCGAGCGCGTCTACCTGGGCGAGGCCGGGGGTCAGAAGTACCTGCTCTGCCCCCAGGACTCCACCCGCATCTTCTACGGCCCCTCGGTCGCCCCCGCGGGGCTGATCTGCCCCATCTGCGGCAACACCTCGCTGCTCTTCAAGGCCATTCCCATCGAGGTCTCGCGCCGGGCCCAGGAGGAGCAGCAGGCCTCCGAGGGCAAGCTCGAGGCCAAGCTGGAAACGCTGGTCGAGCAGAACCGCGAGCTCAGCCAGCAGCTCGCCGAATTGATCCACCTCCTCAAACGCAACCTCGGCTAGCGGCAACCTTCCAAGGCGCCCTTTCCGGAGCCGCCGGCGAGGGCTCGGTGTTGAAGTTCCTAAGCGGCCGGCTCCTTTCCGCCTCCCCGCGGGGAGGCGGGGGGCGGTACGTGGTGCGCGGTGTGGGCTGCGGCGTGGGTGACGGTTGGCACCGGATGCGCCCTACGCGCCGGTGGCTAGGGGTTTTCCGCAAGCGACGGGCCGGTTTCCACCGCCCCATCCCGACCCTCCCCTTTTGGGGAGGGCGCTTTCAACCTTCCGCCGCCGGGGTCGCGCCTCCACCCCGGCCCCTGAAGGGGTCCTGGACCCCCAGCCTTCGCCGGGGCGACGAGGGAAGCGGCCGGCGGAGAGGGGGCAGGGGGAACCACGGGTTCGGGCGGCGCGGCCGGCCTGCCTCAGGGAGGGAGCGTCTCCCGGCCGTCCGCCACCTCCGGCGGGGGCGCCTTGCGGTAACCGGCCTCGGCGCGGCGGAGCAGACCCCGGCCCACCAGCGCCTCCAGGGCGAACTCGGCCCAGGCGGCCCCCTCGACTACGGTCGCCGCGTGGGGCGTAGCCAGTGCGAAGAGCGGCTCCACCTCCCGGACGCGCGCCCAGGCGGCCTCCGCCGCGTCGGGCAGCTCCAGCACCCGACCCTCCTCGAACCAGGCGGCCACGGCCTCGAGCCCCGGGCGCTCGCCCCACTCCTCGGCGAAGGCGCGGGCGATCAGCTCCCGCGCCAGCGCCTCGGCCCCCACGAGCTCGCCCTCGTACTCGAGCTCGAGCTTGCCGGTGATCGCCGAAAGGCCGCCGTAGACGTCGCGCGGCCGCGCCAGCGGGGCCTCGCCCTGGCTCAGGGCGCGGGCCTCGGCCCCCGCGGCCACCTGCTCGAGCAGTGCAATGGCCAGGCGCTGGCTCACGCCGCTCGCCGGGTCGACGCGCGGGTCGCGGCGGGCCAGGAAGGCCACCCGCTCCACCGCGCGGGCCACGAAGTCGGGGATCCGCACGCCCTCGGGCAGGCGCGCCTCGGCGCGGGTGATGCGCATCCCGGCCTCGAGGCTCCGCGGGTAGTGGGTGCGGATCTCGGCGTCGATGCGGTCCTTGAGCGGCGTGACGATGCGGCCCCGGGCGGTGTAGTCCTCGGGGTTGGCGCTGAAGACGAGCCAGACGTCGAGCGGCAGCCGCAGCGGGAAGCCGCGCACCTGGACGTCGCCCTCCTCGAGCACGTTGAACAGCGCCACCTGCACCCGGGCGGGCAGGTCGGGCAGCTCGTTGACGGCGAAGACGCCGCGGTTGGCGCGGGGGATCAGGCCGTAGTGCACCGCCTCCAGGTCGGCCAGCCCCTCGCCCCGGCGCGCGGCCTTGATGGGGTCGAGCTCGCCGATCAGATCGGCCACGGTCACGTCGGGGGTGGCCAGCTTCTCCACGTAGCGGTCCTCGGGGGTGAGCCAGACGAGGGGAGCGTCGTCCCCTGCTTCGCGCAGCAGCCGCCGCCCCTCGGGGCTCACCGGCGCCAGCGGGTGGTCGCGCAGTGGGGTGTCGAGCGCCGGCAGCTCGGGGTCGAGCAGGCGGATCAGGCTGCGCAGGATCCGGGTCTTGGCCTGCCCTCGCAGCCCCAGCAGGATGAAGTGCTGCCGCGCCAGCACCGCCCGCACCAGCGCGGGGATGACGGTCTCCTCGTAACCGTAGATGCCCGGAAAGAGCGTCTCGCCGCCGCGCAGCTTGGCCGCCAGGTTTTCCCGCGCCTCGTCGCGGACGCTGCGGCGCAGCCGCGCAAGCGGCCAGCCGCCGGCCTTCAGCTCGCCCAGGGTGCGCGGCCGCTTCATTCTTCCGCGCCCAGGGCCCGGGCCAGGATGCGCCCGTTGGCCTCCCATACGGCCAGGTAGTCGTCCGCCGTCTGGTTCAGCAGGTCGAGCAGCGCCGGCTTCACCCCCAGGGTGCGGGCCACGCGCTCGGCCTCGCCTTCGAGCTGCAGCGGCGCGACCAGGTAGCCGAGGCCGCTGCCCGCGAGCACCTTCGCCGCCTCGGCCAGCTCGCGGGGGCTGGGCTGGGCGGCGGGGTTGGGGGTGATCAGGTAGACGCGCTCGAGATCGTAGCGGGCCACCAGGTAGGTGAAGGGGTTCTTGAAGGCCACGAAGCGGTTCGTGGGCGCCGCGGCCAGCCGCTGGCGGATCCTCCGGTCGAGCTCGGTGAGTTCGCGCGCGTAGGCGCGGGCCCGCTCCCGGTAGGCCGCGGCGTTCGCGGGGTCGAGCTCCCCGGCGGTGCGCGCGAGGTCTTCGACGACGAAGGTCATGGCGACCGGGTCGGTCCAGACGTGGGGGTCGGCAGCTCCCGAGGGCAGCGGCCGTACCAGCGGCCGCACCGAGTCCTCGGCGCGGAACACCCGGGCGGCCAGGTTGTTGGGACGGACCAGCTTCGCGAGCAGCCACCCGTCGAGGTCCAGCCCGTTCATGATCACCAGCCGTGCCCGGGCCACCTTCTTCACGTCGGCGGGGGTGGGGCTGAAGACGTGGGGGTTGGCCCCCGGCGGCACCAGGCTTTCCACCTGCCAGCCGTCCCCCAGCACCGCGCGGGCGAGCGCGGCGTACGGGGGAATCGTGGCCACGGCCAGGGGGCGCTCGGCGAGCGCCAGGCCGGCAAGGAGGGTGAGCAGGGCGAGAACGCGCTTCATGCCCTCATCTTAGCCCCGCAGGTGAAGGGTTTCCTAAGTGCGCGGCCGGATGCCCAGGCCCGGCCCCGCGGGCAGGCGCAGCCGCGCGCCGTGGTAGTCCAGGCCGGTGAAGGGGTCGTTCTTGATGAGCAGGGGGCCGTCGAGGTCGGCGTGGTCGGCCAGCGGCGCCAGGTGGGCGGCCGCACCCACGGCCAGGCGGGTTTCCACCATGCAGCCCAGCATCACCTCGAGCCCCAGGGCGCGGGCGGTCTCGATCTGGGCCCGCGCCGGGGCGATCCCGCCGCTCTTGGCCAGCTTGACCACCACCCCGTCCACGTAGGGGGCCCAGTCCACCACGTCGCGCACGGTCTTGATCGGCTCGTCGGCGAAGAGGGGCAGCCCCCGGCCCCTCAGCTCGGCGTAGGCCGCGCGGTCTTCGGGCGGCAGCGGCTGTTCCAGGAACTCGACGCCGAGGCGCACCAGCTCGGGGAGGAGGCGGCGGGCGGTCTCGGGCGTCCAGCCGCCGTTGGCGTCCACGCGGATGCGGGCGTCGGGGCGGGCGGCGCGCACCGCCTCGAGCCGGGCCAGGTCGTCCTCCGAGCCCACCTTGAGCTTGAGGACGGGCATCCCGCTGGCGCGGGCCAGCCCGGCCATCTCCTCCGGCGCGCCCATGGCGACGGTGAACGAGGTGGGCGGCGCGCGGTCCGGGTCGAGGCCGAAGAGCCGCCACAACGGCGCCCCCAGCGCCCGGCCCCAGAGGTCGAAGAGCGCCATCTCCACGGCCGCCCGCGCCGCCCGCGAGCCCTCCGCGGGCAGGCGCTCGAGCCGCCCCTGAAGGGTGTCCGGCGCGTCCGCGAGCCGCTCGCGGGCGGCCTCCAGGTAGGCCGTCACCGCCTCCACGCTCTCGCCGTGGTAGGGCACCACCGCGGCCTCGCCGAGGCCGCCTTCCAGGTCCACGAAGACCGCGGTCCGCGTCAGGCTGGTGCCGTGGGCGATGCGGAAGGGGTGGGCCGGCTCGAGGGTGTAGGTCTGCCAGTCGAGGCGCACGGTCAGACGCGGCCGAGGGCGCGCAGAACGGCCCAGGCGTAGGCGGGGGCTTCGTTGCAGGCGAGCTTGCGGTAGGCCACCGGGCCGGCGAGGGGGGTGCCGGCGGCGGCCAGGCGGGCGGCCTTTTCCAGGCAGCGGCGGCGCAGGGTGTAGGTCTTGCCGCTCGAGCCCACCCGCACCACCGCGGTGTTCTCGGTCACCTTCTCGACGGTGAAGGCGTCGCCGCGCTTGGTGGCGAGGCGGCGACCCTTGAGGGCGCGTACGGCCTCCCAGTCGAACGCATCGGGGGTGGGAGAAGAGGCCCCCCGGTCCGTTTTGGCCTCCTCCACGGGCCGCGCCTCCAGCTCGACCAGGCCGCGCACCACCGCCACCACCAGCCGCCCGGGGCCGTGCACCCCCTGCACCATGATCTGGCCGATGTCGGCCGACTTGCTGGGGCCGGAGTGCAGCGCCAGGGCGCTGGGAGGGTCGTCCGCGAGCCGCCCCAGCACCTCGCCCAGGTGCTGGACGACCTCGGCCTCGTCCACCCAGACCAGGTGCGCCGGCGGCAGCAGCTGCAGCCGCCGGCCCTCAGCGCTCGAGAGCAGCACGCTGCCGGTGTCGGCCACCGCGGCGAGCGCGCGGCTCACGCCCAGCTCGGCCTCCTCCGGTGGCGCCGCCGGCAGCGGCGGGGCGAGCGGGGCGGGCACGCGCGGGCTGGTCGCGGCGCTCTTAAAGGCCGCGGCCCAGTCCGAAAGCCAGGCGCGCGCGGCGTCCGGGCTCTCGAAACGCCGCGCCTCCACGCCGCCGGCCTCGGCGTGGGCGAGGAAGCGCGCCACCGCACCCGCGGCCTCCACCGCGGGGCGCCAGGGGCCGGTGGGCGCTTCCACCGGCCAGCGCCCCGCGAGGGCGCGGCGCACGCGGCGAAGGATGCGGTGCTTGGCGTCAGGCACCTTCGAACTCCTCCTCCCAGATCTCGCGGAAGCTCTTGGGGCTGGGCTCGAGCGCCCCGTGGCCCGCGGCCCAGGCACCCAGGACGGGCAGCCAGGGCGCGCCGGTGAGGGGTGCGGCGAGCCGCAGCAGCTTGCCCGAGAGCTTGTAGAAACGCGGCCGGGTCATCAGCGCAGCGTAGCTGCGGAAGGCCGCCCGCTCCGTCGCCGGGGCGCGGCCGGCGCTGCGCACCCGCCAGGCGAGGATCTGCTTCGGCAGGGGGATGCGCACCGGGCAGACGTCGGCGCAGGCGGTGCAGAGGCTGCAGGCGTAGCCCAGCTCGTCGGCCAGCGCCGGGTCCTTCAGCCCCGGGGTGAGCACGATGCCGATGGGCCCCGAGTAGACCTGGCCGTAGGCGTGCCCGCCGGTCTGGCGGTAGACGGGGCAGGCGTTGAGGCAGGCGCCGCAGCGGATGCAGCTGAGTGCCTCGTGCATCTCGCGGTCGGCGAGGACGCTGGTGCGCCCGTTGTCCACGAAGACGACGTGCAGGTGTTCGGGGCCGTCGGGCTCGTCCGGCCGCCGCGGACCGTTGATCAGGCTCACGAAGGTGCCGATCTTCTGACCGGTGGCCGCGCGCGCCAGCAGCTGCAGGAAGACCTCCAGGTCGCACGCGCGCGGCAGCAGCTTCTCGATCCCCACCAGCGCCACGTGCACCTTGGGGGCGCTGGTGGTGAGGCGGATGTTGCCCTCGTTCTCCACCAGCACCACCGTGCCCGTCTCGGCCACCACGAAGTTGGCGCCGCTGATGCCCATCCCGGCGGTCAGGAAGGCCTCGCGCAGCACCCGGCGGGCGGCGGCGGCCAGTTCCTCGGGGCTCGCGTCCGGGGGCGTACCCAGCTTCTCGCGGAAGAGGGCGCGGATCTCCTCGAGCCCCTTGTGGATCGCCGGGCCGACGATGTGGCTGGGGGGCTCGCCGGCGAGCTGGATGATGTACTCGCCCAGGTCGGTCTCGAAGACCTCGACGCCCAGGCGCTCGAGCAGCCCGTTGACCTCCAGCTCCTCGCTGAGCATGCTCTTTCCCTTGACCACCCGCCGCACCCCGTAGCGCCCCACCAGTTCCCGCAGGATCCGCTGGGCGTCTTCGGCGTCTTCGGCCCAGTGGACCTCGGCGCCGCGGGCGGAAAGGCGCTGCTCGGCCTCGAGGAGGTAGCCGTCGAGCCGGCTCAGGGTGTGGCGCTTGGTCGCCGCGGCCCAGTCGCGCCAGGCCTCGGCCTCGACCTCGCCGAAGGCGCGTTCGCGGTTCTGGTCGAAGTGGAGGGTGGCGCGGGTGACGGCCTCGCGCACCTCGGGCTGCTGCTCGAGGGCGCGCCGCGCCGCTGCCTTGTACCCTTTAACCGCCACGGTGGGCCTCCCAAAGCAGGCTGGCGACGTGCCGCACCGGCACGCCCAGCCCGCGCTGCTTCGCGCGTCCCGCCAGGTGCAGCAGGCAGGCGCCGTCGGCCGAGGTGAGCACGTCGACCTCGGGCACGGTGTCGAGCTTGCGGTCGGCCATGGCCAGGCTGACGGGGGCGTTCTTGACCGCGAAGACGCCGCCGAAGCCGCAGCATTCCTGGTCGGCCTCCCAGGGCACCACCTCGGCCCCGGCCGCCTCCAAGAGCCGCAGCGGCTCTTCCTTCACGCCCAGCTCGCGGCTCACGTGGCAACCGTGGTGGTAGGCCACCCGCCGGCCCGCGAGTCCGCGCCCTACGCTCTCGGCGTTCAGGACCTTGACCAGGAACTCCACCAGCTCGTAGCTGCGCCCGGCCAGGTCGAGGGCGGCCTCGTAGCGCGGCCGGTCCCCCTCGAAAAGCCGCGGGCTGTAGGCCCGCAGCATCGTGGTGCACGAACCCGAGGGGAGCACCACGTAGTCACACCCCTCGAAGACCTCCTGGGTGTGGGCGGCCATCTTGCGCGCCTCGTCCCAGTGCCCGGCGTTGTAGGCGGGCTGGCCGCAGCAGGTCTGAGCGCGGGGAAAGCGGACCTCCGCGCCCAGCGCCCGCAAGAGCCGCACCGCGTCGGCGGCGGCTTCGGCGAAGAACTGGTCGGCCAGGCAGGTGACGAAGAAGCAGACCCGCATCTATGGGGCGATTATACCGGTGCAGCTAGGCCGAACGCCCCGGCGGGGTGGGGGTGGCGGCGAACTTCAGCTCCACCTCGCGCAGGCTCTCGGGGCTGCCCATAACGGTCACCTTGTCGCCCAGGCGCAGCTGGGTGTAGCCGTGGGTGACGATGGCCTGCCCCTCGCGGTGGATGGCCAGCACCAGGGTGTCGGGCGGCAGCCGCAGCTCGCGCAGGAGCGCCCCGTGCAGCGCCGGGTCGCGCAGCTCGATGTCCACGACCTGCTTGCCCTTCTCCAGGCCCAGCAGCAGGCTGGCCGCCTGGGGGGCGCGCACGAACTGCTCGAGCAGGCTCAGGGTGGCCATGTTGGGGTCCACCACCAGCGCCCCCAGCTCGGCGAAGCGCGGGGCCCACTCGCGGTCCGCGAGCCGCACCACCAGGCTCTCGGTGCCGTACTTCTCGTAGAAGGTCTCGCAGATGCGGTGGTTCTCGGCGTCGGAGAGCAGGCAGACGACGGCGTCGGCCCCCTCGGCCTGGAGCGCCGCCAGCGTCGCGTCGTCGAGCTCGCGGTAGGCCACGACGGGAAACCCCGCCCCCGCCAGCTCGTTGGCGCGCTCCGGGTCGGGCGTGGCCAGCCGCACCTGCCAGCCGTCGTCGGTAAGGCGGCGGGCGAGGGCGAGCGTCTGGTCGTCGTCGCCGAAGAGGATGACGTCGCGCACGCCGTCGAACTCGCCGTGACCCCGCGGGTGGGCCTCGCCCACGGCCAGCAGCGACCACTTGAACAGCGGCGGCCCCACGAGCTGGTTGAGCACGATCAGCCCCACGATGACCGCGGCGAAGGGCTCGCCGAAACCGCTGAACTCGTCGGCCACCTTCTTGGTGAGCCCCAGGGCCACCCCCGCCTGGGTCACGAAGGCGAGGCCCGAATAGCTGGCGTGGCGCAGGGGCTCGCGCGCCAGCAGCGCGCCCAGGAAGGAGCCGGAGAAGATGCCCGCCATGCGCGCGGCGAAGAGGGCGAGGGCGATGGGCCAGGCGCGGCCCAGCACGTCGAGCGCCAGCCCCGCGCCGGTGAGGGTGAAGAAGGCGATGTAGACCGCGGGCCCCAGGTCCTCGAGGATCTTGGAGAACTCGTCGCGGAAGCCGGTGTAGTTGACGAGCAGGAAGCTGGCGATCATGCCGATCAGTAGGGGCTCGAGCGTCACTGGGGCGTGCAGGAAGCGGTCGCTCGTCTCGCGCAGCAGGTGGCTCACCACGAAGATGCCGTACCCCGCGGCGAGCACGACCGCGCCCTTGAACCAGGCGTGCAACCGTGTGCCCATGAGGCGCCGGAAGAAGGCGGCGAGCAGGTAGCCGAGCGCCACCGAGGTGGCGATCTCCACCGCCAGCAGCAGCAGGAAGCCCAGGCCCAGGGGCCGGCCGTGCACCCAGACGAGGGCCAGCTCGTAGGCCAGGGTGAAGAGGACGATGACGACCACGTCGGTCACGACCGTGACCCCCAGCACCAGCTGGGTGAAGGGGCCCTTGGCGCGCAGCTCGTTGATGATGGCGATCGTCGAGGAAGGGGAACGCGCCACCAGCACCACCCCGGTCATCAGCGCCACCGCGCGGCGCGCCGGCTCGCCGAGGTCGGGGATGAAGCCGAAGAGGTGGTAGGCGGCCCAGGCGCCCGCGATCGCGATGGTGACGGTCTGCACCGCGGTCATGACCGCGATGGGGCGCAGCCGCGGACGCACCTCGCCCAGGTAGAGCTCGGCCCCGGCGGCGAAGGCGATGAAGGCCAGCGCCATCTCGTCGACGAAGCGCAGGCGCTCGAGCTCCTCGCGGCTGATCATCCCCAGCACGTAGGGCCCGATCAGGATCCCGGCGAAGAGGAAGCCGCTGATCAGCGGCAGGTTGTAGCGGGTGACGTACTGCCCGATCGTGTTGGCCGCGAGCGCCAGGATGAAAAAGCCGCCGACGAGGACGAGGATTTCGCTGAGGGCTTCCATAGGACGGTCCGCCGGGAGCGGAACACCTAGCAGCTTACCCGATGGGCTCCAGCACGCGCAGCACGACGAACTTCAAGTAGCGGCCCTCGGGGAACTCGGGGCGCAGCGGGTGGTCGGGGGCGTGGCCGGCCTCGTGCACGATCTGGGTGCGCACCCCGGCGCGCCGCGCCGCTTCGGCGAGCACCTCGCGGAAGGCCTCGGGGCTCACCTGGGCGGTGCAGCTGGCGGCGGCCAGCCAGCCGCCCGGCCGCACCCGCCGCAGCGCGCCCGCGCCCAGCCGGGTGTAGGCCCGCAGCGCCGCCCGCAGCTGCCCGCGGTTCCGCGCCAGCGACGGGGGGTCGAGGACGACGAGGTCGTAGCGCTCCTCGTGCGCGTCCAGGAACTCGAAGACGTCGGCCCGCACGCCCTCGTGCCGCTCCGCGAAGCCGTTCAGCCGCGCGTTCTCCTCGGCGTCGGCGAGCGCGCCCTCGCTCGAGTCGACGCTGCGGGCGAAGGCCGCGCCCCCGGCAAGGGCGTAGACCGAGAAGCCGCCGTTGTAGGCGAAGAGGTTGAGCACCCGCGCCCCGGCGGCCAGCTCGCGCACCGTGCGGCGGTTCTCGCGCTGGTCCAGGAAGAGGCCGGTCTTCTGGCCGTGGTAAAGGTCGGCGAGGAAGCGCAGGCCGTGCTCGCGCACGGTCAGCTTCGGCGGGGGCGGCTCCCCGTAGAGCGGCTCGAGCCCCCCGGCCGCGCGCAGCACGATGCCCCGGGGCCGCTCCGCGCGTCCCAGCGCCTTCACCACCGCCGGCAGCACCGCGCGGCGCACGCCGGAGCTGTAGGTCTTCACCACCAGGTAGCGCCCGTAGCGGTCGGCCACCAGGCCGGGCAGGAAGTCGCCCTCGCCCGCGAGCAGCCGGTAGGCGTCGGTCTCGGGCGGGATCCGCTTCCGGCGCAGCGCCAGAGCCTCGCCCACCCGGGCGGCGAACCAGGCGGCGTCGGGCACCCCGGCGCGGGCGTAGATCCGCACGGCCACCTGCCCCTGGGCGTCGTAGACCCCCACGGCCTCGGCCCGCCCGGCGACGAGCCGCACCCAATCGCCGTCCTCGAGCCGCTGCGGCGGCAGGTGGTTGCGGTAGATCCAGGGGTGGCCCGAGGCCAGCGCCGGCTCCAGGGAGGGGTCGAGGGTCAGGGTGGGGAGCTTCATCCGCCGCAGCATACCCCCGGCGGCCGCGGCGGGCCCACCTGTGGCAACGCTTTCGCAACGGGGCCGCCCCTAGGCTCGTCCTACCGCCCCCCCGTGGGCGGGCCGAGGGGGTGAGGGTCGTGTTGAGGTACGGAATGATCGTAAGCGTATTGGTTCTGGTGCTGGCCGCGTGCGGCGCGCCCAAGAACCCTGGAGGGATCAGCGACAAAGGCGGTTTCGACCCTGAGCTCATGGAGCAGTACCTCCGCAACGCCTACGAGGGCAACGTGGTGGGCTTCTCCTACGCGATCAACCACGAGGGAAAGCTGGCGCGCTCGGGGGCCTGGGGCCTGGCCCGGCGGGCGGTCGACGGCGAGCAGGCCATGGCCGCCGGCACCCGCCAGCTTCTGGCCAGCGTGAGCAAGACCGTGAACGCCATCTTCTTCCTGCAGGCAATGCGCCGCATCAACGACGCGTTGGGGTACGCCTACGTGGACCTCGCGAGCCCCGTGGCTCCCTGGCTGCCCGACGCCTGGGCGGTGGGGCCGGGGTTCACCGGCGGCAACCCCCTCACCTTCCGGCACCTGCTTGCGCACACGAGCGGCTTCGGGCAGATCTTCGACGGGCTCACAGACGCCGAGAAGGCGCTTTGGGGCAACGGCTGGAGCGGACTCGAGTACGTCGTCGGCCTGGGGGCGATGCCCGGCTCCCCGCGCGACTACAAGAACGCCAACCCGGCGCTGTTCCGCATCCTGATCCCGCGGCTGTTCCAAAAGGCGGGGCTGTCGCCCTTCGAGGTGAACGAGAACACCGCCGGCGCCCTCTACGTGGCCATGCTCAACGAGCAGATCCTGCTGCCCCTGGGCATCGGCCGGGTGGAGTGCAGCTTCCAAAGCGCGGGCAACTACGCCCTCTACTACGACTTCGAAAACCCAACGCAGCCCGGTACCGACGCCAGCCGGGCGCTCAAGGACTGCGGCGGCCACAGCGGCCTGTTCATGTCGGCGGTGGAGCTCGCCAAGCTGCTGGCCTACGCCCGCTACGACGACGGGATCCTGGACGACGAGGCGCGCGACCGCATGGCGCAGCAGGCCCTGGGCTGGTACAACCGCGTCAGCACGGGCGACCCCGACACCGCGCGGCTGCGCAAGCGGGGCGACTACTACAGCTGGTACGTGGACAAGAAGGCCTACCCCTGGCTGGCCAACGAACAGCACACCTGCGCGATCTGGTACCCGCGCCAGGTGGAGGCGGTGCTGCTGGTGAACTCTTCGGTCGGCAACGGCGCGCCCATGCCCTGCGACCTTCTCGATCAGGCCTACCAGGCGGCGGTGGCGGGCCCGTAGCGGCGGCGGCGCGCGAGCGGCGGGGCCCGGCGCCCCGCCGCTTTTTGTAGAGTGGGCGGTGGAGACGGGGCCCTTCGGGCTCGCGGGAGGTGAAATGCTCGAGCTCAGGCAAGACCTCAACCCCAGCGATCAGGTAAGGCATGAAATCGAAGAAGTGCTGGCCGTAGGGCGCACCGCCTGGCAGCACTACTTGTTTTTCCGGAGCAAGGTCCACGGCGTCTGCGTCGCCCTCGACGGCGACCTGCAGTCGTGCGAGGCCGACGAGGGGCTGTACCACGAGGCGCTGGTGCACCCCGCGATGCTGGCCCACCCGGCCCCCAGGCGGGTCCTCATCATGGGCGGCGGCGAGGGGGCGACGCTGCGCGAGGTGCTGCGCCACCCCAGCGTGAGCGAGGTGGTGATGGTCGACCTGGACGAGGAGTTCGTGGGTCTGTGCCGGCGCCTCATCCCCGACTGGGCCGAGGGGGCCTGGGACGACCCGCGGCTCGAGCTGCGGCACGAGGACATCGTGCGCTACCTCGAGCACACCCCCGGCGGCTTCGACGTGGTGGTGGGCGACCTCATCGACGCCAGCGATGCGGAATCGCCGGCGTCGGGACTGTACGCTCCCGAGTTCTACCGCCGCCTGGCCGCGGCTCTGGCCCCGGGGGCGGTGCTGGCCACCCAGGCGGGGCCGCTCGCCCCCGGGGCGATCCGCGGGCACCGCCGCGTACGCGCTTCGCTCGCCCAGGCCTTCAGCCGGGTGCACAGTTACGGGATCTACGTGCCCAGCTTCACCGGCCTTTGGGGTTACGTCCTCGCGGGCGCGGCCGACCTGATTCCCGGCGGCTACGCCGAGCACCGGGCGCTCTTCGAGCTGCGCGCCCGCGAACGGGGGCTCGACCTCGAAGCCACCGGCCCCGAGGCCCTGGCCGCGGCCTTCGCGCTGCCGCGCCGCCTGACGGCCGCGCTGGAGGGCGGGGCATGAGCCGGCTCAAGCTCAGCGGCTTCAACAACCTGCGCAAGCTGCTCAGCTTCAGCTTCTACGACTTCGTGGTGGCGACAGACGAGGACGACCGCAAGAGCTACGCCGCCTACCTGAACGAACGTTACGCCGCGGCGCGCGTGCGCGCGCTGCTGGAGCGCATTGCCGATATCATCGACGCCGAGGTGCTCGCCTCCAGCGAGCAGGACTACGACCCTTACGGGGCCAGCGCGCTGCTGCTGCTCTCCGACGAGGCGGGCTCGGGCGCGGCGCCCGCCTGGGCCTCCTCGGTGCGGATGCACCTCGACAAGAGCCACATCGCCGCCCACACCTACCCCGACTTCGCCCACCCCGAGGGGATCCTGGGCTTCCGCGTGGACATCGAGCTCTCCACCTGCGGCGAGATCAGCCCGCTGCGCTCCCTCGACGAGATCTTCCGCTTCTTCGACACCGACGTGGTGGTCATCGACTACCTGGTGCGCGGCTACACCCGCGCCGAGGACGGCTCGCACGTCTTCATGGACCACGAGGTGCCCTCGATCACCCGCTTCATCGACCCGGAGATCCTCGCCCAGTTCGAGCGCGTCGAGCGCGCGCTGCCCGCCGCCCACACCTGGCAGCTCAAGCTGCTGCGTACCCGGATCGACCCCTCCGAGTACTTCGCTCCCGCAAAGCCCGTGGACGAGGTGCAGCTGCAGGGCGTCCTCGACGAGATGGCGGCGGTCTACCGCGGCCTCTGAACCTTACCGATTACGGGCGCGTTCCAAAGACCGGCGACGCGTGATAGCATGCGCCTACACGCTTTAGCGAAGGAGGACGCATGCCAAC
The DNA here is from genome assembly GCF_014201675.1 of Oceanithermus desulfurans. Taxonomy (NCBI): domain Bacteria; kingdom Thermotogati; phylum Deinococcota; class Deinococci; order Thermales; family Thermaceae; genus Oceanithermus; species Oceanithermus desulfurans. The sequence continues at coordinate 95,355 of NZ_JACHEZ010000002.1, read as the reverse complement.
GAACCCTTTCTTGATCCGTACGGCGCTCGTCTGGGCGCTGGCTATCCTGCTGGCCGCCTGCCAGCCCGGTGGAACGGACGGCGCGGGCGGATCCGGCGGCGGAGGCGGGCCGGGCGGCGGCGCCGGCGGGAGCTGCGGCTTCGCCGCGGACTACCCCGGCGTTCCCTGCCCCGATCCCACGACCGACAGCCTGCCCGCGGGCATCATGCCCGATCTGCCCACGCCCCGCGCGGCGCCGGGATGGGAGGGGTACGACCCCGTCGCCATTCCCACCCCGGCGCCGGAGCGCTGCACCACCGAGTACGCCGCGGGCGAGGCGCTGCCGCGCGACCTCGTGCTCGCCGCGGGCGACGTCGTCTGCTTCAGCGGCCAGGCCTCCGCGACCCGCACGCTGCGCGTCGACGCCACCGCCTGCACCGCCCAGGCCCCCTGCTGGTTCGCCGGGCGCGGCGGCGGGCTCACCTCGAGCGCCCAGCCGGCGGTCGAGGTCCAGGGCCGGCACGTGATCTTCGACGGGTTGCAGCTCAACGTGGTGCGCTCGGGGATCGACATCCTGCCGGGAAGCCGCTACATCACCGTGCGCAACAGCACCATCGTCGGCGACGGCAGCGACGGCGGCGGGGCCGGGATCGACATCGCCGGCGACGCGCAGGGCGAGATCCGTTACGTCATGGTCTACGGCAACCGCTTCGACAACATCGGACCCTCCGACGGCGGCCCGCTTGGCGGCGAGGCGCACCAGGTGCGCCCCTCGTGGTACGCGCGGTACGTCTGGATCGTGGACAACGTCTTCGGCGATTCCGACGGCGACGCGATCCAGGGCGGCAACTCCAAGACCCCGAGCCAGCGCAGCGGCGAGGGGCAGAACGCCGCGAAGTCGCCCCACTACGTCTGGATCGCCGGCAACCGCTTCGAAGGCGTCTCGGAGAATGCCGTCGACCTCAAGAACTCCTATCACGTGGTGATCAGCGGCAACGAGGTCGTCACGCCGGTGCGGGAGACGGTCATTATCCTCTCGCAGGACAGCGAGGGCTTCTGGACCGGCTACCACTGGGCGATCGCCAACCGCCTGATTGGCGGCGGGGGCGAGTGCATCGGCGTGCGCGGCAACGAAGAGAACTTCTACGGCACCTTCTACGACTACAACTTCGTGATCGCCAACACCGCCTACGACTGCAACGGACTGCTCAGCTTCCAATCGGGCAACAGCGCCACCGCGGGGCCGGAAACCTACGTGCTCTACAACACCTTCGTCAGCAACCTCGCCACCCCGTACACGCGTCGCGCTCCCGTCTACAAGGCCCAGAACCGCCAGGAGAACGTGGTGGAGTTCATCGGCAACATCTTCTACGGCAACTTCGATCCCACCAACGGTTCGGGGGGCAGTTCCTACATCACCGCCAACGATTACCTGACCGTCACCTTCACCGCCTACGACAACCTCTACTACCAGGTGGACGGGCTGGACCTTCCCTTCCTCAGCCGCATCAACGCCAACCACCTCAACGTCGCGGGCAACCGGCACGCCGACCCCCTGTTCACCGACGAGGCCGCGCACGACTACTCGCTGCGGGAAGGCAGCCCGGCGCGAAACGCCACCGAGCGCAGCTCGAGCGCCTTCGACCTCTTCGAGCGTTTCTACGGATTCGACCTGCGCACCGCGCTCGGGCTGGACGGCCGTAACAACATTGGGGCGTCCCAGTAGCTCAAGGTGCCTCACCGCGCAACGTTTCGACGCGGTTGATACGGGATTATTGTTAAGGTAGGTGTTAAATATAATTAACACAATATATGGTAATATGTCCTTACCTACGTAAAGTAGGGGAGGATATATGCTCAAGAATCTACGCATCCGGTGGACGGTCCCCGTACTCACGATCCTGTTTCTGCTGGCCGCCTGCCAGCCGGGCAACGGCAACGGTAACGGTAACGGCAACGGTAACGGTGGCGGAGGAGGCGGTGGCGGGGACGATCCCCCGCCCTACAACCCGGTCGTCTGCGAGCACACCGGAAGTGGTCAGGACTACCCCGTCGGCCCGGGGCAGACCTACGCCACCCCGGCCGACGTACCCTGGGACGAACTGGGCCCCGGCGACACGGTGCGCATCTTCTACCGCGAGGAGCCCTACCGCGAGAAGATCGTGATCCGCACCGACGGCAGCGAAGACCAGCCTATTCGCCTGTGCGGTGTGCCCGGACCGAACGGCGAACGCCCGATCCTGGATGGCGACGGCGCGGTGAACGACCCCGACGACGCGGACGCCTACACGACCTACGGCCCCATGGAGGGGCTGGCCATGATCATGCTGTACAACCCGGACTACGACCTCAAGGTTCACAACGTGGTGATCGAGGGGCTGCACATCCGCAACGTCAAGAACAACTTCAGCTACACCCGCATGAACGGCACCACGGACAACTACGAAGACGGCGCCGCCTGCATCCGCATCCAGGCCGCCGACAACGTGGTGATCCGCGGCAACGAGCTGGAGAACTGCGGCAACGGCATCTTCACCATGTCGCAGGGCTACAACGAGGCCCACCTGACCCGCAACCTGCTCATCGAGGGCAACTACCTGCACGGCCACGGCCAGCCCGGGAGCTACCTCGAGCACGGCCTCTACATCCAGGCCATCGGGGTCGTCTACCAGTACAACCGCTTCGGCCCCAACGCCCCCGGTTCCGACGGGGTCACCCTCAAGGAGCGGGTGGCCGGCTCGACGATCCGCTACAACTGGTTCGACTCCGGCAGCGCCCGCATGCTCGACCTGGTCGAGGTGGAGGACGCCGCACCCTGGTACCTCGTCTCCGAGTACCTGCGCGAACTGGGCTGCACGGACGTGAACAACTGCCCCGACCTCGACCCCGACCGCCTCGCCAAGGTGCAAGAAGCCGACGCGGCCTACCGCAAGACCTACGTCTACGGCAACTTCTTCCGCCACGTCGGCAGCGAGACCGCCGCGGGCAACATCGTCCACTACGGCAGCGACAACGACCCGGCGCTTTCCCACAACGGGACTCTCTACTTTTACAACAATACTGTTCTGGTTCTGCAGGATCGTGACGACGTCTGGCGCTTCCGGCTCTTTTACCTGGGCAACCGCGACGCCCCCTCGCGTTCGCTGGAGACCGTAGAGATGTTCAACAACATCGTCTACGTGGCCGGCGAGACGGGCGAGCCGTCCTACTTCTGCCTCGACGACACCAACCAGGGAACGATCAACTTCGGGGTGAACTGGTTCACGAACACCTGGCAGGACGTCGCGGTACAGGAGGAGTGCTACTACGGCAGCGCCGCCGACGGCCCCACGGTCACCGGCGTCGAAAACCTCCTCGACGTCGCCGGCGCGCCCGTGCCCCTGGACCTCACCACCCTCGACCCGGTGGACACCCCGCTGGTACGCGACCAGGCCCAGCCGCTTCCGGACGGCCTGCCCGCCGTCGACTACCAGTACCTGCGCCACCTGCAGGCCGAGGAGCGCCCCGACGTCCGCGACCTGGGCGCGCGCGATCTGCCCTAAGGCCCCCTCCTCCGCTCGCCGCCCCCGCGGGGGCGGCGAGCTGCTATAATCAAACCTTGCGGCCCGCGTCGGGCCAGCCCACGAACGAAAGGGGGTGAACATGCCACAGTACGACGTGGGGATCATCCTGAACCCCAACCTCGAGCCGACCCAGTTGCAGCTGGAGAAGGACATGATCCAGGCGGCGCTGGACAAGCACAAGGCCGAGGTCAAAGCGATCGACGAGTGGGGCAACCGCCGCCTCGCCTACCCCATCGAGAAGGACCCGGAAGGTTACTACATCTTCTATACGGTCGAGATGGAGGCGGGCGAAGCCGCGCCCCTGGAAGCCGAGTTGCGCATCCGCGACAACGTGCGGCGTGTGCTCATCGTGCGCGACCGACCCGAGTGGAAGACCAAGAAGGGCTAGCTTAAGCTAGAATGTTCCTATGGCGAAAGGTTTGAACCGAATCCTGCTGATCGGGACCGTGACCCAGACCCCGGAGATGCGCTACACCCCGGGCGGTCTGGCGGTGCTCGAGGTGACCGTGGCCGGCAACGACCGCGTCACCACCGAGACGGGCGAAGAGCGCGAGCTGGCCTGGTACCACCGGGTCAAGATGTTCGGGCGCTACGCCGAGATGCTGGTCGAGCAGCTCACCGCCGGCACCCCGGTGCTGGTGGACGGCCGCCTCGACTACCGCAGCTGGGAGGCCGAAGGCGGTCGCCGCAGCGCGGTGGACGTGCGCGTCGACCGCATCGAGGTGCTCGACCGGGCGGACAAGGGGGACGAACAGACCGTCTCCGACGCCCGTGGTCAGGAGCGCCTGCGCGAAGGCCTCAACGAGGTGGTCCTGATCGGCAACCTGACCCGCGACCCCGAGCTGCGCTACACCCCCCAGGGCACCGCGGTCATCCGCATCGGCCTGGCGGTGAACGAACGCTACGTCTCGCGCGGCAGCGAGCAGGAGAAGACGCACTTCTTCGACGTGCAGGCCTGGCGCGAACTCGCCGAGTGGGCCGCCAACCTGAAGAAGGGCGACGGCCTTTTCGTCATGGGACGCCTGGTCAACGACTCGTGGACGACGCAGACCGGAGAGCGCCGCTTCACCACCCGCGTAGAAGCCAACCGGCTCGAACGCCTCGCACGTGGCCCCGGACGTAGTGGTGGGACCGGTGCCCCTGCCAAGCAGGCCCAGACGGGCGGGGTGGATATCGACGAAGGCCTCGAAGACTTCCCACCGGAGGAGGATTTACCGTTTTGAGCAGCAGAAGACCCCGCGGACCCCGCAGGTTCCGCAAACCCAAGGTGTGCCAGTTCTGCACCGGCGAGCTGGAGATCACCGACTACAAGGACGCCAAGATGCTGAAGCGCTTCATCTCGGAGACCGGCAAGATCCTGCCGCGTCGCCGCACCGGCACCTGCGCCAAGCACCAGCGGCGCCTCGCCACCACGATCAAGCGCGCGCGCATCCTGGCGATCATCCCCTTCACCGAGAAGCTGGTCCGTAAGTAGGAGGCCCCGCGTGAAAGTCATCCTGCTCGAACCCGTGGAAAAACTCGGTGACGTGGGCCAGGTCGTCAACGTCAAGCCGGGCTACGCCCGCAACTACCTGCTCCCGCGCGGGCTCGCGGCCCTCGCCACCGAGGCCAACCTCAAGGCGCTCGAGGCCAAGATCCGCGCCCAGGCCAAGAAGGCCGCCGAGCGCAAGGCCGAGGCCGAGCGCCTCAAGGAGATCCTCGAGCCGCTCACCCTGACCCTCAAGGTCAAGGCGGGCGAGACGAAGATCTACGGTTCGGTCACGAGCCGCGACATCGCCGAGGCGCTCGAAAAGCAGCACGAGATCACCATCGACCCCAAGCGCCTGCTGCTGGCCAAGCCCATCAAGGAACTGGGCAGCTACGAGCTGGTCTACAAGCCGCACCCCGAGGTGCCCATCCAGCTCAAGGTCGTGGTCGAGAGCGAAGAAAACGGCGGCTAACCGTTCCCCGCCGTACGGAACCGCCGCCCTTGGGGGCGGCGGTTTTCGCGCGTGTGGCTGCCCGGGCTAGGGGGTCGGGGGCTGCGGCAGGATCAGGACCTCCTCGAGCCGCTCGCCGCCCGCCAGCTGCGCCAGGTCGCCGCTGGGCAGCGCGTAGCCGTCGGCCGCAGCGTAGTTCACCGCGTACCCCAGGTCGGCGAGGCTGCCGACGGTCACCCGGCTCAGCGGCGCGACGGCGCCGTCGATCCACCCCGTCATCAGCTCGGTGTCGAAGGTGGCCTCGCGCCAGTGGCCGCACTTCGTCCCTGCTCCCCCGGTGTTCTCCACGTGCACCTCGCCCACCGCCCCGAGCGCGTGCCAGGCGTCCATGGCGGCGGGGCCGTCGTAGGTGACGTCGCTGGCGTCCTGGCAGCTGGCGGCGTTGTGGTTCAGGAAGGCGAACGGCCCCGCCTCCCAGAGGGTGCCGAGGCCGAGCACGTGCCCCATCTCGTGCAGGATCACGACCTCAAGGGTTCCGTTCTGCTTCATGCGGTCCAGGTCGGCCGAGTCGAACTTCATGATCCCGAAGTAGGGCAGGTAGTAGTCCGCCTGACCGGCGTCGCCGCGCACGTAACAGGGCCCGGCGCTGCCCAGGATGCCGTAGGCGCCGTCGATGGGCACCACGTCGGCTACGATCAGGAGGTCGTCGATCGTTCCCTGGTAGCCGGGGTTGCTGTCCAGGCAGGACCCCGCGGAAACGTTGGCCTGGACGTCGCGCAGGTCGCCGGTGAGGACCTGTTCCCAGCGCACTGCGGCGTTTTCGAAGGCGGCGCGCACGTCGGGGTCGGCGGGCTCTTCGACGAACAGGATCTGGATGTCGAAGGCTCCCGGGTTGGAAGGAGCGGCGACGCGCACCAGCGCCTCCGCCGAGGCACGGCCGCCGCGGCCGTCCTCGACCGAGAAGACGGACCGGTAGGTGCCGGGCTGGTCGTAGCTGTGGGCGACGCTTCCGCTGCAGCGCGCCAGGCTCTGCCCGTCGCCGAAGTCGAGGCTGCAGGTCAGCGCGTCGCCGTCAGGGTCGGAGCTCGTGAGCGCGAAGGTCACGTTCAGCGGGGCGGTGCCGGAGTCCGGGTCGGCGGAAAGCGTGGCGGAGGGCGGCTGGTTGGGCGACGCCGCCTCGACCGTCTGCTCCGCCCGGGCGGTGCCTCCCTGACCGTCGCGGACGGTCAGCACCGCGGTGTACCGGCCGGCGGCGGCGTAGGTGTGGCCGACGGCGGTGCCGCAGTCGAGGGCCGCCGAGGAGCCGTCCCCGAAGTCGAGGCTGCAGGTCAGCGCGTCGCCGTCGGGGTCGGAGGCGGAGGTGGTGAAGCGCACGGTCAGGGGCGGTGCCCCCGTGGTCGGGTCGGCGGCCAGGGCGGCGGCCGGCGGCCGGTTCTGCGGCGAGGCGCAGTTGCGCACCACCGTGACCTCGGTCTGGGCGCCCCCGCCCGCAAGGGTCAGGCGGGCGCTCGTGCGGCCGGCCGCCTCGCAGGCGGCGACGCGGACGGCGAGCAGCGTCTCCGCCGCGGGATCCAGCGTCCCGGCCGACGGGTTCACCGTGAGCCAGGCGCTATCGGCGGTCGCCGTAAACGAGCCGGCGGCGCCCCCGGCGTTGCGGAGGCGCAGGTTCTGAGGGTCGGGGGCGGTTCCGCCGACGACCGCGTCGAAGGTCAGCTGGGTGGGTTCGGCCACCCAGGTGGGCGCATCGACGGCGCCCACCGCGATCGTGCGGGTGGCCTGGGTGCCGGTGCTGCCGTCGCTGACGGTCAAGACCGCGGTGTACCCGCCGGGCTCGAGGTAGCTGTGCGCCGTTTCCCCGCTGCAGACACGTGCGGGCGCGGTGCCGTCGCCGAAGTCGAGCTCACAGTCGAGCAGGTCGCCGTCGGGGTCCGAGCTTTCCACGCTGAAGACGACGCGCAGCGGCGCCGCTCCCTGCTGTGGCGACGCCGTCAGCACCGCGGTCGGCGGGGCGTTGTCGCTGGCGCATTCGTGCACCACGCGCACCGTGGCGCGCGCGCCCGGCCCGCTGACGGCGATCAGACCCGCGCGCAGCTCCGCGTCGGTGCAGCCGCTCACGCCGACGCGCAGCGTGGCCGACGCGCCGGGGGCGAGCCGGCCGGTTTTGGGCTCGACGAGGATCCAGTCGCTGCTGGGTTCGACGCGAAAGTCGGCGGCGGAGCGGCCCGCGTTGCGCAGGACGAAGGAGGCGGTGGGAGCGGTAACGCCCGCAGCCCCGCGAAACAGCAGCGTGTCCGGCTCGACCTCCCAGGTGACGGGATCGGGTTGGAACGGGTTCGTGCAGGCGGCGAGCAGCCACAGCCCGGATACGACGGCCAGGGCCCTGGCCGCACGGCGGAGGGTGGGGTTCCAGCGTTGGTTCACGTGTGCTCCTCGTCCCGGGTACAGGTTGGCGGCAGGGTTCCGGGGGCGGCGCGCCGGCGCGGCCGGGTGCGTCGCCTGCGGCCATCCTACTGCAGCCGCGTTCGTTTTCACCACCCGCGGACCGGTCGCTGGTAGCATAAGGTCCCTTTAGGGGGACGTATCGGGAGCTCGATATCATGGCCGAACCGGCGAGAAGCCTGCCCACGGGGCGTATCCCCCCCCACAACCTGGAAGCCGAGGCCAGCGTGCTGGGCTCGGCTCTTGTGGACAACGAGGCCATCGACCGCATCGAAGGCCTGATCACGCCCGACGTTTTCTACAAAGAGGCCCACCGCAAGATCTGGCGGGCCATGGAGGCGTTGCGCACGCGCAGCGAGCCGGTGGACCTGGTCACCCTCTCCGAAGAGCTCAAGAAGGCGGGCGAGCTCGACGAGGTGGGCGGCCTCACCTACCTGGTGGGGCTGAGCGAGGCCACCCCCACCGCCGCCTACGCCGAGCACTACGCCCGCATCGTCGCCGAGAAGGCGGTGCTGCGGCGCCTCATCGCCGCCGCCGGCGAGGTGATGCGGCTGGCCTACGACGAGGCCGGCAGCGTGGAGGAGATCGTCGACCAGGCGGGGAAGCTCATCCTCGACGTGGCCACCCACGGGCCCCGGCACGACTTCCAGGAGATGCGCGAGCTCGTCACCGAAGCCCACGAGCGCATCGCCCGCCTGCGGGAACACGGGGTTGCCGGCGACATGCTGGCCACCGGGTTCGCCGACCTGGACCGCATGATCGGAGGGCTGGGTCCGGGCAGCCTCAACATCATCGCCGCCCGCCCCTCGATGGGCAAGACGGCCTTCGCCCTTACCATCGCCCAGAACGTGGCGCTGCGCGACGGGACGCCGGTGGCGCTCTTCTCGCTGGAGATGCCCGCGATCGACCTGGTGCTGCGCATGCTTTCCAGCGAGGCGCGGGTGGACATGAACCGCATCCGCCAGGCGCAGCTCTCGGACCGCGACTACGAGCGGCTGGTCACCGCCGCCGGCCGCATCTACGAAGCGCCGGTCTTCATCGACGACACCCCCGGCCTCACCCTGATGGAGCTGCGCGCCCGGGCGCGCCGGCTCGCGGTGCACCACAAGGTGGGCCTGATCGTCATCGACTACATGCAGTTGATGAGCGGCGGCCAGTCCACCCGCAGCGGCGAGAACCGCCAGCAGGAGATCGCCGCGATCAGCCGCGGGCTCAAGGGCCTGGCGCGCGAGCTGGAGGTGCCGGTGGTGGCGCTCTCCCAGCTCAGCCGCGCGGTGGAGAGCCGTCCCAACAAGCGCCCCATGCTCAGCGACCTGCGCGAGTCGGGGTCGATCGAGCAGGACGCCGACCTGGTTCTCTTCATCTACCGCGACGACTACTACAACGAACACTCCGAAAAGGCGGGCATCGCCGAGATCATCATCGGCAAGCAGCGCAACGGTCCGGTGGGCACGGTCGAACTGCAGTTCCACGCCGCCCACGTGCGCTTCAACGACCTGGCGCACGGTGACTTCTAGCTTCGGGGCTTGAACCGCTGCCACAACCGGCGCAGCTCAGCACGCATGCGTTTAGGGTCATCGGCGTAGGCCGCCTCGATGCGCGCCTGTTCGGTGCGGAAGGCTTCGAGCCGCGCCGCCGCGTCGTAAGCCGGTTCCGGAGCGATCTCCATGCCGTCGTGGGCGAAACCCACCCAACCTCCCGCGTGCGCCGCCACCGCGTCCAGCTCCTCGGGGGTCATGCCCACGCTTTCGTAGACGTGGGTGAAGACCAAGCGGCGGGTGCGGCCGCGCCAGGCCTCCAGCGCCTCGTCGAAGGTGTAGAAGCTCCGCCAGGCCTCGTGCTCGGGAGGGAGCTCGAAGGGGAGGGCGTCCAGGGGCGGGATGGGCATCTGCACCACGGCCCAGTCCAGCGGTCCCTCGGGCAGCGGCAGGCTGCGCAGGTGGTCGGGGGCGTAGAGGCCGCGGCCGCGGTCCGATTCGAAGAGGTAGGCGAAGACGGGCTCCTCGTGTGCGTGCGCGAGCGGCGTGACCCGGACGTCAGAGAGTTCGAAGGGTCGGTCCGGCGCCACCAGGTGCAGCTCCAGGTGGCCGGCGTCGACCAGGTAGGCGAGCGGGTAGCGCTCGGCCAGCACCGGATAGAGGGGCCGCGGCAGCCAGCCCTCGACCGGTTTTCCCGAGGCCTGCGCCAGGAACTGCACCACCCGCAGACCGGCGGCGTGGTCGGGATGGGCGTGGGTCCAGGCGACGCGGCGCGGGGCCAGGTCGTGGCCGGTGAGCTGCAGGTTGGCCTCCTCGGGGGTGTCGATCAGCAGGTCCGCCTCGGGCAGGTAGAGGCTGGGGCCGGTGCGCACCGCCCGGCCGCCTTCGCGCCGGGCGAGCGTGCACAACCGGCAGCCGCAGCCCGCCTTGGGGGTGGGTTGCGAGCCGGCGCTGCCCAGGACGAGGGGGCGCATGGGTTCAGCTTACTTGGCGGGTTCCACCTTGTCGCGCTGCAGGAGTTTGTGCAGGTAGTAGCGGACCTGGTCGAGGGGGAGCCGCAGATCGTGGGCGATCTCGCGCGCGGTGGCGCCTTCGTCGCGCAGCAGCAGGGGGCCGGCGGCGCGCAGGAAGAGGCTGCCGTCGGGGTTGGCCAGCGGGGTGAGGCGGAACCGCCGGTCGGGGTCGGGGAGGCGGTCGAGGTAGCGCTGGCGTTCGTCGTACTGGGTGAAGACGGTGAGCAGCAGCTTGTCGAGCGGCCAGTTGAGCGGCGGTTCGCAGGGGGTACGGAAGGGTTTGGCCGTGAACTCGAAGGCCGCCGGGGCGCCCGCGGCCAGTTCGGCCATCAGCGCCTTGGCCTGCAGGGGGTCGAGAAAGGCCCCGTTCATGCGTACGCAGCGCAGTTTCTTGCGCTTGATGAACAGTTGGGCGGAGCGGCGGCGCGGCAGGTTCCAGAGCTCGAGTACGCCCTCCATGTTCGCGATCAGCGCGACGAGCTGCGCAAAGTCCAGCTCTTTAAGATTGCCGCTAAGTTCCATGTAGTGCTTCACCCCGCTCGACGATTCCTCTCGATTATAGCGGGTTGCTGGGGCGCGGTCGGGTTCAGTTCAGCTCTTCGCGGTAGACGAGGGCCTCGGCCACGTGCGCTTCCGTCACGTTCTCGCGGCCGCTCAGGTCGGCTACGGTGCGCGCTACCCGCTGCACCTTGTCGAAGCTGCGGCCGGTGAGCTGGAGCTTGCGCGCGGCCGCCGCCAGCAGTCCCCGGGCGCCCGCGTCAAGGCGCAGCGCCTCCGCAAGCTCGCGCCCCACCAGCTCGCCGTTGGGCCTGCCCTGGCGGGCGCGCATGCGCTCGCGCGCCGCCAGTACCCGTTCGCGCACCGACGCGGTGGGCTCGCCTTCGGGAGCGCGGGAAAGCTCCGCCGCGGTCAGGCGGGGCACCCCCACGACCAGGTCGAAGCGGTCGAGCAGCGGTCCGGAGATGCGGCCGGTGTAGCGCCGGCGCGCAGTCAGGCTGCAGGAGCAGGCCCGCTCGGGATCGCCGTACCATCCGCAGGGACAGGGGTTCATGGCCGCGACCAGCAGGAAGCGCGCCGGGAAGGTCAGGCTCGCCTTGGCGCGGCTGACCGTGACCACGCCGTCCTCGAGCGGCTGCCGCAGCACCTCGAGCGTGCGCCGGGGAAACTCGGGCAGCTCGTCGAGGAAGAGCACCCCGCGGTGGGCCAGGCTGATCTCGCCCGGTTTGGGCACCGCCCCGCCGCCGATCAGGCCGGCGTCGGAGGTGGTGTGGTGGGGACTGCGGAAGGGGGGGCGCTGCACCAGCCCGCGCATCAGGCGGCCGGCGGCGGCGTGGATGCGCGTCACCTCCAGCGCCTCCTCGCGGCCGAGCGCCGGCAGCAGGTAGGGCAGCCGGCGAGCGAGCATCGTCTTTCCGGAGCCGGGGGTGCCCACCATGAGCAGGTGGTGGAAGCCGGCGGCGGCGATCTCCACCGCCCGCTTGGCTTTGGCCTGGCCCTTGACGTCGGCGAGGTCGAGCAGCTCGTCCAGCGCGACCGCGGGGTCGGGAGGGGCGGCCCGCTCCAGTTCGACGTCGCCCAGCAGGAAGGCCACGGCCTCGCTGAGCGTGCGCGGCGCGTAGACCTCGAGCCCCTCGATCACGCTGGCCTCCTCGGCCGAACCCGGGGGCAGCAGCAGCCGCGTCTGCTCGTTCTCGAGCGCCCCCAGCGCCAGATTGATGGCGCCGCTGATGGGCCTGAGTTCGCCGTCCAGCGCCAGCTCCCCCGCCACCGCCCAGCCCTCCAGGTTCTCGGGCGGCAGCACCCCCTGGGCCGCCAGCAGCGCCAGGGCGATGGGCAGGTCGTAGAGCGGGCCCTCCTTGCGCAGCTCGGCCGGCGCCAGGTTGACCACGATGCGCATCTGCGGGTAGGGGAAGCCGCTGTTCTTCAGCGCGGCGCGCACCCGGTCGCGTGACTCGTTCACCGCCGCGTCGGGCAGCCCCACCACGGTGAACCCCGGGAAGCCCGGCGAAACGTCGGCTTCGACGACGACGGGCAGGGCGTCGAGGCCGTGGAGGGTGAAGGAGCGGGCGCGCGCGAGCATGGTTTGGAGCTATTTTACCTGCATATGTCTTAAGTCCGGGGCGTCCGGGCGGTGCCAGGCGGAGAAGGTACGTACTCAAGCTTGGGTGGGTCCAGGCGGCTGTAGGTCCAGGTGGCCAGGACCAGCGATGCTGAGTCGATCATCATCTCCCAGGAGGAGCCTGAGAGACCGAGCGCGGGCACGACAAAGTTGTGCATCAAGCTCACGGTGATTCCCGACAAGAAGGCCATGGCGATGAGGTTAGGCTCGTGGACCTCCACCCCGGGCGGCAGCCGCACCCCGCGGCGGCGGTGGTGGACGAGCAGCTTGAGGACGCCCTGGTGGCGGCGCCAGTCGGGCAGGCCCAGGTCGGGACGGAGCTCGCGCAGGCAGTCCCAGACGTCGTGCCAGCCCTCGAGGCCCAGCTCCAGGGGCCAGCTCTCGCGCCCCAGCTGCAGCAGCAGCGCGGGCCGCCACCCATCCCAAACGCTGGGTCGGTGCCAGTCGAGCCGGGCCACGCCCAGCTCGCTGAGCTTGCGGCAGTCGCCTTCACGGCAGATCCACAGCCGCGAGACCTCGTACCGGGTCGAGCGCCGGGGACGCACCGCCTCGTAGCCCAGCCACACCCCGCCCAAGACGATCAGGACGGGGAGGATCCGGGGCGTGAACCCCAGCGCCCAAAAGCGCAGCCCCAGCGCCACCAGGGCCAGCGCCAGCACCGCGTAAGCGATGCGCTGAGGCGGCCGCAGCTGCGTTCGCTCGGCGACGGCGCAGGGGCTGCCGGGGGCGCGTGGCGAGCTCATGGACCTCCTCCCTCCCCGCTTCGCCGGGTGGGAACGTCCAAGCGAATTCTGCGGGTCTTGCGCTCCACGAAGAGCGCCGCAGCCCCCGCGAGCCCGAACCAGAGCTCGCTGGGGACCTGCTGCAAGGCCGGGAAGGGCAACAATCCCAGGAGCAGCAGCCCGCCGCCCAGCCCCAGCTGGAGCGCGCGCGCCCAGCCGGGCATTCCCAGGTTGTCGGTGGTCACGCCCGCCGGCAGCTGGTAGGGAACCTCGCGTTCCTGGGCTAAGGCGCGCAGCAGCGCAGGGTGCCGCCGCCAATCGAGCATTCCCGGCCGACGCCCTTGCAGCCGCTCCCAAAGACGCTCCCAGTTTTCGTGCGTCAGGGGCACGGCCCAGCGCACCCCCTTCCCCTCGAGCACCAGCCGCAGCACGGGCAGCCGGCCGATGCGCAGCGCGTAGGGGCGGAAGGGCTCGAGCGCCACCCGGTCCACGCGGTCCAGCGGCAGGCAGCGGCCCTTGAGACAGAGCTCCTCCCCGTCGAGGAGCCAGGTGGGGGCCCACCGCAGCCGTACGATGCCCTGCAGATCATCGACGCCCAGCAGCACCATCGCCGCGCCCACTACGGCGAAGAGGGGGTGGCTCGTATGCTGTGAGCCCATCACCAGACCGAGGCCGATCAGGACGGCGGCCTCGAGGGCCTGATGCCCAAAGCGGTTCTTGAGCGCGTACCCTGGCCCGATCAGCAAGCGATGGCGTAACCGCGGCCGGTGGCTTCGTTCCCCGGACCGAACCGGGCTTGTGTGGGCCGGATCCACGAAGCGATTCTACACCCCGTCCAGCCAAGCGCAGGTTCAGGCGCCGCCGCTAGAATGCGAGTATGAGCCGACGCTGGTGGACCGTCGACCTGCGCAGCCGGGAGGTGCACCAACGCGCGCTCGGCGCCCGCGAGGTCCTGCACGGCGGGCGCTGGCGCACCGTGCACACGTTGCTCGATCTAGAGGCGGCGACCGTGAACCCGCTCGGCGGCGAGAACCCGCTCGTCCTCGCCGCCGGCCCCTTGGCCGGCTCCGGCTACTCCAACGCCAACCGCATCAGCGTGGGGACCAAGAGCCCGCTGACCGGCACGGTCAAGGAGGCCAACTCGGGGGGCACGCTGGCCTACGCGCTGGGCCGTCTCGGCGTCGCGGGCCTCACCCTCGTGGGGGCGGCCCCGGACTGGGTCGTGCTGGTGCTGGGTCCGGACGGGGTGCGCTTCGCCGACGCCGCGCCCTACCTGGGCCTCGGCAACTACGAGGCCGCCGAACGCTTGTGGAACGACTTCCCCGCGGCCGCCAGCCTGGCCCTCGCCGGGCCGGTGGCCGAGTACCGCGGACTGCTGGCGGGTCTGGCCATCGTCGACACCGACGGTCAGCCGGGGCGGCTGGCCGCCCGGGGCGGGGTGGGCGCCGTCTTCGGCGCCAAGCGCGTCAAGGCGATCGTCGTCGAAAAGGGCGAGGCGCCGGCCTTTGCCGCTCAGGCGGCGTTCAAGGAGGCCATGCGCGGCTACGCGCGGGCGCTCCTGGCGTCCGACGGCATCAAGCGCTACACCAGCGTGGGCACCGCGGGGATGGGCGACTTTCAGAACATGTTCGGCGGCCTGCCGGTGAGGAACTTCTCGCGCGGCCGCCTGGCCGAGGGGGAGAACCCGCTCGGCGGCGAGGCGCTCCGGCGCTTCATCCAGGAGCGCGACGGCGAGGGGGCCACGGCCCATGCCTGCATGCCGGGCTGCGTGATCCGCTGCTCCAACAAGGTACCCGACGCCCGGGGGCGGGTCGTGGTGAGCCCGCTGGAGTACGAGACCCTGGGCCTGATGGGCAGCAACCTGGGCTTCGATGACCTCGACGCCGTGGCGCGGATGAACCGCTGGGCCAACGACCTGGGCGTCGACACCATCGAGTTCGGCGCCACCCTGGGGGTGGCCATGGACGCGGGCCTGGGCGCCTGGGGCGACCTCGACTTCGTCGAGCACGTCTACCGCGAGCTGCTCGCGGGTTCCGAAGAGGGGCGCCGCTACGCCCAGGGGGCCGCACGGTTCGGCCGCGCGCTGGGGCAGGCGCGCGTGCCGGTGGTGCGCGACCAGGGGATCAGCGCCTACGACCCGCGCGTCGTCGAGGGCACCGGCGTGACCTACATGACGACGCCGCAGGGAGCGGACCACACCGCGGGCAACGTTCCCCGCGAAAACCCCGGTGAGCGCAGCCTCGAAGAACTCATGGACCTGAGCTTCGCCGCCCAGGTGAACGCCGCCGCCTCGGACGCGCTGGGGCTGTGCATCTTCGGGGGCAGCGTCACCTACAGGCAAAAAGACGCCATCATGGAGGCCGCGGCGCTGGCCGCGGGCCTGGACGAGGAGCCGGACGCCGCCGCCTTCGACCGCCTGGGCCGCGAGGTGCTGGCCATGGAGCTCGCCTTCAACCGCGCCGCCGGGCAGCCGGACGTGGCCCCGCTGCCGCGCTTCATGTACGAAGAGCCGCTGCCGCCGCGCAACCTCACCGCACGCCTCGACCCCGAGCGGATCGCCGGCTTCTGGAAGCGGCTCGAGCGCTAGCGCGCGGCCACGCCGTAGAGGAAGACCTCCTCGATCAGCCGGCCGTCGTAGGCGTCCTCGTTGTCGGGTTCCACGAACCCCTTGGCGGCGGGGTGGAAGAGCAGCGAGAGGAAGAGCTCGGCCAGGTCGTGCGCCGGTTCGGGGCGCACCTCGCCGGCGTCGATGCCCTTCTGCAGGATTCCGGCGACGACCCCCACCAGCCGGTTCTTGAGCGCCACGAAACGTTCGTCCTTGGTCAGGCTGGGCAGCGAGTTGGCGGTCAGCAGGGCGTGGAAGGCGCCGCGGTTCTGCTTTTGAAAGGCGATGGCCGAGCGCACCAGCCGCCGCAGCTGCGGCTCGAAGCCCCTTGGCCCGTCGCCGGCGATCGCCTCGAACTCGGCGATCAGCTCCTCCATCTTCCACTCGACCAGCGCCTTGAGGATCGACTGCTTGTCGCGGAAGTACTTGTAGAGCGCGGGGCGGGTGAGCAGCGCCCGCTCCGCGATGTCGTCCATCGTCGTCTTGGGGTAGCCCTTCTCGGTGAACACGTCGAGCGCCGCGCTGAGGATCTCGCGGATCCGCTTCTCGCGCCGCTTTTCCTGTAGGCTGGCCGTCTCCGTGTTCATCGACGCCCCCATTATGGCAGACTCCCCGCACCCCCGCGAGGGAAGGCTTGACACAGTGTATAGCAAAGTATACAGTCTGTAAACGTGTTAGATACCATGTCCTATGAAAGGGGCGTAACTCAACGTGCATCTGCTTAGTCAAACGGCCCTCCGGCACCCCTGGCGGGTGATCCTGCTCTTCCTCGTCCTGAGCGCGGCCTTCGGGGCCGGGCTGCGGGGGCTCGAGCTGGACAACTCGCCGGAGTCGCTGGTGCCGCCCGACCTGCCCGCCAAGCTGCTGCTCGACCAGGCGCGCGAAACCTTCGGTGGCGGCGATATGGAGCTCGCCGCGCTGGAGGGCGAGGTCTGGACCCCGGAGGCGCTCGAGCAGCTGCGCGCCGCCACCGACGCCGTGGCGGGCATCGAAGGCGTCCAGCGCGTCACCAGCCTGGCCAACGCCAAGCGCATGGAGGAGGACGACGGCTTCCTGCTCGTCGAGGACCTGCTGCCCGAGACGCTCAGCGAGGCCGACGTCGCCGGCATCCGCGCCTACGTGGAAGGGCACCCGCTCTACGCCGGCCGCCTGGTCAGCGGCGACGGCCGCTACGCGGCGGTGATCGTCGAGGTGGACCCCGCCGCCGACATGAAGCGGCTCAACCACGAGATCGGCGCGGCCCTGGCGGCCAACTGGAACGGCCCGGTGCACCTGGCGGGGACCCCGGCGCTCTCGGGGTACATCCTCGACACCATGGCGCGCGACATCCCCCGGCAGCTGCTGCTCGCGATCCTGATCATCGCGCTCGTCTTCTTCGTCAACTTCCGCAGCCAGCGCGGGGTGCTGCTGCCGCTGCTCACCGTGCTGGTGGCGCTGGTCTGGGCGCTGGGGCTCGGGGGCTGGCTCGGCTTCAAGCTGGGGATGATCAGCTCCATCCTGCCCGTCGTGGTGCTGGCCGTGGGCAGCTCGTTCACCCTGCACGTGCTCAACCGCTTCTACCACGAGCTGGCCGCGGGGGCCTCGCGGCGCGAGGCCGTGCTGCTGGCCACCCGGGAGACGGGGCTGGGCGTGCTCGTCTCCGCGCTCGCCGCGGGTGCGGGGTTGGCGGCGCTGTTTTCCTCGAGCATCCCCCAGATCAAGTCGTTCGGGCTGCTCGCCGCCTTCGGGGTGCTCGCCGCCTTCCTGGCCTCCTCGCTGCTCGTACCCTCGATCCTGGTGCTGCTGAAGAACCCCCGCCGGATCATGGACCCCGAACGCCCCGACGCCATCAGCCGCGCCATGCGCGGCCTGGGGGGCTGGCTGCTGGGCGCCCGTAAGGGGGTGCTCGTGGCCGCGGTCGTCTTCCTGGGGGTGATGCTCTACTTCATCCCCCGCATCCAGGCGGAGACCAGCTTCCTCTCCTACTTCCCCAAGACCGCCGCGCCGCGCGAGGCCACCGAGCTGGTGGACCGCGTCTTCGGCGGGTCGGACAACGTCATCCTGATCGTCGACGGCGACCTCAAGGATCCGGAGCTGCTCGGGGCCATCTACCGCTTCGAGCAGAAGGTGGCGGCCTACCCCGAGGTGGGCTCGGCGGCCTCGATCGCCGATGTGATCCGCGAGCTGCACAAGGCCCTGACCGGCGCCTACGGCCTGCCCGACAGCCGCGAGGGGGTGGCCCAGGAGATCCTGCTCTACCAGATGTCGGGCGACCCCGAAGACCTGGCCCAGTTCATGGACGAGGCGGCGACCACGGCCCAGGTCACGGTGCAGGTGCGCTCCCTGCCTTCGGGGGCGATGCAGGACCTGGTGGACCGCATCCAGGCCGACGCCGAGGCGATCATCGGCCCCCACGCGAACGCGGTGGACACTACCGGCAGCTCGGTGCTGATGCTCGAGACCATGCGCCTGATCCTGCACGACCAGTACGTCTCGCTGGCGCTGGCGTTCTTCCTGGTGGCGCTCTTCAACGCGGTGCTGCTGCGCTCGTGGATCGTGGGTCTGGTGAGCATCGTGCCGCTCGTGCTCACGGTCTCGGGTCAGTTCGGGCTGATGGGGCTGTTCGGGATTCCCCTCGACACCGCGACCGCCCTGATCGGCGCGATCGCCATCGGCGTGGGCGACTACTCGGTGCACATCATCGTGCGCTACCTGGAGGAGCTGCGTAAGGGCCGCTCCCCCGACGACGCCGCCCGCGAAAGCGTCTACGTCTCGGGCCGGGCGGTCTTCTTCACCGCCCTGGCCATCGGCGGCGGCTTCATGGCCCTGCTCTTCTCGGGCTTCGCGCCCATTCAAACCTTCGCCAAGCTCATGGGCTTCACCGTCGGCGCGACCGCGCTCTTCGCGCTCACGGCGCTGCCCGCTGCGTTGTTGGTCTTCGTCCGCAAGGACAGAAAGCACGAGGTGGTTCAGGATGCGTAAGGTACTCACGACGGCTTTGCTTCTTTCGGTTTCCCTGGCGCTGGCGATCAGCGGCGAGGAGGTGATGCAGAAGGTCGACGCCCACCCCAGCCCGGCCTCGATGGAGGGTACGATGGTCATGCAGCTGATCGGCAAGCAGGGCAAGGTGCTCACCCGCGAGATCCGGGTCTGGAGCAAGAAGTCCGGGGACGAGGAGAAGATGCTGATCAAGTTCCTGGCCCCTGCCGACGTGAAGGGCACCGCCTTCCTGACGATCAAGAAGGGCGGCAAGGAGGAGATGAAGCTCTACCTGCCCGCCCTCAAGCGGGTGCGGCGCATCGCCGGCAGCCAGAAGAAGGGCTCGTTCATGGGTTCCGACTTCAGCTACGACGACATCTCCAACCTGAGCGGCCTGGACATCGCGGACTACACCCACGAGCTGCTGCGCACCGAGAACGAGGGCGGCGTGAAGGTCTACGTCGTCGAATCCACGCCCAAGCCGGGCGTGGACAGCAGCTACTCCAAGCAGATCGCCTGGGTTCCCGCGGACACCTTCGTGCCCCGCCGCATCGAGTTCTACAAGAAGGGCAAGCTCTACAAGGTGCTGACCAACCGCGAGGTCAAGCCCTTCGCGGACGGCAAGTACCTGATCCCCACGTTGCTGGAGATGGAGAACGTGACCACCGGGCACAAGACCGTGCTCGAGCAGAAGGACCTCCAGATCGACGTTCCCATCGACGACGCCGTCTTCACCGAGCGCTTCATGAAGAAGCGCTAGCGGGAGGATCACGATGAAACGGACCCGCTTGTTTACCCTGCTCCTGGCCCTCACGGCCGCGCTGGCCCTGGCCCAGCCCGAGTTCTCCGGAAGCTTCCAGACGGGCTTCGGCCTGCGTACCCAGGACCTGGCCCTCGCGCTCGACCGCACCCGGTTCGACCTGGGGGTGCGCTACGACCTTGACGACGCCGCCTTCACCGGCGAGCTGCGCTTCGCCTACGACGCGCTTACCCGCACGCCCGAGTTCACCCTGGGCGAGGCCTACGCCACCCTCTTCCTGCCGAGCGTGGACCTGAGCGCGGGGCGCGAGGTCGTCGCCTGGGGGCGGCTCGACCTGCTGAGCCCCCTCGACGTGCTCAACCCGCGCGACCTCAGCCGCCCGCTGGACCAGGCGAAGCTGCCGGTGGGCATGGTCCACGCGACGGCCTACCCCGACGCCGAGGGGCGCTACCAGCTCGAGGCCGTCTGGATCCCGCTCTTCACCCCCAGCAAGCCGCCCGCGGGCGCGTGGGCGCCGCCCCAGACGCTGCCGCCCGGCGTCACCCAGGTGCGGGTGGAGGAGCCGCAGGCGGAGCTTTCCAGCGGCACCTTCGGCCTGCGGGCGACGGCCAGCCTCGACGTGCTCGAGGGGCTCGACCTGGGCGGTCAGGTCGTCTACGGTTACTTCCCCTTCCCGAGCCCGCAGGGCGTGGAGCCGGTGGACCCGGCCCAGCCCGCCGGCCCCTTCCGCCTGGTGCTGGGCTACGACCGCCGCACCCTCGTGGGAGCGGACTTCGCGCTGGCCTTCTCGATCCCCGGCGTCGCCGAGGGGCTGGTGCTGCGCGGCGAGGCGGCCTACGCCCTTACCGCCGACCCGGACGGGGCGGACCCCAACGTCCAGAACCCCTACGCCGAGGGGGGGCTGGCCCTCGAGTACGCCTGGAGCGACGGCCCCACCACGGTGCTGGCCTACGACCTCCGTTGGGCTAAGGCCGACGCGCCCGCCGCGGACGTCTGGACCCAGACGCTGGGCTTGATGGCCCGCTACGAGTACGACGAGCGCCTCACCCTGCAGGGGGCGTGGCTGCACACGATCTCCGACGGCTCGGGCCTCGTGCGGCCGGGGCTCGAGTACGCCTTCGCCGACGGCGTGACCGGACGCCTGAGCGCGGCCTTCTTCTACGGCGCGGACGCCACCCGCTTCGGGGTGTGGCGGAACAACGGCGAGCTGCGCACCGAGCTCGAGTACAGCTTCTGAACGAACCCCACCCCGCGCGCGCCCGCGGCCGCGGGCGCGCGCCTTCGTGGCCGCAGGCGGCGGCCGGCGGGTAGAATGCGCCCATGCCGCAGAGCGTCACCTGCCCGCTCGACTGCCCCGACCGCTGCCGCCTGCTGGTGACCGTGGAAAAGGGGCGGGTCGTCCGCGTGAGCGGAGACCCCGACCACCCCACCACCCGCGGCTTCGCCTGCGTCAAGACGAACCGCTGGGGCGAGCGCCAGCACCACCCCGACCGCCCTCTCTACCCGATGCGGCGGGTGGGGCCCAAGGGCGCGGGCCGCTTCGAGCGCGCGAGCTGGGACGAGGCGCTGGACGCCATCGCCGAAAGGCTGAAACGGGTGCTGGACGAGCACGGTGGCGAGGCCGTGGCCCGCTACCACTACGCCGGCACCACCGGGCTGAACGAAGGGCGGCGGCCGGTGGCCTTCTTCCGCGCCATCGGCGCCTGCGAGCTCGACGAGACGATCTGCGCCAGCGCCGGCGGCGAGGCCTGGGAGCTGGCCTACGGCCCCCACAAGACCGGGACCGACCCCGAGAACGTGGGCGGCGCCGGGTTCGTCGTGCTCTGGGGTTCGAACCCGCTTTCCACCAACGCCCACCTGGTGCCCTTCCTGAAGGAGGCCCGTAAGCGGGGGGCCGAGATCTGGCACGTCGACCCCTACGAAAACCGCACCAGCCGCTTCGCAGATCGCCACCTGAAGCTCCGCCCCGGCAGCGACGCCGCCCTCGCCTACGCGGTGGCGCGGGTGCTCTTCGAGGAAGGGCTGGTGGACTGGGGCTACGTGAACGCCCACACCGAGGGGGTGGAGGCCTTCCGCGCCGCGGCTGAGCGCTGGACGCCGGAGCGGGCCGCGGAGGTGACGGGCCTCGAGCCCGCGAACATTCTCGAGCTGGCGCGCCGCTTCGGCCGCGCCCGGCCGGGGTTCGTCCGCGTCGGCTACG
Source organism: Oceanithermus desulfurans (assembly GCF_014201675.1). NCBI lineage: Bacteria > Thermotogati > Deinococcota > Deinococci > Thermales > Thermaceae > Oceanithermus > Oceanithermus desulfurans. The sequence goes on along the minus strand of NZ_JACHEZ010000002.1, from coordinate 73,600 downwards.
GGATGACCCGGCAGCCGGGGGGCGCGGACGCGCTGCGGGCGGTGATCCTGCTGCCGGCGCTCACCGGCGCCTGGAAGCACCCGGCGGGCGGGGCGCTGCTCAGCACCAGCGGCGGCTTCCGGCTCGCCGGCGAGCGGCTCGAGGGCGGCCACTGGCTGAGGCGCGCCAGCGGCCCGGCGGGCTACTTCCGCCCCGACCCCGGGGTGCGCACGGTCAACCAAAGCGAGTTCGCCAGCGCCCTCACCCGCTGGGACCCGCCGATCCGGATGCTCTTCGTCTTCAACGCCAACCCCGCGGTCAGCACCCCCGACTCGGCGCGGGTGCGGGCGGGCCTGGCGCGCGAGGATTTGTTCACGGTGGTGCTGGAAAACGCCCTCAGCGAGACCGCCCGCTACGCCGACTGGCTGCTGCCGGCCACCACCTTTCTGGAGCACCCCGACCTCTACACCAGCTACGGCACCTACTGGCTCCACTGGAACGAAGCGGTCATGGAACCTGCGGGCGAGGCGCGGCCCAACACCTGGGTCTTCGCCGAGCTGGCGCGGCGGCTGGGGCTCGAAGCTCCCGAGCTCTACTGGAGCGCGGAGGAGGCGGCGCGGGCGGCGCTGGACGGGGCCGGCCACCCCTACCTGGCGAACATCACCTTCAAGAAGCTGCGGGCCGCCGGAAGCCTCAAGCTGAACCTGCCCCGGCCCTTCGCCCCCCACGCCGAGGGAGCGAACACCCCCAGCGGCCGGGTGCGCTTCGGTCCGCCGCCCCAGGTGACCGCCCCCGCGACCACGGAGGCCTTCCCCTACCTGCTGATGACCCCGCCGGCCCACCACTTTCTGGGCACGATCTATGCTCCGCTCGAGCGCCTGCGCGCCGCCGAAGGGGGCGAGCCGGTGGTCTGGATCCACCCCCACGACGCCGCGCGCGAAGGGCTCGCGGACGGGGCCTACGCGACGCTCGCGAGCGAGGCGGGGCGGGTGCGGCGGCGCGTGCACGTCACCGAACGGGTGCAGCCCGGGGTGCTGGTCATGGAGGGCACCTGGCCCGCAGGCGCCGCGCCCGACGGCGAGCCCGCCAACACCCTGACGCCGGAGCGGCTTACCGACCGGGGGCGGCAGGCGGTGTTTCACGCTACGGCCGTGAGCCTGCGCGCGGTGGAGTAGAATGCGCCTAGCCATGCGCCGCGCCCTCGCGTTCCTGCCCCTGCTGCTCGTCCTGGCCGCCTGCAGCCAGCCCAAGCCGCTGGCGCCCGAGCTGGTGGAGCTGCTGGAGCGCATCAACCAAGTGCGCGCCGCCGGTGTGACCTGCCACAAGGACGGCGCCGACAACGACATGCCGCCCGTGGGCCCGCTGCGGGCGAACACCCAGCTCAACTGGGCCGCCCAGCGGCACGCGGAGGACATGGACGCCGCCGACCAGCTCAGCCACACCACACCGGTGGGGGCGGTGCACTTCGGCCCCGGTACGGATCCGGGGGAACGCATCGCCCAGTCGGGCTACCTGGCCGCCGCCTGGGGCGAGAACATCGCCTGGGGCTACACCACCGCCGAGGAGGTGCTGAACGGCTGGCTGGCCAGTACGGCCGGCCACTGCGAGGGCCTCATGAACGGCAACTACCAGGACGCCGGGCTGGGGCGCAGCGGCAACTACTGGGTGCTCGACATGGCCCGGCCCCAGTAGCGCTAGACTGACCCTATGGAAACCAAGGTCGCGCTGGTCACGGGTTCGAACCGCGGCATCGGCTTCGAGGTGGTGCGCAAGCTCGCGCGCCGCGGCTACCGGGTGGCGCTGGCGGCGCGGCGCCGCGCCGCGGCCGAGGAGGCGGCCTCCAAGCTCACGGCCGAGGGGCTCGACGTCTGGCCGCTCGAGCTGGACGTCAGCGACGACGCCAGCGTGCAGGAGGCGCGCCGGCTCGCCGAGGAGCACCTGGGCCGGCTCGACGCGCTGGTCAACAACGCCGGCGTGCTCCTGGACGAGGACCGCCGCCTGCCGGGGCTCGAGCTTCCCGTAGCGGCCGTCCGTGCGACCTTCGAGGTCAACACCTTCGGCCCCCTGCGCGTCACCCAGGCCTTCGCGCCGCTGCTCCTGCGGCAGGGCGGCAACGTCGTCAACGTCTCCTCGGTCATGGGCCAGCTCGCCTCGGCGGGCCCCGGCTACCTGGCCTACCGCAGCTCCAAGGCGGCGCTCAACATGGTCACCCGGGTGCTGGCCGCCGAGCTCGCGCCCCACGGCGTGCGCGTCAACGCCGTGCACCCCGGCTGGATCCGCACCCGCATGGGCGGCCCCGAAGCTCCCGGCCGCCCCGAGGAGGGGGCCGAGCCCATCGTGGCGCTGGCCACGTTGGGCCCCGACGGCCCCAGCGGCGGTTTCTTCGGCCCCGACCTCGAGCGGCTCGAGTGGTAGCCCGGGCCTAGTCGTCGCCTCCGGGCCCGTCGTGGCAGTCGTAGCAGCCGACCTGATGGCCGCGGTCGAAGCTCTTGGTGCCGTGCTCGACCTGGAAGGTGCGCGCGCTCCATACCGCCGAAAGCGGTGATCCCCGGTAGTCCCGGCCGTGGCAGCTCTGACAGCGGCCGGTGTCGTGCTCGGCGACGTCGCCGTGTTCGTCGACCCACCAGTCGCTGACCGCGTGCATGCCGTGCGGACCCTCGTCCGCCGTGCGGGGCGGTTCGGCGTGGCAGGAGGCGCATTCCGCCACCGTGCCGGCGTGGCCCTGGATGCTCTGGCTGAGCAGGTTGTCGGCCTCGTGGGCGGGATAAACGGCGTGGGTGGCTCCGTGGCAGGCCTCGCACTGAAGTCCGCCGTGGCCCTTGCTGAACCGGTAGAGGCTGTACCCGCTGGCGGGCACGTTGCCGTTGGTGGCGAAGCGGGTGTCGCTGACCTGGCGAAGGCGGCCGGTGGCGGGATCGATCGCCGAGGTTTCGCGCAGGCCGTCGTGGTGGCAGGCCTGGCAGTTGGGTTCGTCGAGCCAGCCCTCGCGCGCTTCGTCGCCCACCGCTTTCATGGGGCCGTGGCAGCTCTGGCACTGCATCTTCTGGCTGCCGTCGGGGTTCTTGGCGTCGCCCATCGCGCCGCGCAGGCAGGCGGTCACCGCCCCCGGGTGGCAGGCGTAGCAGGTTTCGCGGTTGTTTGCGTCGTTGAGCTTCATGCCGTTGCGGGGGTCGACCACGTCCGCGTGCTTCTTGTGGATGGCGTTGGTGAAGGGCTTGATGCCCAGGCCCACGCCCGGCAGCGCATTCGATTGGTGGCAGGCGGCGCAGAGCACCGGGGTGCCGCCCCGGGCCGTGGCCTCGAGCCCGGCAGGGTCGTAGGCGTAGCCGAGGTTATCGAGCGCATCCTGGCGGTCCCTCACGGCGTCCGCGTGCTTCTCGTCGTGCAGTCGCAGGATGTTCAAACGGTAGTCCTTTTCAGGGTTCGGATCCCGGACCCAACCGCCCTTGGGTTTGGCGTCGTCGCGACGGGCGTCGCTGCCGTGGCACAGGCGGCAGTCCATCTCGTCGCTGACGGGCAGCACCACGTTGGCGCTGACCAGCACTTCGCCGCTCGAGGCGTCGCGCGCCACCACCTTGACCAGCGGGTAGAAGTTCTTGCTGCCGTCGTCGTTGTACGGCGTGAGGGGAATGCCCTCAGCCTCCCACCAGCCCCAGGCGGCGTTGAACTCGAGTTCGGCGGGCCGGCCGGAGGGCGTGGGATGCCCCTTGAGGCCGGTGTCGGGCGGCAGGGCGACCCCGAAAAAGGCCGCGGCGTGGTCCCAGAAGTTGGTTTTCCCGGCGCTGTAGGTGTTGATCTGACCGTCCGTGCCCGTGGTGGCCTCGTACGTGATCACGACCCCCGACGTCACCAGCGAGCCGTTCTTGCGTTTGAGCTGGGCGTGCAGGTTGTTGTAGGGCGGTAGGATCGAAAAAACCGCGTAGTCGCTGTCCATGCAGTGCATGCCCAGGTCGTTCCAGGCCGTGAGAACGTATCCCTGCTGGGGTGGGTTGTCGGGAGGGCCGCCGCCGGGCGGAGGGTTGGGGTTGTTGCCGCCTCCGCCACCTCCGTCACCCGGGGCTTCGGGGTTGCAGGCGAACAAGAGCACGGCCGAGAGCAGCCACAAGAGCCGCCATTTTCCACGCATGCCACGCCTCCTTTCAAAACATCGCGGCAGGTTACCAGGCTGAGGTTAACGCGAGGTAAACGGCGGATCCGGTCGGTGCCGGCTTCTAGCGGGTGCTCGGCCTGAGCCCGTGGCTGCGGGCCTTCGATCCGAAGGCTCGCTCGACGGGGCGGGGCGGCACGGTTGCGGGCACCGCAAGGGGCGCCCGCGAGGTTGCCATCCCGCGCACCGGCGCCTCAAAGGGCCGGGCGGCCCTTGACGGCGACTAGTCCTCCTCCGTCTCCGCTGCCGGCTCTGCGCGGCGCAGCCCCGCGCGCCACTCGAGCCCCGCCCAGATCAGATCGTCCAGGTCGCCGTCGAGCACCTTGTCGGGGTCGTGGCGCATCAGGCCGGTGCGGTGGTCCTTGACGTACTGCTTGTCGAGGACGTAGCTGCGGATCTGGCTGCCCCACTCGATGGCCTTTTGCTCGCCACGCAGCTTGGCCATCTCCTCCTGGCGCTTCTGCCACTCGCGTTCGAAAAGGCGGCTTTTCAGCACCTTCATGGCCAGCTCCTTGTTCTTGTGCTGGCTGCGTGTGGCCTGGCTGGTGACGATGATGCCGGTGGGCAGGTGGACGATGCGCACCGCGCTGTCGGTGGTGTTCACCCCCTGGCCGCCGTGGCCCTGGGCGCGGAAGACGTCGATGCGCAGGTCCTCGGGCTTGATCTCGATCTCCACGGTGTCGTCCACCTCGGGGCTCACCTCCACCGAGGCGAAGCTGGTGTGGCGGCGGCCGGTGGAGTCGAAGGGGCTGGGTCGGACCAGTCGGTGCACGCCGCGCTCGGCCGAGAGCAGCCCGTAGGCGTTCTCGCCCCGCACGATCAGCTCGGCCGAGTCGATGCCGGCCTCGGGGCCGGGGGTTACGTCCACCAGCTCCACCTTGAAGCCGTGGCGTTCCGCCCAGCGGGTGTACATCCGCAGCAGCATCTCGGCCCAGTCCATCGCCTCGGTGCCGCCGGCGCCGGGTTTGATGGTCAGAATGGCGTTCTTGTCGGCGTGCTCGAAGCCGAGCAGGGTCTGATGGTAGAGGTCTTCGAGCTTCTTCGCGGCCTCTTCCAGCTCAGGCTCCAGCCCCTCGCGGTCTTCCGCAGAAGCCTCGTCCCAGAGCTCGATCAGACTTTCGAGGTCGCCCGAGAGCTGCTCGTACTCCTCCACTATCTTCTTTAGCCGCGCCGCTTCCTGCGTCAGCTTTTGCGCCGCGGCCGGGTCGTTCCAGAGGTCTTCCTTGCTCAGTTCGCGTTCGAGTTCCGCAAGCCGCGCCTTCTTGCCGGCGATGTCAAAGATACCCCCGAAGGGCGTCGAGTTTCTGCTTCAGTTCACGTGCGTCCATGGCCCCTTACTCTAGCAAGTTTCCGCGCGTTCGTCACCCGCCCAGCGCCCGGGCGAGCCACACCACCTCGGCCCCGGGGGCGTGCCGCAATATTGGTACGATGATGAAAAGGAACTTACCTATGCCCAGATTGTGCCACAAGAACCCAGCCCGCTAGAGCCCGGCGATCGAGGGTCGCGCTTATCGCTGCCGCGCAGCGTGCAGCGCTAGCGTGGATCGCGCTAGGGGAAGAGGGAGTCTATACGTAAACCTCAGTTAAACGTAAAACGGTTGCGCTAATGCGCAACCGAGAGGGCAGGAAAAATGAAAACACCTTTGTGCGTCCCAAGGGTTCTTCTATTGGGATCGAGTTTCCTCGGCGGCCTTTCGGGTTCCGTCGTGCAGTTCGTCTTCGCGTGGGCTTCCAGCCAGTACGGTGCCGTCGCACTTGGTGGGACGTTGCTTGCCGGGATGCTTCCTTCTTTGCTGCTCACCTTTGTGGGCGGCGTCTTTGCGGACCGGAACGACGCTCGCCGCATGCTGTTTGCGGGTGCGGTGGTGAGCGCCGTCGTCCTGTTTACGACGACTTGGTGGCACGCCGTTGCTCCTGCCGCTGTCGTTTTCATGGTGTCCAACTTTGCGCTCTCGGTGACGGGTGCCGTATTCGGAGGATCGTCCTATGTGATACCCGCCGCGCTGTTTCCTAAAGACGAGCTCGTTCGTATCAACGCGAACCTAAGTCTGGCCGACGACGCCGCTTACCTGGTAGGACCGTTGCTGGCAGCTGCGATTTTTCTAGCCACGGGGGTGGTGGGCTCGCTGTTGTTCGCCGCAGCCGTTGGCTTGGTTGCGGGTGCATGGTTGCTTGCCTTGCCTCCTGTACCCCGCTCGGAGGCCACCGAGGCTTTGAACCTGAAGTTCGTAGCAGCCGGATTCGTTTACATCAGCAAAACCGCGAGCACTATGCGCCTGGTGCTTTTCTTTGCCACTACCAACGTGCTTGCAGCGGCGTTTCAAGTAGCTAGCCCCTTCTTTGCGGATGCGTTGGGGGGAGCTCAGGCCTACGCGCTGTTGCTTTCGGCCATGAATCTGGGAATGACCGCTTCGAACCTCGCGCTTTCGGCGGTTCCAATACGAGCGAGTGAAAAGCTGATCTTTGCTAGCGGCCTATTCCAAGGGCTCGCCCTGGCTGCTTTGGGGCGCAGCCGTTCGTTACCAGGAGCCGTAGTATTTGGGGCTGTTCACGACGCAATGGCCAACATGAGTTCGACGGTTTTCATTTCGTACCTGCAGGCCAAGGTGCCCGAGGCGCTCTTGGGCCGTGTCTTTGCCGCCGTAAACACGCTGGCCATGCTGCTGACGCCGCTTGGTTTTGCGTCGGCGCCTTGGTTGATCGCCCGGCTGGGTGCAGCCACGTCCGTCGTGGCTTTGGGGTTGGTTTCGGCGGCCGTCGCGGCCATCTTCTGCGGGTTGCGCGGGTGCTTGGCGAAGGAAAGCTAAGCATCGTGTGCTGCCGATCGTAAATCCCGGGGTTGCATGGTGTAGAATCTATCTGAGGAAGGAAGCAGATTGAGGGGTTCTATGCTCGAGGTTCGTGCGGTCGTGAAGCGCCGCGCCTGGCGGCACCCCGTCTCCCTCGCGGTCGAAAAGGGGGAGCACGTGGCCATCGTCGGCAGGAACGGCAGCGGAAAGAGCACGCTCCTGCAGACCATGATTGGTGTGTTGCAGCCCGATGCGGGACGGGTGCGGCTGTTGGGCCGCGACCCCTACCGCAGCCCGCAGGTGCGCCGGCGGGTGGCCGTGGCCTTCCAGGACATTTCCCTGGATTCCAGTTATCCGGTTCGGCGCACACTGGGTTTGCACGCAGCGCTTTTCCGCGTTCCCCGCAAACGTATCGGCGAGCTGGTGGATCGCTTCGAGGTTCCGCTCGACGCCACGCCCTTTCACATGTCGGGCGGCAGCAGAAGCGCGCCGAGCTGGTTAAGGCGCTGATGCAGGACGCCGACGTTTATTTTTTCGACGAGCCTACCGCCGGCCTCGACCGCTCGGGGATCGAGCTGCTCGAAACTGAACTGAAGCGGTTGCGCGACCGAACCGCAACCGTCGTTATCGTCACCCACGACCGCGAACTCCTATCCATGGTGGATCGGGTGGTCGATTTCGACGAGCTCAAAGAAAGGAGCGCGCTAATGGCGGGAGAAGTGCAGAAGCTGGAGCTGGAGTTGAGCACCTGGAAGCCGGAGCTCGACGCCAAGATCAAGGCCATCCGATCCGTAATCGGCTACGAGGTCGAGCCCAACCCCGAAGTTTTGAAGCGGTTGGGCATCCCGCCGGAGCTCTTCAAGGGCGTGGTTTTCGTGGAGGACGAAGTCGCAAGCGCCGGCCTGCCCGAAGCCGGGGCGGGCGGGGGTGTGCCGATCTCAATGGAGGCCCTGTTCGAGCGTTGCCGCCTGCGGCTGGAGACCAGCGACAACAAGGGGGTGCTGCCCGAGCTGCTGAAGCTGCTGGTGGAGCACGACGTGCAGGTGCTCGGGGTTTCGGAGGAGGCCTAGTACGGCGTGCCGCTACATGAGCTGCTGATTGTCGCCCGTTACGAAGCAGGCAGCGCCGTACGGCGGTGGGAGCTTTGGTTGCCGTACATGTTTTCGGCCACGCTTGGGCTGTTCATGGTGTCGCTAGGGTTCGGTGCCTTTGGTGGAAAAGCGGCGCAGCGGTTCTTCGTGCTGGGTTGGGTTCCCTTTTCCACCGTCACCGCCGCCAGCCTGGGGACCATCACCGTGGTGCTCGGCCTTTCGCACCAACCGCTGCGCTACTGGCTCAGTCTGCCGCTTTCGGTGCGGCAGGTGGTGGCCGTCAAGCTGGTCATGGGCGTAACCATGGGGCTGATCGTCGCTGCGGCCACGTTGGCGTTTTCGGTCGTCTGGATATTGCGCAGCCTGGCGCTGCTCAACTCCGTGACCGCCCTGGTGCTGTTTCTGCTCACCGTCGCCACCAGCGGCTTGCTGGCGGCGCTCTCGATCCTGGTGCGCGACATCACCAAGATGTCGATCCTGACCATCCTCATAAGCTCTATCTTGCAGTACCTCAGCAGCGTTTATGTGCCCATGGATAGCCTGGATCCCTGGTTGCGCGCGCTGCTGCTCGTCAACCCCGTCACCCTGGCGAGCGAAGTGCTGCGGACTGGCGATGCGGCCTTGCTCGCGGCGCTGGCGGCGGAGGCGTCGCTGTTCTTTGTGGCCGGGGTCTACGTGCTGGCGCTGCGGGTGCGGACTCAGCTCGAATGAGCCAGCGCCCGGGCCAGCCGCACCACCTCGGCCCCCAGTTCGTGCAGGCGCCGGGCCTGCTCCGCGTCGGTCAGGCGCCCGGCGGCGTCGAAGAGCTTTTCCGCCTCGGGCAGGGCCACCTGCTGGGGTACCACGTAGGCGTGCAGCTGGCGCAGCACGATGCGCAGCACGTGGGCGGTGGTGACGGGGCTGACCCGGCCCCCGGCCACGGTGACGAGGCCCGCGGCCTTGCCGCGGAAGTGGCGGCCCGTCAGGTGGTCGAGGGCGTTCTTGAGGACGCCGCTGGGTCCGCCGTGGTACTCGGGGGAGGCGAGGACGAAGGCGTCGGCCGCTTCGGCGGCCGCCTGCAGGCGGGCGACGGCCGCACGGTTCGCCGCCGTGTAGCGGGCTTGATCGTCGTCGTAGAGGGGCAGATCGAGCTCGCGCAGGTCGAGCAGCTCGGTTTCGGCGCCGGCCGCGGCGGCGCCCTCGAGCGCCAGCGTCAGCGCGGCGCGCGCGGTGCTGGCCGCGCGCAGGCTTCCGGAAATTCCCAGGACGTTCACAGGGAACATTATGCGCGCGCCCGCGCCGAGCCCGGGTAGCCCGCCCTACCTTCGCCCCAGGGGCACGCCCCCCAGGAACCCGAGCACGATCAGCACCCATCCCAGGGGAAAGGGCTTGACCAGTGCGCCGATCGCCAGGGCTCCCAGAAGGAGCCCGCCCAAGACGCGAAAGCGCCCCCAGCTTCGTCCGGCGAGGTAGCCCAGCACCAGCGGCAGGGCCCACAGGGCAAGGCGTAGCAGCGCCGCGGCGCCAGGGGTCATGCTGCTCAGTCTAGCCGAACCGGGCAAGGGCAGGAATGTGATTCGCATTACCTAAACACAACGGAATTCACCGCTGCCATCGGAAAAACGTGGGCCAAATGCCCTTGAGCTCGGATGCGGAATATACGTAGAATACCTCGTGTAGGTATAACTTTTGCAGCGGAGGTGAAGCACATGTTCAAGCGAATTAGCATCCTGGTAGGAGCCCTCGCCCTGGCCGCGCTGGCGCCCATGGCGCTGGCGGTCAAGCCCGTCACCATCAAGTTCTCCTTCGTCACCACGTTGAACACGCCCAAGGGCAAGGCGGCCCAGGCCTTCAAAGAGTACGTGGAGAAGGCATCGGGCGGGGCCATGAAGGTCGAGCTCTACCCCTCGAGCCAGCTGTATAAAGATAACGCAGAAGGCCTGAACGCGCTTATTTTCAACAACATCCAGCTGCTCGTTCCCTCGGCCACCAAGCTGAAGGGCTACAACCCGGCCTTCCAGTTCGTGGACATGCCCTACCTGTTCCGCGACAACGACCACTTCAAGAAGTTCACCCAGTCGGATGCGGCGCAGAAGCTGCTGACCAGCCTTGAAAAGGCCGGGTTGGTGGGCCTGGGCTTCTGGCCCAACGGCTTCAAGCACTTCACCGCCAACAAGCCGCTGCGCCGTCCCGCGGACTTCAAGGGGCTGAAGTTCCGCACCCAGACCTCGGGCGTGCTCGAGGCGCAGATGAAGGCGCTGGGTGCCACCGCCGTGCCGCTGGCCTTCTCCGAGGTTTACCAGGCGTTGCAGCAGGGCGTGGTGGACGGCCAGGAGAACACCCTGTCGAACATCTACACCCAGCGTTACTACGAGGTGCAGAAGTACCTCTCGCTTACGGGCCACGGCCGCCTCGACTACGTGGTGATCACCAACAAGATCTTCCTCAACAGCCTTGACCCCGAGCAGAAGAAGATCTTCATGGACGGCATCGCCCACGCCAACGACGTGGCCTTCGAAGAGGCCGTCAAGCTCAACGCCGATGCACTGGCCAAGCTGAGCGAGCTTATGGAGGTCGTCAAGCTCTCGGACGAGGACCGCGCGGCCATGGAAGCGGCCATGAAGCCCGTCTACGACGAGTATGGGCCCAAGGTGGGCTGGGATCTGATCAACGCCATCAAGGCGCTCAAGTAGCCCGCGGTCCCCAGGTCTTGGAATGCTCGCCGGGGGGCCCGCCCCCCGGCGCTCCGTCCGGGAGGTGGAGCATGGTAAGCACGCCCGAACTCATGGCCTGGACCGCGGTCGTCACCGCTGCGATGCTGGCCCTGGCTTGGCTGGCGGAACGGCTGCCCTTTTTCAAAGCGGCGATCGCCGTGGTCGAAGACGTGCTCTCGGCCGTGTACCTTACCGCAGGCCTCTCCGTCGTCATGATCAGCGTCGTCACCCGCTACGTGTTCAACAACCCGCTGGGCTGGGCCGATGAGTTCGCCCGCGTCTTCGTGGCCTGGGGGGCGATGTTTGGATTCTCGGTCGCCCTGCGCGAACGGCGTCACATCGGCGTGGACCTGCTCTACACGGCAGTGAGCGATCGCGTCAAGCACGGCATGGACCTGCTGGCCAACTTCATCGGCTTGGTCTTCGCGGCCTTCATGTCCGTCACGGGTTGGAAGCTCGTCGTCTTCCTCAAGATGTTGGGGCTCAAGTCGATCTACACCGACATTCCCGAGTGGATCCTGCAGCTGATCATCCCCCTGGGCTTCCTGCTTTTTGCGCTGCAGTTCGCCATCAACCTGTTCGACGTGCTGCGGGGCCGCGAGCCGATTCACGAGGAGGTGGCGGGCGTATGAGCGTGGGCCTCGCGATGACCATCCTGTTCGGCACCTTCGTCGTCCTGCTGCTCGTGCGTGTGCCTATCGGGGTTTCGCTCGCCGTCGCCAGCCTGATTACGTTCTGGGTTCAGGGCGACTTCAACATCCTGCAAGCGGCCTCGCGCATGTTCGAGGGCATCAACTCCTTCGCCCTCCTCGCCATCCCCGGCTTCGTCTTCACCGGGGTGGTGATGGCCCGCGGGGGCATCGCCAAGTACCTGGTGGAGGCGGTGCGCGCCTGGGTGGGGCACCTTCCCGGCGGCCTCTCGGTGGTCGTCGTCGTTTCCTCGATGATCTTCGCGGCCATCTCGGGCTCGTCCCCCGCCACCGCGGCCGCGATCGGGTCGGTGACCATTCCCGCCATGATCCAGAATGGCTACTCCAAGCGCTACGCCATGGGTCTGGTGGCCACCTCGGGTACGCTGGGCATCCTGATTCCGCCCAGCATCACGATGATCATCTACGGGATCACCACCGACCAGTCGATCGGCAAGCTCTTCATTGCCGGCATCATCCCCGGCATCCTGCTGGGGGGCAGCCTCATCGTCTTCGCCATCTGGTACGCCATCAGGAACAACTACGGGCGGCTGCCCCGGGCCGGTTGGCCCGAGCGCTGGCGCGCGCTCTTCGTGGCGCTGCCGGGGGCGTTCCTGCCCTTCCTGATCATGGGCACGATCTACAGCGGCATCGCCACCCCGACCGAGTCGTCGGTGATCGCGCTCTTCTACGCGGTGCTGGTGAGCCTCTTCATCTACCGCGAGACCACCTGGCGTGACTGGATCGAGATCGTGCGCGAGAGCGTGAGCATCACCTCGATGATCTACCTCATCGTGGCCGCGGCCATGCTCTTCTCGCTCTACATGACGCAGAAGCAGGTGCCGCAGCTGGCGGCGGAATGGATCGCCGCCACGGGCATGGGCCGCTACGCGGTCTTCGCCGTCACCTCGGGTATGTTCATCGTCCTGGGTATGTTCCTGGAGGCCGTTTCGATCATCCTGATCACGCTACCGGTACTCCAGCCCATCCTGGAGACCGTGGGCATCGACCTGATCCACTTTGCGGTGGTGATGACGATCAGCATGGAGCTCGCTATGATCACGCCGCCGGTAGGGTTGAACCTCTTCGTCATCTCGGGCATCACCCGGGCCCCGCTGGGCGAGGTGGTGCGCGGGGTGATCCCCTTCTACTCGGTGCTGCTCTTCGTCCTGGTGCTGCTCATCTTCTTCCCCGAGCTCAGCCTCTGGCTGCCGGGTTTGATGAAGTAACGCCGCGGTTATCCGGCGCCCGGGCGAAGGCCCGGGCGCGCCTTCTTGCGTTTGGGGCACTGGGGGTGGGGGGCCACGACCACGAGCGCGACGACCGGTTCGTCGCCCGCGTTTTCCAGCGAGTTGACCGCCCCCGCGGGAACCCGCAGCGCCTGGCCGGCCGCCAGGTCGGCCGACTCGCCGTCCACGGAGGCGCGCAAGACGCCCTCGAGCACGTAGACGATCTTGTCGGACCGCTTGAAAGCGAAGGGCCTTTGCCGCTGCCCCGGCAGCAGCGTGTAGAGGTCGTAGTACAGCTGCGGGGAGTCGAAGATCGGGATCTTTTGCTTCTTTTCCGCGTCGAAACGAACCAGCTCCCTAAGCGTGCGTACCTCCATGGGCACCCTCCAGGATCTTGGCCAAGCGCAAGAGGCTGTGGCGATGGGTGGGTTCTTCGTCGAGCTCCGGCAGGCGGGTGACCCGGACCGGGCTCTCTGCCCGCCAGCGCTCGACCCAGGCGCGTTGCCGGGATGCGCGGGCGGCGTAGGGCGGGCAGTCTGGGCAGGCCTGCGGGTCCAGCACCCGGTTCAGCACCGCGAGCTCGAGCCCGATCCCGAAGCGCGCCAGCGCCGCCATCAGCTCGAGCCCCTGCACCACCGGCAGCCGCTCGGGCTGGGCCACCACCACCGCGCGCGTACGCTCGCGCAGCATCGCCAGAATCTCGCCCGTGAGCCGGCGCCAGCCCTCGATCAGCGGGGTGGGGTCGGCGCCCTTGAGGTAGCCTTGCAGCTTCAGGTAGAGGCGGTGGGCCTGGGTGAGGTGGTCGTAGAACAGCGCCTGCGCCTCCAGCAGCGCCAGCGTGCCCGCGGTGGGGGCGCTGTCCCAGACGATGCGGTCGTAGCGCCCCGAGGCCTCGGCCTCGAGCAGGTAGCTGAGCAGGAACTCCTCTTCGAGGCCGGGCACCCCTTCGAGGTAGTCGAGGATCTCGCGCTCCACCGGAAGCAGGCTGCGCAGCACCCGGTAGACCTCCTCGCCGAAGCGCTCGCGCCAGTGCGTCAGCACCACGCGCCGTGTCAGCTCGACGGCCTCGAGCCCCGGGGCGACCTCGCGCGCCTCGTCGCCCACGCCGGGGAAGATCTGCCCCAACGCCCCGGTGGGGTCGGTGGAGACGAGCAGCACCCGCCGCCCCCGCCGCGCCTCCCAAAGCGCCAGCGCGCTGGCGACCGTGGTCTTGCCCACGCCCCCCTTACCGGCCACGAGCCGCACCGTGTGCACCTTCTCAGCCTACCGCCCGGTAAGCTGGAGGCGTGACCTACGACGAGTTCGTGGATCTGGTGACCCGGCTCTGGGACGAGATCCCCGAGGAGTTCAAGCGCGAGCTGCAGGGGGTGCACGTCCTGCCCCAGGCGAAGCACGACCCCAGCGGCCTGCCCGGGGTGGTGCGGCTCGGCGAGTACACCGACCCCGGCCCGCCCTCGGTCTTCGCCGGGCACGTGCACCTGGGCCGCCACATCGCGCTCTACTACGGCTCCTTCGCCGAGATCGCCCGCGGCGACCCCGGCTTCGATTGGGAGGCCGAAACCTGGGAGACGCTGCTCCACGAGCTGCGCCACCACGTCGAGAGCCTGGCCTGGCGCGACGACCTGATCCAGGAGGACGTGCGCCAGCTCGAGGCCCTCAAACGCCGTCGTGGCTAGAGCGCACCCATCAACTTGAGCGCCACCGGCACGAGCAGCAGCGCCACCGTGCGCACCTGCCCCCGGTGGGGCAGGCGTTCGAAGAGCCGCGCCCCCAGCCACAGCCCCGCCAGCGTGCCCGGCAGGCTCAGCAGCGCCAGCCGCACCAGCTCGGCGGTAAGCAGCCCCGCCTGCCAGTTGGCCAGCGTCCAGACCAGCGTGCCCAGGCCGAAGGCGCTGGTGAAGAGGGCCCGCATCGCCGCGGGCGGGTAGCGCAGCGGCAGGTAGACGAAAAGCGGCAGCGCCCCCGCCCCCAGCGTCCCCACGAGGAGGCCGCCCGTGAGCATCACCAGCGCGAGCCGGGCGAGCTCGGCGGCGTTCAGAGGGGGTGCGGTCTCGGGGCTGGGCAGGCGCACCAGACTCCACAACGCGAAGACGAGCAGCACCAATCCCAGGGCGAACTTGAGCCGGGCTTCCGGCAGCGTCACGAGCAGGCGGGTGCCCAGCACCAGCCCCAGCGCGTAGGCGGCCGCGGCGGGGAGGTCGCGCCGGGGCTCGAGCCCCTGGCGCACCAGCCAGAGCATCGGCAGGTTGGCCAAAAAGAGCAGGAAGGCGGTGTAGGGCACCACCTGGCGCAGCGGCCAGAAGAGGCCGAGCACCGGCACGATGAAGAGGGCGGGACCGAACCCCGCCAGCCCCTTGATCGCGAAGGCGAAGACCGCGAGCAGGTTGAGCCCCGGCACCATGGTTCAGCCGTCCAGGTCCCAGCCGGCTTCCAGGTGGGCCGCGTCGCCGACGGCGTGCACGAAGCCGCCGCCGGTCACCCCTTCGGGGAAGTGCAGCCGGGTGATCGAGGTGTTCTCCAGGCGGATGCGCCAGGGCACCGCGCTTTGGGCCTCCAGCACCCCCAGCACCGCGGCGCGGATCGCGCCGCCGTGGGAGACGACCAGGTGCCGGCCGTCTGCGAGTTCGCGCAGGAAGGCCCAGACGCGGTCGTAGAGCTCGGCCAGGGTCTCGCCGCCGGGAAAGCGGGTGTGCCAGGGGTCCTGCTGCGAGCGGGTCACGTAGTCCGCGAAACGGGCCTGCACCTCCGGACGGGTGAGGCCGGCCAGCTCGCCCACGCAGACCTCGCGCAGCCGCCGGTCGCGGCGCGGTTCCAGGCCCAGGCGCGCGCCCACGATCCGCGCGGTCTCGAACGCGCGGCTGAGGTCGGAGGTGCGGAGCGACGTCCAGGTGAGGTCCAGCCGCGCCAGCCGTTCGGCGAGCCGCCGCGCCTGCGCCCGGCCCTCGGGGGCGAGGGGAACGTCGCGCTGCCCCTGCCAGAGGCCGTTTTGGTTGTGAGCGGTGACGCCGTGGCGCACGAGCCAGACTTCCACCCCTCCACCCTAACACCGCCCGGTAGACTGGGCTCGTGAAGACCGCGAGCGAACTGACCCGGGCCTACGCGCGCGGCGCGGCCTCGCCGCTCGAGGTCGCCGAGCGGGTCCTCGCCGAACTCGAACCCGGGCCCGTGGTGGCGGCGCTCACCCCCGAGCGCGCCCTCGCCGCGGCGCAGGCGAGCGCCGCGCGCTACGCCGCGGGGCGGCCCCTGGGCCCCCTCGACGGGGTGCCCGTCCTCGTCAAGGACCTGCTCGACCTGCGGGGCACTGTGACCGGCGCGGGCTCGGCGGTGCTCGCTCGGCTGCGTGCGCCCGCGCGCGAGGACGCGGCGGCGGTGAGGAACCTCGTGCGCGCCGGTGCGGTGATCGTGGGCAAGAGCCAGCTCAACGAGCTTGCCTTCTCGGGCCTCGGCCTCAACCCCCACTTCGGCACGCCCCCGAACGCGCTGGACCCCGAGCGGGTTCCGGGCGGGTCGTCCTCGGGCTCGGCCGTCGCGGTGGCCCGCGGCCGGGTGCCGCTGGCCGTGGGCAGCGACACCGGCGGCTCGGTGCGCATTCCCGCGGCCTTCAACGGCCTCGTCGGCTTCAAGCCCAGCTGGGGCCGGATCCCCACCCGCGGGGTGACGCCGCTGGCCGTGAGCCTCGACACCGTCGGTCCGCTCGCGCGCAACGTGGAGGACGCCTGGAGCCTTTTTCTGGGTCTCGCGGGGGAGCCCCCGCGTCCCCTGCCGGCGGCCCCGGCGCGTCCGCGGCTGCTCGTGCCCGCGGACCTGCTCACCCGGGCGCGCCCCGAGGTGGCCCAACCCTTCGAGCGCGCCCTCGCGCGGCTCGAGGCGGCGGGGGCCCGGCTCGAGCGGCGGCCGCTGCCCGGCCTCACGGAGGTCTACGCCCTTTACCGCCGCTACGGCGCCCTGGCGGCCCACGAGGCCTTCGCGTACTGGCGTGACCTGATCGCCGAGCACGGCGCCGAGATGGACCCGCGGGTGGTGCGGCGGGTGCTGGCCGTGGCCGAGCGCCCCGGCGTCCACCATGCGCAGCTCAGGCGCGAACGCGCCCGCCGCGTGCCCGCGTTCTGGGGCGGGCTTGGGGGCATGGACGCCCTGGTCCTGCCCACCGCCCCGGTGCCGCCGCCGCTCTTGGCCGAAGTGGAGGCCTCCGAGGAGGCCTACTTCCGGGCCAACGACCGGGTGCTCGCCTACACCATGCTCTTCAACTTCTACGGCGGGCCGGCGGTCAGCCTGCCCCTCGCGCCCGGGGTGGGCCTGATGCTCGCGGCCGCGCCCGGACGCGACCCCGCACTCTTCGCCCTCGCCGCCTGGGCCGCGGCCGCTTAGGCCACCCCGCCGGCGAGGTCGTTCACTTCGCGAGCGTCACGTCGGCCACGCCCACCGCGGCCCCCGAGCGGGCGAAGGGGCGGCGCTCGATGCGGAAGAGGGAGGCCGCGTTTTCCTGGTACCACCAGCCCATCGTGTAGTTGTCGAGCTTCACGACGGGCAGGGTGACGGGCTGGGGGCCGACCGTGGTCTGGTTTTCGAAGTCGTTCGCGAAGACGGTCCGGTAGCGGTCGCCGTCGCGAACCGCGCCCACGACGTCGTCGAAGAAGACGAGGGGCCGGCCCGACTGGGTGGCCCACTTGCGCGCCCGCACCGCGCCGACGAGGTAGATCGTGCTGCCGCGGTCGAAGGGCATGTAGTTGGGGTAGTCGAGGGGGATGCTGGAGAGGTCCAGGTGGCGCGCGAGCCCACCGCCCTCGATCGCGAACCCCAGAAAGCGGCGGCTCGCGAAGTCGGCCGTCACCCGCACCCGGTACCAGGTGTCGGGCAGGAGCGCCTGGCCGAGTTCGAACAGCTTCCAGTTGCGCTCGCGGCTGGGGGTGCCGGCGAGCGCCGCGTCGCTGCCGCCACCCACCCAGACGGTGCCGTCGCGCTGGAACCCGACGAAGGCCATCCAGTCGCCGCCCTTGGTCCAGCGATGGTTCGTCACGCCCTCGAGCAGCTCCTGGTCCACGAAGATGATCACGTCCGCGGGCAGGTCGGCGCCGAAGCGGACGTAGGCCTCCACGTAGCCGGTCCCGGGGTCCGCGAGGAAACGCACGTCCTCCGCGAAACCCACCACCCCGCTCAGGCGCGTGTCGTAGCCGTCGGGGTTCCCCGCGCAGGCGCCGAGCAGCAGCGCCAGGAGACCCCACAGGATGCGCGTACCGGTCATACCCCCCTCCCTTTCGCTACCGCTTGTACCCAAGGATACGGCACCGCGGCGGGGCGCGCGTGAGTCGGCCGCCACAGGGCGCTAGGATAAGCCCATGCAGATCCTCGACTTCCGCTCCGACACCGTGACCCGCCCCAGCCCCGCGATGCGCAGGGCGATGGCCGAGGCCGAGGTGGGCGACGACGTCTACCGCGAAGATCCGACCGTCAACCGGCTCGAGGCCCTGGCCGCCGAGCTGCTGGGCTTCGAGCGGGCCGTCTACATGCCCTCGGGCACGATGACCAACCAGGTGGCCCTGCTGGTGCACACCCGCCGGGGCCAGGAGATCATCGTCACCGAGGGCGCCCACGTCTACGAGTTCGAACCCGGGGCGATGGCCAACCTCTCGGGCGCCTCGCCCCGCTTCGTGCCCTCGCCCTACGGCGTGCCCGACCCCGAGGACGTGCGCCGCGCGGTTCACACCTCGCCCCACCAGGCGCCCACCGGCCTGATCGCGCTCGAGAACACCCACAACACCGCCGGGGGCACGGTGGTGCCGCTCGCGGTGCAGCGGGCGGTGCAGGCGGTGGCTAGGGAGGCGGGGCTGCCCGTGCACCTGGACGGGGCGCGGCTCTTCAACGCGGCCGTGGCCCTGGGGGTTGAGGGGCGGGAGGTCGCCGCCGGCTTCGACACCGTCTCGGTCTGCCTCTCCAAGGGGCTGGGCGCGCCCGTGGGCAGCCTGCTGCTGGGTCCCGCCGCGCTGGAAGGGGAGATCCGCCGCTACCGCAAGATGCTGGGCGGCGGGATGCGCCAGGCCGGGGTGCTGGCCGCGGCGGGCATCGTCGCCCTGACCGAGGGGCCGCAGGCGCTGGCCCGCGACCACGCCCTCGCCCGCGAGCTCGCCGAGGGCCTGGTGCGGCTGGGGCTCGACGTGGACCTGAAGTCGGTGCAGACCAACATGGTCTTCGCGCGGGTGGGGGACGCCCCGGGCTTCGCCGCCCGGCTCCGGGAGGCGGGCGTGCTGATCAACGCGCTGGGCCCCGACCGGGTGCGCTTCGTCGCCCACCGCGACCTTCCCGACGAGGCCGCCGCCGAGGCGCTCGCGCGCATCGAGCCGCTCCTGGGATAGCCCCGACGGCGTCGGATGCTGTACTATGAGTAAGACATGGCAATTCGCGTAGGAATTTTAACGGTGTCGGACCGCAGCTCCCGCGGGGAGCGCGCCGACACGACGCACCAGGCCATCCGCGAGGCCCTGGCCGGCGGCCCCTACGAGGTGGTGGCCTACGAGGTGGTCCCCGACGAGGTGGCCCAGATCCGCCGGGTGCTCAGGCTCTGGGCCGACCGCGACAGCCTCGACCTGATCCTCACCAACGGGGGCACGGGGCTGGCGCTGCGCGACCATACCCCGGAGGCCACCCTCGAGGTGGTGGACCGCCAGGTGCCGGGTCTGGCCGAGCTGGTGCGCAGCGAGGGCGTGAAGAAGACCCCGATGGCCGCGCTCTCGCGCGGGGTGGCGGGGGTGCGCGGCTCCACCTTGATCATCAACCTGCCCGGCAGCCCCAAGGGGGCGCGCGAGTCGGTGGAGGCGCTGCTCGGGATCCTGCCCCACGCGATCGAGCAGGTGAGCGGGCGCAGCGTACCGGGCGGACACGAACACAGCTAGCCTGTATAAAATGGGGCGCATGACGCCACCGAATCGTTGGGCCAGCGAGCGGGTTCGGGCGATGCCCGAGTCCGTTTTCCTCTTGATGGACCGGGCCAAGAGCGCGGCACGTGCCCAGGGGAAGCGGGTGATCGACCTTTCCATCGGCGCTTCCGACCTGCCGGTGCCGGGCGAGCTGATCGCCGAGCTGGAAAGCGCCGCCCGCGACCCCGCCACCTGGGGCTACTGCCTGAAGAGCTGCACCCACCGCTTCCTCGAGGAGGCGACCCGCTGGTACGCCGGCCGCTTCGGGCTCGAGCTCGATCCCGGCTCGCAGGCGCTCAGCCTGATCGGGAGCCAGGAGGGGCTGGCCCACCTGCTTCTGGCCGTGGCCGACCCCGGCCAGGCGGTGCTCATCCCCGAGGTTGCCTACCCCAGCTACTGGGGCGCGGCGGCGCTGGCGGGGCTGGAGGCGGTGCCCCTGAAGCTGGGCGACGACCTGCTGCCGGTCTTCGAGGACCTGGAACCGGAGGTGCTCGCGCGGGCGCGGCTGATGGTGCTCAACTACCCCAACAACCCTACCGCGGCGCTGGCGGGCCGCGACTTCTGGGAGCGCGCCCTCGCCTTCGCCGAGGCGCACGACCTGCTGATCGTGCACGACAACCCCTACATCGACATGGTCTACGAGGGCGAGGCGGTGAGCCCGCTGACCCTCGAGGGGGCGCTCGAGCGCACCGTCGAGCTCTTCAGCTTTTCCAAGAGCTTCCACATGGGCGGGTTCCGGCTGGGCTTCGCCCTGGGCAACTCAGAGGCCATCGCCGCTCTGGAGGCGGCCAAAGCCCCGGTGGACTTCAACCAGTACCTGGGCATCCAGCGGATGGGCATCGCCGCGCTGCGGCTGCCGCCCGACCGGGTGCTGCGCGACGTGCAGGTCTTCCGCGGCCGCCGCGACGCCCTGGTGGAGGCCATGGAGGGCTGCGGGGTGCCGGTGAGCCGCCCCAAGGCGAGCATGTACCTCTGGCTCAAGCTTCCGGACGGCATGGACGACGTGCGCTTCGCGCTGCGCGCGGTCGAACACGCCGGGGTGGCGCTGGCGCCGGGGCGCGGCTTCGGCCCCGGCGGGCACGGCTACGTGCGCTTCGCGCTGGTGCAGCCGCCCGAGGTGCTGGCCGAGGCCGGGCGCCGCGTCGCGGCCCTGCTCGACTAGCCCGCGCCTGGACGAGCCGGTCGCCCACCCCGGCTGCGGCGGGGGACGGCAGCGGGTAGAATCCGTTCATGCGACGACGGAAGCGCCGCCGCCGCACCCGCCTGCGCGAGCGCTACGAGCGGCGCCTCTTCGAGATCCTGCGGGAGCTCTCGATCCCCCTGGTCATCCTTCACTTCACGCTGGCCGTGGGCACGCTGGGGTACATGGCGCTTTCCGGCGGCGACTTCATCAACAGCTTCTACATGACCGTGATCACCATCGGCACCATCGGCTTCGGCGAGGTGGTGCAGGGGGCCGACACGACGGCCGGGCGCATCTTCACCACCTTCCTGGCGCTCGGCGGGGTGGGGGTTTTCACCAGCACGATCACCGTCATCGCGCGCGTGATCTTCAAGGAAGAACTGCAGCACCTGTGGAGGAGGCTTTCCATGATGAACGCCATCGACAAGCTGGAGGGGCACTACATCCTCGCCGGGTTCGACGAGGTGACCGCGGAGCTGGCGCGGCTGCTCGAGCGCCGCAAGGTGCCCTTCGTCGTCCTCGACGACACCCAGGAGGGGCTGGCGCGCATCGCCGAGCTGCGCCTGCCCTACTACCTGCCCGAGGCCCCGTTCGAACAGGAGACGCTGCTGGCCGCGGGCATCCGCCGCGCCGAGGGGATGGTGGTCAACCTCGGCGACGACGCCCGCAACATCTCGATCATCGCCGTGGCGCGGCTCCTGCGCCCCGAGCCCGAGGAGTTCGCCATCTACTCCTTCGCCTCCTCGCCCGACGACGCCGAGCGCCTGGAGGAACTGGGCGCGAACCGCGCCTTCTTCCCCGGCCGCATGGTCGCGGGGCGGCTGGCGGCCTACCTGTTCCACCCCGAGTCCAGCTACCTGCAGGGCCTCTTCGACCGGCTGGCCTTCGGGGAGGAGACCGACGTGGACCTGCTCGAGGTGCGCGTCGAGGAAGGCCACCCCTGGGCGGGCCGCCGGGTGGGCGAGCTGCGGCGGGAGCTGCGGGTCAACGTGGTGGCGCTGCGGCTGCCCGGCGGCCGCCTGGAACTGGAACTCGACGACGAGCGCGAGGTGCAGCCGGGCTGCGCCCTGATCCTGTTCGGACGCGCCGAGCGGCTCGAGAAGCTGCGCGAGCGCCTGGAGGTGGAACGTGAGCTCCCGTAAACTGCTGACCGACTTCTTCGTGTTGATGGCGCTGACGACGAACGTCAGCTTCGTGGTCTTTCCCAACGGGGTCGAACTCTTCGTCACCGTGGTCACCAACCTGGCGGCGACCCTGCTCAAGGTGGGCGAGGGCCGGGTGCTCTCGGCGGAGCTGATGGCCACCGGTTTGGTCGCCGACCTGCACCTGATCCCGGCGCTCTACTTCTTCTACTCCGGTAACCCCGCCGAGGCGGTCTCGCTGGCGTGGGGGGCGCTGGCGGCCAACGTGGTAAGCGTGCTGCTGGTGGTGATCGACACCGTCCTCAAGAGCTATATGGAGGAGGAGTAGCCGCGGCGGTGGCGCGACGGCTCTTCCTCCTGGGCGGTGCGGCGGCGCTGGAGGCGGCCAGCCGCGAATTCGTCGCCGCCGCGGGGCCCGATCCGGAGCCGGTGCTGCTGCTCCAGGGCGGGCCGGGTTGGGAGCGGTACCTGCCGCGCTACCTCGAGCCGTGGAAACGCCTGGGGGTGCGGCGGTACCGTGTCGTAGCGCCCGACGGCGACCGGCTCGACGTGGAAGCGGCCCTGCAGGCGGTGCGGGAGGCCACGGGCATCTTCATCGGGGGCGGGGACACCTCGATCTACCACCGCCTCTACGGCGCCGAACCCCTGCGCTCGGCCCTCGCCGCGCGCTACCGTGCGGGGGTGCCCCTGGCGGGGCTTTCGGCGGGGGCGCGGCTGGCTTCGCGGAGCTGCATCCTCGACCCCACGGAGACGGGTACGAACGCGATCGCTACGGTGCGTGGCCTGGGCTTCGTCGAGGACGTGGTGGAGGCCCACTTCGACACGCCGCGCGCCCGGTCCTGGCTCCTCGCGGCGATGCGGGTGACGGGCAGCCGCCGCGGCTGGGGGATGGGCGACGGGGCCTGCCTGGTTTTCGAGGACGGGCGGTTCGAACGCGTGCTGGGGGGACCGGCGTACCGGGTCGAGATGAGCGACTTCGCATCCGGAGCGCACGTCTTGCACGAGCTGACGTAGGCCGCCGGGCGGCTACCCCCCGATGCCCAGCATCACCCGCTCGCGCACGGTGGGCAGCGTCGAGCCCTGCCGCGGCTTCTTCCCGGCGGCGGCCAGCAGCGCCTCCTGCAGCGCGGCCACCGGATCGTCGGCCTCGAACGCCCAGGCGATGTCGAGCTCCAGGTCGGTGAGCAGGCAGGGGCGGATCTTCTTGTCCGAGGTCAGGCGCAGGCGGGTGCAGTTCGAACAAAAAGGCTCGGAAACCGAGTTGATGAAGCCGATGGTGCCCTGGCTGCCGGCGACCTTCCAGACCCGGGCGGGCGAGCTGGGGTCGGTGGGCACCTCCTCGAGCGGCCCGAAGCGCTCCTCGATGCGCCGCCGCGTCTCGGCCCCGGAGACGAACTGCCGCTGGTACTCGTCGAAGGGCGCGTTGTTGAGGTGCATGTACTCGATGAAGCGGACGTGCAGCGGCCGGTCCACGGAGAGCGCCGCCAGGTCGCCCACCTCCTGGTCGTTGATCCCGCCGATCACCACCGCGTTCAGCTTGACGGGGTGGAGCTCCAGCTCGAGCGCCAGCTCGATGGCGTCCCACACCTGGGCGATCTCGCCGCCGCGGGTCAGGTTGCGGAAGACGTCGGGGTTCACGGCGTCGATCGAGATGTTGACGCGCGAGAGCCCCGCGGCGAGCAGTTCCTTGTGGCGGCGGCGGAAGAGGGTGCCGTTGGTGGTCACGGCCACGTCGCGCACGCCCGGGGTGGCGGCCGCGGCCTCGATCATCTCGGGCAGTTCGCGCCGCACCAGCGGCTCGCCGCCGGTGAAGCGCACCGCGTCCATGCCCAGGCGGGCGGCCGCGCGCAGGAAGTGGCGCACGTCGTCCGTGGTGACGGTTCCGGGAGGGTCGCTCATCTCCATGCCCAGCGGGTGGCAGTAGACGCAGTGGTAGTTGCAGCGCGGGGTGATGGAGATGCGCAGGTCCCGGAGCACGCGGCCGTAGTTGTCGATGAGCTTCATACCGCCCCCTTCCACCGTGTTGCACATTATAGCAACACGCTTTCGGGGCGAATGCAAGCCTGCTTACCGCCCACGCCTATACTGGGGGCGATGAACGAAGCGACCGAACGCACGCATTCCGGGTTCGTGGCCATCCTGGGCAAGCCCAACGTGGGCAAGAGCACCCTGCTCAACCAGATGCTGGGGGTCAAGGTGGCCCCCATCAGCCCCAAGCCCCAGACCACCCGCAAGAGCGTGCGCGGCATCTACACCGAGGGCGACCGACAGATCGTCTTCGTGGACACCCCGGGGCTGCACAAGCCCGCCGACGCCCTGGGCGACTACATCAACCGCCAGGTGACCGAGGCGCTGGCGGACGTGGACGTCGTCCTCTGGCTGGTGGACCTGCGCCACCCGCCCACGCCCGAGGACGAGCTGGTGGCGCGCACGCTGGAGCCGCTGGTGGGGAAGAAGCCGGTGCTGCTCGTGGGCAACAAGGCCGACGCCGCCAAGTACCCCGACGAAGCGCTGGAGGCCTACGCGGCGCTTTTGCCCGGGGCCGAGGTGCGCAAGATCAGCGCGTTTTCCGAGCGCGACGTGGCCAGGTTGCGGGCCGAGCTCCTGGCGCTCCTGCCCGAAGGCCCCTTCTTCTACCCGCCAGGCCACGCCAAGAGCGACCAGCCCATCGAGGACTGGATCGCCGAGACGATCCGCGAGGAGGTGATGAAGCGGCTGCGTCAGGAAATCCCCTACGCGGTCGCGGTCAAGGTGGAGGAGGTGGCCGAGCGCCCGGGCGGCACCCTCTACGCCCACGCCGTCCTCTACGTGGAACGCGAGGCGCACAAGCCGATCCTGATCGGTAAGGGGGGGCGCATGCTGAAGGAGCTGGGGCGCGCGGCGCGCAAGCAGCTCGAGCTCTTTTTGAACCGCCCGGTCTTCCTGGACCTCGAGGTCAAGGTCTACCCCAACTGGCGCAAGAACCCCGAGGCCCTGCGCGAGCTGGGTTACGAGTAGCGCGGACGGCGGAAAGGCCGGGCGTTCTTCCGGGCGCCGGCGGGGCCGCGGGCCGGAAGCGGGCAGGCCCGAATCGGCGTCGGGCTCCGGTTCCTGCCGCGTCCGCGCCCCATTCTCAAGGGGGCCTGGCCTTGCCCGCCGCAGGTTGCGGGCTGCGGGCACGTCGCCGGAGGGAGCGGTACGTGGTGCGCCGTCCGCGGTGCGGGCTGGGCGGTAGGCGGCGGGGAAGACCGCGGGTCGTCCTGGACTTCCGCTGCGTGTCGCGGCCGCACCCCTTGCCCGGTCCTCCTCCGGAGGCCGCCTGATTCGCCGGCGGTTCGGCCGCCGCGTCTTTTCTGGGAACGCCAAGGAAGCACGGGCCCGGCTCGGCTGGCTTGAGGACGCTCGAGGTGTGGCCACCGGCCACAGGCTGCAGCCCGCAGGCTTTTCTGTGGCCCCAGGGCCCCGGGCCACGCGCCGCGAGCGTCCGAACGGATCCAGCCCGCCGCTTGCTCCAGGTCGCGGCCACGGGGCAGCGCCTGGCCCGGCCGGGCTACAGCTTGTAGAGCATGAAGGTGAGCAGGCCTTCGTAGGGCCCTGCGGGCTCACCGGGCTCGAGCCGGACCCTCAGGTCCAGGTCGAAGCGGGCGCCGCCCACGCCCTCGCGCACGGTGCGCTCGAGCGCCGAAAGGGTCCGGCCCGCGAGCACCAGCCGCTCGGGCGGCAGCGTGAGCGGCCCGGTCAGCGGCGTCGCGGTCACGGTCAGCCGCCAGGAGGTGTTGCCCACCACCCGTACGTGCAGCACGCCCGGCGAGACCTGACCGTTCTCGACCCGCACGGGTACCTGCGAGGTCTTCTGGCCGTTGATCTCCAGCCACAGTATTTCGGGCATCCGCACCACGAAGTTCGTGGTCGCGTTGCCGCCCGCCCAGGCCAGGCCCAGAACGAACATCATCAGTCCAATCCATACGCTTTTCTGCATTCCCACCACTCCTTCGTGGGTGGAATGCAACCGGTCGTGCTCGATGAGGGGAAGTGATCGTAGAAATCGCAATCATCTTCTTGGCCGGTTGCACCACTGGCTCCCCGTGCCCCTTGGTGCCCAGATTGGGGACTCACGGTTCAACGCCTCCAAGATTTGAGCCGGAAACCGGCTCGCGAGGATCCGCCCGGGGGCCGGGTCCTCGTAGCCTCAGCCTAGCCGCTATCCGCCTGCGGGAACACCCCCAAACGGGTGAAGTCCCCCGGGCGCTGTTGCCGAAGAGGTCCAGAAAACCCGACACCGTCGCGCATCCCCCGTTTGGGGGCCCCCATTTGGGGGTAGGCAAGCCGCGCCGGCTCGCCTAGCCTGAGACGTGTAGTTGGAGGCGATGACCCGCCAGGTCCCTATACGGGCGCCAAGGGACGAGCGGCGAGCCAGTGGCGCGACCGACCAAACCCCTACAAGGAGGAGATACGACGATGAAGAACGCGATCAAACTCTTGGTGTTGGCCGGTGCGCTCCTGAGCGTTGGGGCGCTGGCGCAGGGCGCGCAGAACTGGAACTTCAACTTCCCCGCCTTCGCCTACGTCTACACCAACACCAGCTCGGTGGACTTCGACTTCACCGCAACCTCGACCGGAACCGTGGTGTACGCGGGGGCCAAGGGACAGGCGTCCAAGGCCAACCTGCAGAGCTGCATCGGCGGCCTCGTCACCTCGTCGCTGAGCGTTACCGCGCAGAGCAGCGCGCCTGCGAGCCCTAGTGCACTTGGTACGTGCGAGTTCGGCCCCACCAGCGTTTCCACCAGCGGCTACACCGTGAACTGGAACGGCCTGGGCAGCGCCGACGGCTCGCTCTTGGTCGTCACCAACGCGTCCACCTACTCGGTGTCCGTCGTGGCCGACAGCGTTCCCTCCGGCGTGACCTACAAGGTGGCCCCCGATTTCGGTGACGCGTCCGGCATTACCTTCACCAGCATTCCCACCGGCACCGCCACCGGCCTGGCCACCCAGGCCGATGGGCTGTACACCCAGTACGCCGGCGTGTACGCCATCCCGCTCACCTTCGCCGCCGACGTCGACCCCACGGCCTCCGCGGCCACCACCAGCGCCGTCACCACCGTCGTTACCTACACCGCTTCCGCTCCGTAATACCCTCATTCCCCCTTGGGTATACTGGAACGGTGCTTAGGACCCTCTTGAACCCCCGGAACCTCATCCCGGGGGTTCTTCTGTTTTTTTCGTTTCACACGGCGCTGGCCCAGGTGGGCATCGGCGTGGCGCCCCCGCGGTTCGAGCTGGTGCTGGCGCCGGGCGAGTCCACCACCGAGAACGCCGCGGTGTTCAGCAAGAACACCCCCGACCAGCAGATCACGGTCTCGATCGTCGACTGGACCAGCCGCCCCGACGGCAGCCTGGTGGCGCTGGAGCCGGGGTCGGTACCGTACAGCGCTTCACACTGGATCCTCGCCAACCTCGACCCCTTCACCCTTGAGCGCGACGGCGCCCACTCCATCCGCTTCACCGTCAGCGCCCCCGCCGATCCCAACCTGGAGGGCAGCTACTGGGCGGCGCTGGCCTTCACCACCGAACCCAGGCCGGTGAACCGCAAGGGCATCGTCGCGCTGATGCGCACGCGGGCGCTGGTGATCGTCTACGTCACCGTCCAGGGCACCGAACAGCCCGCCGCCGAGCTGCAGGGCGTGACGGTCGTGACCGGCGAGGAGGACGGGAAACGGTTCCTGGTCGCCGACGTGGCCAACACCGGCAACGTCTACCTGCGTCTCAACGGCGAGCTACGCTTCGTCGACACCGCGGGCGAGGTGGTGCGCCGCGTCCCGCTGCCCGAGCGGGTGCTGCTGCGCGAGGGGCTGGTGCGCTACCGGCTGCCCTTCCCCGAGGACTTACCGCAGGGCGCGATCCTCGCGCAGGTCGAGATCCAGCCGCAGGGCCCCGCCGGGGGGTACGGCGGCCCGCCGCTCTACGGGGAGGTGGCGCTGCCGTGAGGCGCGCACTCGCGGTGCTGCTGCTCGTCCTGGCCGGGCTGGGCTCCGCCCAGGTCTGGTACTACAACGTGGACCAGGACAACCGCTTCGATCCCCAAACCCTGACGTTCAGCCCCAGCGCGCTCGAGCTGATGTGCGCGGGCCTGCTGGAACCGGGCGGGACGCCCGCGGGCGGGGCCACCGTGAGCAACCTCACGCTCCCCGCCGGCTGCCCGGCCGCGCCGCCGGTCGTCGTCTACGGCACCGACCCCGACACCGGCGACCCGGTCTACGCGACGGTCCTGACCGTCAAGTTCTGGGGCCGCCGCCGGGCGAACGACCGCACCTACGGTACGGACGCGCTCGTCCGCGTGATCAGGCGCTCGTACGCGCTGCAGGTCGACGCCAGCGGCGACCTGGGGCGGGTGGACGACCAGTTCCTGCCCCCCTTCGCCACCCCGCCGGCCGCGGTGCCCCCGCTCACGGGCGCGTGGACCGGCTGGCAGGCTTCGCAGACGATCTCCTTCGCGGATCCGCAGATCTCGAACGTGCAAAACTTCAACCGGCGCAACCGCACCTGCCGCGACCTCTACAACGACCGCTGCTGGACCGCCGTCTTCACCTGGGTGCTGCCGGTGCGGCTGGTGCTGCACGGCAACGAAAGCGGCCGCGCGCAGCTCACGCTCGTGCCCGGCCTCTTCGTGCGCAGGACGGCCACGACGCTCGGCGTGCGCGGCGGGGCGTTCGAAGAGCCCGAGCTGAAGCCCTACGCGCCCTAGTCGTTCCTGATCAGCACGACCCTCTCCAGCTCCACTTCCGTACCGCCGGCCAGGCGGGCCTTCACCGTGTAGCTCCAGCGCTCCCCGGCGTCCTCGGGGACGGTCAGGCGGCCCGACCAGTCGGCGCCCTCCCCCGCGAGGGCGACGCGCCCGCCGTCCGCTTCGATCCAGCTCGCCTCGACCGGGGCGTACCAGTGGACCGCGACGGCCAGCGTCTGCCCGGGTCGGGCCACCGGCAGCGCCCGCACCACGCCCCAGGGGGCGTCGCGGCTGACGCTCAGGAAGAAGGGGAAGCGCGCGGTCGTGCCGTTCGTCGCTTCCACCTGCAGCGCCAGGGGGCCTTCGGCGTCGTCGGGTACGCGCAGGCGGCCGCGCCAGACGCCTTCCTCCTCCGCGACCGGCAGCAGGATGCCGACGATGCGGCCTTGCAGCACCACGACGACCCGGCCGGGTGCGCCCTGAAGGCGCACTTCGACGAGGGGCGCGGCCCCCGGCGGTACCCGGTCGGCTTCGGGCCGGACCTCGAGGATCTGCACCCGGCCGCCGCTGTAGACCTTGCGCGGGGGCGGGCGCACCGCCAGCTCCACCCGCCCCGTCTCGCCGGGGCGCAGCTCGACGGCCGTTTCCGCGACCACGACCTCCCAGCCCGGAGGGAGCAGGTCTTCGAGCAGGCGCACGGCGTAGCGCCCCGGCACGAGCGCGGGTACCGTGAACGCCCCGCCGGGGTCGGTGAAGAGCGAGGTCTGCCGACCCTGGGCGTCTTCGATCGCGACCGCGAAGCGACGGGGCGAAAGCTCGCGACCGGGCTCGGCGACGACGCGCACCCGGCCTTCCAGGACGCTGCGCGCCGCCAGCACGAGCCGCACGGAGACGCGCTGCTTCCGGCGCACCTCGACGCGCACCTGGCCGCGCACCGGCACCAGTACGGCCGGCAACCGGGCCGTATCGACCGCGACGGTGTACGTTCCCGGGGGCAGCTCCAGCCGGAAGCGGCCCTGGGCGTCGGTGCGCGTTTCGCGATCGCCGGCGCGCACGACGAGGCCTTCGCGCAGCCGCTCGGGACCCTCGATCCGGACCTCGCCGGTGATGACGCCTACGTTGCGGCCGCCGAAGAAGCGGGTCACGGCGGGCGGCACCTCGAGCACCAGCGGCAGCTGCGCCCCCAGGCTCAGGGTGGTGCGACCGCCGTACCACTCGCGATCGACGCGGGCCTGCAGCAGCGCGCCCCCTGCGGGCACCTCCAGCGCCAGGGCGGTCTTCAGACCGGGCTTCCAGGGCGCCCAGGCCAGATCGGCCCGGGTGCGCAGCTCGCTGCCGCCCATCCGCAGCCCCAGCTTGACCTCGTTCAGGTCCAGCGGCCAGCCGAGCCGGCCGTCCAGCGCGATCAGCGCCAGCCCGTCGGCGGCGCTGGCCTCGCTGCCACCGGAGACCGTGAACGTCGTGCGGCCCGCGCGCCGCTCGACGCGGGCCTCGGCGCCGAGGTCGCCCCAGGGAGCGGGCAGGTCGAGCCTCGCGCGGGCGAAGCCGCTCAGGCGGTCGGGGCCGGCCGCGGCGCCGAAGGTGACCGGGAGCGGCAGGTCGAGCTCGAGCCGCTCGCTGCTGCTCGCCGCCGCCACCCCCCAGTCGCGCACGCCCAGCCCGGTCCAGACGATCCGCCCGCCCAGGCTGAACGGCTCGGGGTTGACGTCGGCGCTGAAGCGGAACTCCACGGGCACGGCCGCATCGCCGGTGAAGCCGCCCTGCAGCCGCACCGGCCAGTCGCGGTAGCTGAAGCCGTAGGCAAGCTGGCCGCTCAGTTCGGGGCGCGCGGGCCGCAGCGTCAGCTCCGCCGAGAGCGTTCCCGGCCGGAAGGGCTGGGCTTCGTCGCGGCCCGTGGCCAGATCGGCGCTCAGCCGCAGGCTGGGGTCCTCGTCGAGGAGCGCCGCGGCGCCGAAGCCGTAGCCGCGGCCGGAGACGTCGAAGTTCATGCTGCCCCGCCGGACCGGCCCGCTGAAGGCGATCTGGGTGCTCACCGCCCCCTCGTAGAGGCCCAGGGCCACGCCGTAGCTGGGTCCGAAGGCGGCGCTCAGGTACCCCCCCGGCCAGCTCAGGCCCAGGCTGCCCGCGGGCCGGCTGCCCAGGGCGTAGCCCGCGCCGACGCTGAACTGGGCGAAGTCGGAAAGCGGCCCGGCGGCGCCCAGGGCCAACGAGAGGTCGCCGGGGTAGCGGTAGGCGACGCCGGCGCGGCCCAGCAACCGGAAGGCGCCGTCGCTCTTGGCGCGCGCCGGCTGAACGTTGACGTACCCCTCGCGTTGCACCCCGCCGCGCTCGAGCCGCACCAGCAGGCGCAACACCCGCGGCTCGGCCACGGTCACGCGCAGCTCGCGCCGCTCCCCGGCCTCGAGGGGGAGGCGCGCCTGGTAGACGGGAACCCCCTCCAGGGTGGTCAGGCGCACGAGGACGACGTCGGCGCCGTTGCCGGTGTTGGCCACCTCCAGGGTGAAGCGCCCCAGGGGCGGCAGGTAGGCGACCTCGGCCGGCCAGCGCGCCTCGAGCCCGGGGGCGTAGGCCGCCTCGGTGAAGGCGTCGGCGAAGCCGCCGTCGGCCTGGAGGCGCAGGCGGTCGCGGGTCCCGGCGGGAACGCCCTCGGGTACCCGCAGGGTGACCGGGAAATAATAGGGCCGCCCGGCCTCGAGCGCGACCGTGCGTTCGCGGGTGAGCAGCGGCCAGCCGTGCTGGGAGGCGAGCCGCACCTGCACGCGGCCCGAGCCGCGCAGGACGAAGACGTGGGTGACCGTCGCGCCGGGGGCGGCCTTCTTGACCTCGGGGGAGGCCCGCTCGACCAGCACCCCCTGCCCCAGCCCCGGCCCCCCGAGCAGGATCAGCAGGGCGATCCAGAGGGCAAGGTGCGGACGCTGGCGGGTGCCGTAAGCCATCCCGATCATTCTAAACGCCCATGGCTACGCGATTCTTCCCTCAAACGGGGGTATGAACGGCGGTCGGGGCCGCCGTAGGATAGGATGGGAAGACTGCGGAGATCTTGGAATGCGTGAAATTTGGAAGATTTTAGGAGTATTTTTGCTTACCGTTCCGGCGCTGGCCCAGGTCAACGCCGTCTGGGTGATTCGCGACCACGAGATCGTGGGCGGCGAGCTGCACGAGTACGTGGGCACCAAGGTCTACCCCGTGAACAGCGCCGAAGAGGTGCGGGCCCTCGCGGACAAGGTGCGCCGTGAGGTGCGGCCGGCGCGCTGGGTCTACGATCCCCATCGCGGCTGGGTGGCGCTGCAGCGGCGCGGCTACCGCATGGACGTCGAGGCCGCGGTGGTGGCCTACCGCGACGCTGCCTTCCTGGGGCGGACGCAGTTCGTGATTCCGGTCGAGGTGATCGAGCCCGAGCCGAGCGTTAGCGAGTGGTACGCCCGGGGCGTGCGCGGGCTGATCGGCGAGGGGGTAACCGGGTTTTGGGGCTCGAGCCCGGCACGCATCCACAACATCCGCACTGGCGCGGCCCACCTGAACGGCCGCTGGATCCCCCGCGGCGCCGAGTTTTCCTTCAACCGGGCCGTGGGCGCGATCGACGAGGAGAACGGCTACGTGGAGTCGCTGGTCATCCTCGGCGACGCCACCGAGAAGGGGGTGGGCGGCGGCATCTGCCAGGTTTCCACCACCACCTTCCGCGCCGCCTTCTTCGCCGGGCTGCCGGTGACCGAACGCTACCCGCACAGCTACCAGCTGCGCTACTACCGGCCCGTGGGGCTCGACGCGACGATCTACCAGCCCTGGCGCGACCTGAAGTTCATCAACGACACCCCCGGCGACGTGCTGGTGCTGGCGCAGGTGCGGGGGTACAAGCTCTACGTCCGCTTCTTCGGCACCGCCGACCGCAGCGTCACCTGGGAGGGGCCGTTCATCCGCGACCGCAAGCCGCCGCTCGAGCCGCGCGAGGTGGTGGACGAGACCCTCGAGCCTGGGTACCGCAAGCAGATCGACTGGGCCGCCGAGGGGCTGACCGCGGTGGTGCGGCGCAAGGTCTACTACGACGACGGCCGCGTCTACGAAGACGTCTTCGAGAGTACCTACCGCCCCTGGGGCGACGTCTTCCTGGTCGGCCCGCCGGGGCTCGAGCCCGCGGTGCCGCTCCCGCCGGTCATCGGCAAACCCGAGGTGCAGGGCGCCGGGCCGCCGCCGCGGCCCTAGCGGCACCGTTCGCAAGCGTCGATCCCCGGCCCCGTCGCCGCAAGCGACTTCCCCCCGTCACCCCGGCGAAGGCCGGGGCCCGGGGCCGGGTCGAGGCGCGGTCCTGCGGAACGTTGCCGGCGCCCTCCCCAAAGGGGAGGGCCGGTGCGGGGATTCGGAAAGCGGCCTGCGGCCTGCAGGAACCTGTTTACGCCGTTTCCGCATCCACTTCCCAAAACCTGTTCACCCCCTACCACGCACCACGCACTACGTACCGCCCCCGCGGGGGAGGCCAGGGCGACCGGCAGCCCGTGAACTCCAAATCGAGCCCTCACCCCCGGCGGCTTTGGGGAACGACGTCTTGGGAGGCGGCCGCTAGGCCCCGAACTTTTGCAGCTTGCCCGCGTGCGCCAGCAGCAGCGGCAGCACGTGGGTGCCGTGCAGGTCGCCGAGCGCGCCCTTCGCCGCCTCGTCTTCGGTGAAGCGGCGGGCCGCGTCGGCGCGCAGGTTGGGGCCGTAGAGCAGGAAGGGCACCGGGTGCCAGGAGTGCGCCTTCATCACGCTGGGCGTGGAGTGGTCGCCGGTGACGGCGATCACGTCGGGCCCGAGCGCCAGCAGCTCGGGGAGCAGGGCGTCGAAGGCCTCGATCTTGTGCACCTTGGCGTCGAAGTCGCCGTCCTCGCCGGTGGAGTCGGTCTTCTTGAAGTGCAGGTAGAAGTAGTCGAAGGCCGCCCAGTTGGCCTTCAGGGCCGCGAGCTTGCCCTCGGGGGCGTCGGGATCCTCGCCCACCTCGACCTCCAGCGCGGTCATCCCCACCAGCGAGGCCACCCCGCGGTACATCGGGTAGCTGGCGATCGCCGCCGGCGTCAGCCCGGTAATCTCGCCCAGGGTGGGCCAGACCGGCCGCTTGGAGACGCCCCGCAGCAGCACCCCGTTGATCTTGGGCTCGTCCGCGAGCGCCTGCCGCGCCAGCGCGCTGAACTTGTTGAGCACGTCGGCCGTCTTGGCGCTGGCCTCGTCGCTTTCGTCGTGGGGACGGGCCGCGAGCGGCGGCACCCCGGTCTTCTGGGGGTCGGTATCGTGGACCCGCTCGCCCAGCCCCACGCCCCGCAGCACCAGCACGAAGCGGTGCTCCGACTCGGTGTGGAGCTCGACCTTTACGCCGTCGATCTCGCGGATCCGCGCCTTCAGCTTGGCGAGCACCCGCCGGTTCTCCTCGGTGGGGGGGCGGCCGGCGCGGCGGTCGGCCACGGTGCCGTCGGGGTTCAGGGTGGCGAAGTTCCCGCGCACCGCAACGTCGTCGGGGCCCAGCTCGATGCCCAGCCCCAGCGCCGAGAGGACGCCGCGCCCCACCTCGTAGCGGAAGGGGTCGTAGCCGAAGAGGCTCAGGTGGCCGGGGCCGGAACCGGGGGCGAAGCCCGGGGCCACGAGGGTCACCCGCCCCAGGTTGGCCTTGGCCGCCAGGGCATCGAGGTTGGGGGTGCGGGCCGCGGCCAGCTCGGTGGGTCCGCCCGGCTCGCGGGGCAGCCCGCCCACCCCGTCGAGCACGATGAAGAGGATCTTGCTGGGGGTGGTGCGGCTCAGTTCCTTGAGGTGAGGGAGGAGGTCCATGCCCGCATTCTACTCCCGCCGCCGACCCTTCCGACCGCAAGATACGTACAATTCGACGCACATTAAGATTGACATGAGTAATATCAAATGATATGTTACAGGTAGCGAAAGGGGGCGAGAGCCGTGTGGGCGGAGTGGTTGCGACGCATGACCCCGAAACACAAGGACCGCTTGCTCGAGGTGCTGACCGAGCGTTACGCGGACGAGCTGCACGACGCCGCCCTGGTGGAGGAGGCGGCCGAAGGTCTGCCCTACGAACACCTGCGCAAGGTGCTCCGGCGCATCGCCGCGCGCGAGCGCAAGCACGCGGAGTGGCTGCGCGCCAAGATCCGCGAGCGGGGCGGCACGCCGCCCCCGCCGCCCCGGCTGCCCGCGGCGCCCACCTGGCGCGAGGTGCTCGAGGCCTTCGAGTCCGAGAAGGCCGACCAGGTGCGCTACCTCGAGGAGGCCTACGGCGCCGACGACCCCGAGCTGCGGGAGCTGCTGAGGCGGATCCAGCAGGAGGAAGAAGCGAACTACCGCGACCTGCTGGACGTGGTGACGCGCATGGAGTCGCACGCCGGAGGCGCGTAAGCAAGAAAGGAGGCGGCCGTGATCTCCAAAGAGGCCATCCAAAAGCTGAGGAACGAGATCGGGCTGCGTTCCGGACCCGTCCTCTCGCTCTACCTGGCCACCAACCCCGCGAGCCGCGACGTGCTCGACTACTCGGCGTCCGGGAAGCGCAAGCCCTTCGTGATCCGCGCCAAGGACACGCTCAAAGCCCTGGCGGTGCCCGAGGCGATCGCTAGCCGGGTGATCGACCGGCTCGAGCACGACGTGATCCGCGGCCGCACCCGCGCGGTCTTCGCCACCGAAGACGAGCTCGAGGTCTACGACCTGAACGTCGACCTGCCGGTGGTGAACCTGCCCCACGGCGAGGTGCTGGCGCGCTGGGGCGAGCCCTACGTGCTGCCCCTGGTGCTGGCGCTCGACGAGTACGAACGCTACGCGGTGGTCCTGCTCGACGAGGAGCGCTGGCGGCTCTTCGAGGTCTACCTGAACGACGTGCGCGAGGTGGCCGACGCCTTCCGCGCGGTCGCGCCCGAGACCTGGCGCAAGCTCTCGGAGTCGAAGCCCGCCACCCCCATGGGCCTGGGCGCGCGCGGCACGACGGCGCGCGGCGGCATGGGCCGTGACCGCTTCGACCGCAGGGTGCTGGCCTGGACCCACCGCTTCTACCGGCAGCTCGCCGGCGAGCTGGAGGGATGGCTCGAGCGGCTGGGGGCCGAGCGCCTGATCCTCATGGGGGTGCCCGAGGAGACGCGCTACTTCGAAGAGCTGCTGCCGCGCGCGGTGCGCGAACGGGTGGTGGCCCACCTGCCCATGCCCGCCGGCGGCAGCAAGGTGGACGCCAGCGAGGTGCTGGCGCTGACCGAGGCGGCGATCGAGGAGGCGGAGCGCCGCAAGGAGGCCGAGCTGCTCGACCGCATCCGTGAAGAGGGCGTCTGGGGCACCGAGAACGTGCTCGAGGCCCTGCAGCAGGGGCGGGTCTACGTGCTCGTCATGCCCTGGCATCCCGAGGGCAGGGTCTGGCGCTGTCCCGATACGGGTTACGCCGCGCTGGCGCGCGAGCGCGCCGAGGCCGTCTGCCCCGGCGCGGCGGAGGAGGCCGACCTGGCGGAAACGCTGGTCGAGCTCGCCGGCCTCTTCGGCGCGCGGGTGGAGTTCGTTCGCGGAGACAACGCGGACCGCCTGGAACGCGAGTTCGGCGGTCTCGCGGGGCTCAAACGCTGGTGAACAGGAATGGAGGTGCAACCATGATGCGTTGGGATCCGTTCAAGGAAATCGAGGAACTGCAGGAGCGGCTGGGCCGCGGCCTGGGCATGGGCCGGGGCGCGCGCGGCGAACAGACCCTGGCGCCCCTGGTGGACGTCTGGGAGGACGAGCACGGCCTCCACTTCGCGGTCTACCTGCCCGGCATCGACCCCGACAAGGTCGAGGTCACGGCCGAGGAGGAGACCCTGACGGTCAAGGCCGAGCGCCCCTTCGAGAAGCAGGAGAACGTGGCCTACCACCGGGTCGAGGGACCGTACGGCACCTTCGTGCGCAGCTTCTCGATCCCCGCGGTCTACGACCTCGGCAAGGTGGCCGCCAAGTTCAAGAACGGCGTCCTCTACCTGACCGTGCCCCGGGCCGAGGAGACCAAGCCGCGCAAGATCCAGGTCGAGGTCGAGTCCTGAAGCCCGGCGGGAGGTGGTGCCCGTGATCATGCGCGCCCCCCAGTTCGAGCGGCTCTTCCGGATCGCGGCGTCGCTGGACGTGGACAAGGACGACCTCAAACGCCTTTCGGACTTCCTGGGTAAGAAGATCTACGACCTGCTCGTCGTCGCCGAGCGCAACGCCAAATACAACGCCCGCGACGTCATCTACGAGGCCGACCTGCCCGTGACCAAGGGCCTGCAGGAGACGATGCGCGAGTTCGAGCAGCTGGACGTCGCGCCCGAGCTCGAGCCCGTGCTCGACCACCTCGCGGGCCTGCCGCCGCTGGACCTGGAGGTCAGCGACGAGGTGCGCGCGCGGCTCCCCAAGCTGGCGGGCGCCCTGGTGGTCGCGGCGGCGCGCGTGATCCGCGAGCTGGACCCGGAGGTCAAGAACCCCCGGACCGAGCACTGGGAGCGGCTCGAGCGCGTCTTCGACCTGCTCCTCTAGGCCGCCCCTAAACGCTCAAGCCGGCCCGCATGCGGGCCGGCGTTCGCATGCGGGCGCGGCTCAGACGAACTTGCGCAGGACGCTCGCGATCTCCTCGGGGCTCGCGGGGTCGCCCTCGGCCACGTCGGTGGCGCAGAGCGTCAGGAACTCCTTGAGGATCAGGTTGGCGGCCGACTCCATGGCCTTCTTGGTGGCCGTCATCTGCGTCAGCACCTCGTCGCAGGGGCGCCCTTCGCCCACCATCTTCTGCAGGCCGCGCACCTGCCCTTCGATGCGGCGCAGACGCTTGATGATGCTGTCTACGGTCTCGTCGCCCAGGTCGGTCGTACGCATCGACATATACCCCTACCCCCTACTGGCCCCAGCATACCCCGCAGGGGGGTGAATGTGCTACCGCTCACGACGGCGGTAGGCTGAGGCATGGAGCTCTACCTGGGGACCGGCGGCTTCAGCTACCCCTATTGGAAAGGGATCTTCTACCCGCCGGGGTTGAAGCCGCGCGACTACCTGTGGCACTACGCCCGCCACTTTAACGCGGTGGAGGTGAACGCCAGCTTCTACCACGTGCCGGCGGCCAAGACCTTCGCGGGGATGCTCGAGCGCTCGGACGGGCGGGTGCGCTTCGCGGTCAAGGTGCACCGTTCGGTCACCCACGCGCGCGACGCCACGGACGAGCTCTACGCCCGCCTCTTCGAGGCCACCCGGCCGCTCGCCGAGGCGGGGGTGCTGGGGCCCTTCGTGGCCCAGTTCCCCTACGCTTTCCACCGCACCCCCGCCAACCGGCGCTACCTGCTCGAGGTGGCCCGCCGCTTTGAGGGACGCCGGCTCGCCGTCGAGCTGCGCCACGCCAGCTGGGCCCGCGAGCCGGTCTGGGACGCCTTCCGCGAGCTGGGCCTCGTCTGGGTGAGCGCCGACTACCCGCCGCTTTCGGGCCTGCCGCAAAGCGGCCTGGTGGTGACGGCCCCGGTCGCCTACCTGCGGCTGATGGGCCGCAACGCCGCGAAGTGGTGGGACCACCAGGAGCGCGAGGAGCGCTACGACTACCTCTACGCCCCCGAAGAGCTCCGCCCCTACGCCCGGGGGCTGGCCGCGCACGCCGGGGAGCTGCAGGAGGCCTGGGTCATCTTCCACAACACCCCGCGCGGCCAGGCGCTGGCGAACCTGGGCGGCTTCAAGGACCTGCTCGCGGAGCAGGGGCTGGTCGCGCCCATCGAGCCGCCGCGGCCGGGCTAGGGACCCGTTCAGCGAAGGGCGAGCGTCGCGAGCAGCCGCGGGAGCCGGTCCAGGTCGGGTTCCAGGTGGTCGGGTTCGGCGCCGGCCAGCACCGCGGGCGGGTGGGTGCCCCAGCTGACCGCGTAGGTGCACAGTCCGGCGGCCTTCCCCGCGAGGACGTCGTGGGTGGTGTCGCCCACCATGCAGACGCCGCGGCCGTTCACCGCCGCGAGCGCCGCCAGCACCACGTCGGGCGCGGGCTTGGGCGGCAGCCCGTCGGTGCCCTGCACGTGGTCGAGCAGGGGTAGCAGCCCCACGGCCTCGGCCAGCTTCTGGGCGGTGGAGCTGCGCTTGGTCGTGGCCACCGCCAGCGCGAAGCCGCGTCGCCGCAGCTCGCCGAGCAGCTCCGGCACCCCGGGGTAGGGGCGGCTCCTGTCGGCCATGTGCGCGCGGTAGTGGCGGCGGTAGGCTTCGGAAAGCGCCTCGGCGTCGGCCGCGGGCGCGACCCGGCGGAACATCTCGGCCAGGGGACGGCCGATCAGGTCGGCCATTTCGGCGTCCGTGGGCCGGGGCAGGCCGGCCTCGCGCAGCACGTGGTGGAAGCTCGCGGTGATGTCCGCGAGCGAGTCCACCAGGGTGCCGTCGAGGTCGAAGACGACGGTCGGCTTCAAGGCTTGGGCTTCCTCAGGATGCGGACGCTGCGGATGGTGTCCTGCTGGGTGAGCTTCTCCACCACGTCCATGCCCTCGACGACCTTGCCGAAGATCGTGTAGCCGCCGGTCAGGTGGG
This sequence comes from Oceanithermus desulfurans, assembly GCF_014201675.1. Lineage (NCBI taxonomy): Bacteria > Thermotogati > Deinococcota > Deinococci > Thermales > Thermaceae > Oceanithermus > Oceanithermus desulfurans. The sequence continues at coordinate 34,568 of NZ_JACHEZ010000002.1, read as the reverse complement.
GCGCGGGGGCCAGGGTGATGAAGAACTGGCTGCCGTTGGTGTTGGGATCGTTGGTGCGGGCCATGCCCACCCAGCCTGCGGCGTCGTAGCTGAGGTTGGGGTCGATCTCGAGGCCGAAGCGGTAGCCGGGACCGCCGGAACCCCTTCCGGTGGGGTCGCCGGTCTGGGCCACGAAGCCGGGGACGACGCGGTGCCACCTGAGGCCGTCGAAGTAGCGGTGCAGCGCCAGGAAGACGAAGGAGTTGACCGTGTTGGGGGCGCTGTCTTCGAGCAGGTCGATGGTGAACGTGCCCTTGCTGGTCGCGAGTACGGCGTAGTAGTCGTACTTCTTGTGGTCGGTGACCACCTCGGGTTTCTCGAAGTTGCGGACCGGGGCGTCGCTTTGGTAGTCCAGGGTTTCCATACCGCCTGCTTTCTGCGCGGCAGCGGGGGCGGTGCCGCCCGCCGCGCTCTCGGATTTCTTGGGTTTGCAGCCCGCGAGCCCCAGACCGAGGACCAGGGCCAGCGCGAAGACGAGGGCCGTACGCATAACGGCAGGATACCGCGGGGAAATGAAGGGGTGGTGGGCTAGCGGCAGCTCGCCCGCCCGGCGTCGCGCACCTCGCCGTCCGTGGTCACGAAGCGCCAGGCGTAGCCGCCTGGTTCCAGCGTGAGCTCGAGCACCCCGTGGGCGTCGTCCACGAAGGCGCGGCTGAGCGGTTCGGGCGCATCGATTTGGCGCAGGCCCGCGCCCCCGGTTCCCACGACGAACTGCACCAGGCCGCCTTCGGGGTCGTGCGCGCCGGCGGCGTCGCGGGGGGCGAAGCGCTCGTAGTCGTGGTCGTGCCCCGCCAGGTACAGCTCGGCGCGGTAGCGCTGGAGCAGGTCCCACAGCGCGTCCATGCCGGGAAGGTCGCCGTGGCGGCCGGAGCTGTAGCGCGGGTAGTGAGCGAAGGCGAGGGCGCAGCCGTCCGGCTCCTGGCGCAGCCGGGCCTCGAGCCAGGCGTACTGGGGCGACCCCGCGCCGCAGCCCCCGACCCAGTCGCAGTTGCTGTTCAGGGCGTAGAGCCGCCAGCCCGCGAGCCGGGTCGCGTACCAGCCCTCGGGGGGCGCGGCCCGCGCGCCCCAGTAGCGGAAGTACCCGCCGCCGCCGCTGTAGTACTCGTGGTTGCCGGGCACCGGCAGGGTGCGGCTCTTGAAGCGCCCCCAGGAGGGCGCGTAGCAGTCCTTGAACTGGGCGTCGGTGCCCGCGGAGTAGGCGAGGTCGCCCAGGGCGAGGACGTACCAGGTCGCGCCCTTCGGGGCCAGGCGTTCGATCAGCGCGGCCGTGGCCTCGTCGGCGTCGGACCAGCAGGTGGCGATGTCGCCGGCGACGTAGAGGGTCACGGACGCCGGCTCCTGGGACTGGGCGCAGCCCGCCCCGATCAGGGCGAACAGCGCGAGCGTCGGCAGCAGGAGGGCGCGCTTCATATCTTGGGCAGGGTGATGCCCCGCTGGCCCTGGTACTTGCCGCGGCGGCTCTTGTAGGTGGTCTCGGGTTTCTCCCCTTCGAAGAAAAGGATCTGGACGATGCCCTCGCCGGCGTAGACGCGGGCGGGAAGCGGGGTGGTGTTGGAGATCTCGAGCGTCACGTGCCCTTCCCAGCCGGGCTCGAGCGGGGTGACGTTGGCCACGATGCCGCAGCGGGCGTAGGTGGATTTGCCCAGCGCGATAGCGATCACGTTCTCGGGCATGCGGATGTACTCGACCGAGCGGGTGAGCGCGAAGGAGTTGGGCGGGATCAGCACCGCGTCCCCTTCGATCTCGACGAAGCTCTGGGGGTCGAAGGCCTTGGGGTCGACGACCGCGCCGTAGGCGTTGGTGAAGACCTTCCACTCGGGAGCGGCGCGCAGGTCGTAGCCGAACGAGCTGACCCCGTAGGAGATCACCCCTTCCCGCACCAGGTTTTCCTCGAAGGGCTCGATCATCCCCTCCTCGCGGGCCATTTTCCGGATCCACCAGTCGGGCTTGACGCTCATGAAGCGAGTATACCCAGCTAGTCCGCGGGCCAGAGCGCCAGCCCGCTCACGACCGGGCGCGCGCGCTCGGGGAAGACGAGCGCGCCCCGCAGGTAGAGCTGGGCCGAGCCGCCCGCGTCCATGCGGATCGCCCCCCAGGCCCCCAGCGCCAGCAGCTGCTCGGCGAGGACGCCCGGGGTGGTCTTGCCACTGGTCACGAACCACAGCTCGCCCTCACGGGTCCAGGCGACGGCGGCCTGGTAGGTGACCTTCTCGATCTGCGCCGCGCCCTTGGCGAAGCCCTCGGCCTCGGGGTGGTAGGCGAGGCGGCCGGCCTGGACGAGCAGGGGGCCGGCCTCGAGCGCGTAGCGCACCGGGGGGTCGAGGCGGACGTAGAGCGAGAGGCGCGCCCCCGGCTTGAGCCGTCCGGTCCACTCGCCGTCGCCGTCGGGGTAGGTGAGGGCCCACTGCCCCGGCTCGAGCACGACCGGGGCGGGGTAGGTGTGCAGCACCTGGTCGCCCCGGACCACGATCACGTTCTCGCCCGCCCGGCCGACGCGGCCCGGCAGCGTGTGCGCGGTCAGCCGCGCGGGCCAGCGGTTGAGGCCGACGCGGTAGCGCTCGCCGCCGCCGGTCTCGACCCAGGCCTCGAACTTCGGCACCGCCGCCTGGGGCAGGCCGCCGTCCCACATCAGGGCGCTGCGGCCGTAGGGCAGGCTCACGGGCACCCCGTCCACCACCCACAACCCGATGGGGGTGGCCGTCTTGGGGTCGTAGTAGCCGCCGTTGAGCACGGCGAGCGCCCCCGGCGCCATCTCCGGCAGCTTCCGGCGCCGGCCGGGGGTGCCCACGGGGCGCAGCTTCCAGGCTCCCGCCGCGGCGACGAGGCGCACCAGCTCCAGCGGCTCCGGCGTCCAGACGTACTCGCGGCGCAGCTCGAAGCCGGGGGCGACGGCGCGCACCTGCGGCGGCGGCACGAAGTAGGCGTCCATCACGAAGCGCGCGGGCGCGCCCAGCTCGAAGGTGCGCCAGCGGTAGACCCGGCCCTCGGGGGCGAGGTAGCGGATCTCGGTGCCGCGGTCGTCGTAGCGGAAGCTGAGCCCCTCCAGGTCGGGCGGGTTGGGCACGAAGTAGGGGGCGTAGAAGGTGAACCAGCCGGGGCTCTCGCCCTCGGTACGGGGCAGCTCGGGGGCGGGGCCGGGGGGCAGGTCGAGCACCAGCCGCAGGCGGTCTTCGGCGAGCCGGTAGCGCAGCCGGGCGCTGGGCAGCTCCGCGGGGATCAGCCCCGCGGCGCGCAGCACCCGCTCGTCGAGGCGACGCTCGGGGCCGCGGGGCGGCGGCAGCGCCGGGTCGAGCGGCGCCGTCCAGCCCAGGCCGGGGACGTAGCTGAAGCGCAGCCCGCCCTTCTGAAAGACGAGCGCGCCCTCCTGCTCGCGCACCTCGAGCCCCAGCCAGGCCGCCGGCACCTGGGCCAGCGCCAGGCCGAGGGTCAGGGCCAGGGCCAGGAGACGGCGCACGGTCAGGTTTCCCGGGGCAGGTAGAGGCGCGGGTTGGCCTCGGGGAAGGGGTTGTCGCGGGCCTCGAGGGCGGCGAGCTCCGCGGGGTCGGCCCCGGAGCGCAGGGCCTCGGCCAGGGCGAAGAAGGCGCGGGCGTGTTCGCGGTAGCGCTCGCGGGCGTAGTCGGCGGCCTGGCCGGTGTGGATCAGGAAGGGCCAGTCCGAGGCCTCGAGCAGCAGCAGCTCGCGCATCATCTGCCGCAGGGTGCGCACCCGCTCCTCGCGGCAGCCGCGGGCGGCCAGGATCATCTCGGACTCGGCTTGGTAGACGGTGCGCCAGTAGTCGCGGGTGGCGTCGTTCAGCCAGACGCGGTGGTCGCCCCCCTCGCCCCAGGAGCCCTCGGGAAGGCTGAGGGGCAGCGCCGGCTCCTGCACGGCCACGCGCGCGGTCACGGCCTCCAGGGGGCGGGAGGCGAGGGTGCGGTAGACCTGCTCGAGCCAGGCCACCCCCTCGAACCACCAGTGGCCGAAGAGCTCGGCGTCGTAGGCGGCGGTCGTCACCCCTCCGGGGTGGCGGCGGGCCAGGTCCTCGAGCAGGCTGGCGAAGTGGCCGGCGTGCACCCGTACCCGCTCGAAGGCGGCCTCCGGGTCGTAGGGGGCCTTGCCGCCCAGGTCGGTCTGGCGCGAGGTGACGCGCCAGTGGTGCAGCCCCGACTCGGGGTCTTTGCGGTGGAACTCGCGGTAGACGGGATCGCCGGGGTAGCCGTAGTCGGCGCTCCAGACGACCAGTGAGGTTTCGCGGCTGCGGGCGAGCATGCGCAGGCCCGAGGGCAGCTCGAGCACCCGGTGGACCCGGTCGCCCTCGTCGCGCTCGTTCGAGCGGCCGTAGGGCCCCGCGGGCTCGCCCCCCTCGACCAGCGCGGCGTCGGTGAAGGCGTAGCGCAGCCCCGCGTCCATCAGGAACTCGTCCACGCCCGGGCGCATTCCCGCCGGGGGGCCGGGAACCGGCGGGGTCCACAGCCCCGCGGGTCGGTAGGCCATCTCCGGTAGCCAGTAGCCCAGCGGCTCGACGCGGAAGTGGCGGCGGTAGGTGTGCACCCCGGTGCGCACCTGGGCGGCGAGCGCCTCCGGGTAGCCGAGGAGCGGGGAGTAGCCGTGGGTGGCGCTCGAGGTGACGAGCTCGATCTGCCCCCGGGCCTGGGCGCGGCGGAAGGCGCCGGGCAGGTCGCGGTCCAGCTCCTCGAAGGCCGCCAGTGTGCCCTCCCAGAAGCGCAGCTGGAAGGCGGCCGAGGCCTCCAGCTCGCCGCCGCGGTAGCGCTCCAGGTCGCTTCGGGCGCGCTCCCGGCGGTCCTCCGCGTAGCGCGCGAACCCCTGCTGCACGTCCGCGTCGGCGAGCTGTTCCACCAGGATGGGGGTGAGGCCGATCGTCAGCGGGGCGGGGACCCCGTCGGCCCAGAGGCGGTCGAGCGCCTGCGCCAGCGGCAGGTAGGTCTCGGCCATGACCTCGTAGAGGGTCTCCTCGCCGAAGGGCCAGGCCCCGTGGGCCCGGACGTAGGGCATGTGGGCGTGCAGAACCAGGACGAACTTCATCGTCCTCATCCTACCGTCTGCGCCAGGCGAACCCCACGAGCCCCGCACCGGCGAGCGCCAGCGCCCCGGCGAAGAGCGAGCGCCAGGGAAAGCGCTTGCGTGCGGGCGGCAGCACGCCCGAGCTCCAGACGCCCGCCTGGTCGGCGGCGACGACGTCGAGCGCGCGCGGCGCGTCGGCGGGGCCGTCCAGATACCAGACGCCGCCGCCGGGCAGCGCCCGGCGGAAGCCCCAGGGTTCGAAGGGGTCGTAGAGGCCGGCGGCCACGTAGGCGCGGGGCCGCCGGGTCAGGTCGGTCTGCACCCAGATCCAGTCGCCTTCCCGCCAGGCGCGCGCGGGGCCGGCGGCGCCGTCCGGCGTGCGCCGCTCCGCCCCCCAGCCGCTGATCAGGTAGGCCTCCTCCCAGCCGCCGCCCGCGGGGGTGCGCAACCCGGCCCCGGGCAGGGACTCCTCGCCGCCGGGTTCGCTGTCGAGGTAGACGGCGACGACGGCCAGCGAGAAGCCCAGCGGCGCGCCGGCGGGGTTGGGGTAGCGGTCCAGGCGGATGCCGAGCCGCCAGCGGCCCTCCACCCGCTTCATCTCGAAGCCGGTCAGGTCGGCCGCGCCCACCTGCTGGTATACGGCGGCGCGGGGGTAGCCGAGGTCGGCGCCGTGGTCGTCGCCGACCGGGTCGGTAAGCAGCAGCAGCGCGAGAACGAACCAGTTCACCGTACACACTCCAGAAGTCGGGCCGTCAGCTTTTCGGGGTCGTGGCGCACGAAGGCGCCGGCGTGGGCGAAGTCGCCCTCGACGACGCGCACGCCGTCGGCGCCGAAGGGCGCGGGGTCGTAGGCGACGGGGTGCTGGCCCTCTTCGGCGTAGCGCGCGAGGGCTTCGGGGTCGAGCGGGGCGGTGTGCACGAGCACCGCGTCGGGCCGGCGGCCCAGGTGCTCGGCCACCGCCTTGTAGTGGGCGTAGGCGTCCATGCCGTCGGTCTCGCCGGGTTCGGTCATGACGTTGGCCACGTAGACCAGCCGGGCGGGGCTCTCGGCGATGGCCCGCCGCAGGCCGGGGGGCAGGAAGCTGGGGATCACCGAGGTGAAGAGGCTGCCGGGGCCCAGGACGATCAGCTGCGCGCGCGCCACCGCGCGCAGCACCTCGGGCATCACCGGGGGGTTCTCGGGCTCAAGCCAGACCCTGCGGACCCGGCCCGGCGCCTCGCGGATGCGCGACTCGCCCTCCACCCGCGCGCCGCCGGCCAGCTCGGCGACGAGGCGCGCGGGATGGGGGGTCGAGGGGTAGACCGCGCCCGAGAGCGCCAGCACCCGGTCGGCCATCCGCACCGCCTCGGCGAAGTCGCCGGTGAGCTCGAAGAGGCTGACCAGGAAGAGGTTGCCGAAGGTGTGCCCCGAAAGTCCCTCCCCGCGCTGAAAGCGGTACTTCATCAACTCGGGCATCCGCTCCACCTCGCTGAGCGCGGCCAGGCAGTCGGTGAGGTCGCCCACCGCGGGCACGTCGAAGCTACGGCGCAGGCGGCCGGTGGAGCCGCCGTCGTCGGTGACCGCGACCACGCCGGTCAGGTTGGCCGTGCGCGTCTTGAGGCCGCCGAGCAGGTTGGAAAGCCCGGTCCCGCCGCCCAGGGCGACGACGCGGGGGCCGGCTTCGAGCCGCCGCTTCTTCCAGATGCGCTCGGGAAGCTCGTCGGGATCGGTGACGGCCGAGAGGATCGAGCGGTTCATGGCGCGGATGCCGAGGCTGAACACCCCGAGCCCCACGAGGAAGGAGACCGTACCCGAGAGCCAGAGCGGCAGGCCCAGGTTGCGGGTGAAGAGCACGAAGTCGAGCACCCAGTCGAGGAAGACGCCCTGCCAGCTCAGCTGGGCCACGCCCAGGAACATCAGCAGCATGCCCGCCGCGGCGACCAGGACGTAGCGCTTGACCCCCATGCCCGGCCGCAGCCAGCGCAGGAAGCCGAGCAGCCGCCTAGCCCTCTTTGCCCACATCGCGGTGCTCCCGTTCGACCTCGAAGTCTTCGCCCAGCTCGCGCGCCAGCCGCTCGACGACGGCCACCGAGCGGTGGCGGCCGCCGGTGCAGCCGACGGCGACGGTGTAGCCGCTGCGCCCCGCGGCGCGGGCGGCGGCCGCGGCGCGGGCGGCGGTCTCGCGCAGGGCGCGGTAGTAGGGCTCGGCCTCGGCGGTGAAGACGTAGGCGGCGACCTCGGGGTCCGTGCCGCTGCGCGGCCGCAGCGCCTCGTCCCAGTGAGGGTTGGGCAGGGCGCGCACGTCGAGCAGCAGGTCAGCCACCTGGGGCGGCCCCCACTTGTAACCGAAGGAGATCAGCCGCAGCACGAAGGGGCGCTCCTCGCCGAGCAGCTGGGCCAGCCGCTCGCCCAGCTCGCCGGGGCCGGTCTCGCTGGTGTCGAGGATCCAGTCGGCGCGGCCGCGCAGCGGCGCCAGCAGCCTGCGCTCGGCCTCGATTTCGCGCAGCAGGTGGCCGCCGCGGAGCGGGTGGGCCCGCCGGGTGAGGTTGTAGCGCGCGAGCAGGACCTCGGGCCGGGCCTCGAGGAAGACGAGGACCGGCCCCGCGCCGGCGCCGGCGAGGGCGTCGATCGCGGCCGGCGCCGCGTCCAGGAAGGCGCGGGCGCGCACGTCGATCCCCAGCGCGGCCCGCCGCACCCCCGCGGCCTCCAGCGCGGGGACGAGCTCGGCCCAGAGCGCGGGGGGCAGGTTGTCCACCGCAAAGTAGCCCAGGTCTTCCAAGTGGGCCAGGGCCGTGCTCTTGCCGGCGCCGGAGAGGCCGCTGATCACGACGACGCGCATCCTTTCCAGTTTGGCATGCGTTGCGCAAGGCCTCATGAGACGGACGGCCGTCCCCCGGCGGCCGCGTATAATCGCCTTGGTATGCGCGTGCGGGCGGGAGAACCGCGGGACGCCGCCGACCTGCGTCGCCTGCTCGAGGGGATCGTGGGAAGGCGGCTGGAGCCGGAGCTGGTGGGCGAACTGAACGCCCAGCTGCTGCGTTTCCTGGGGGGCGAGGGCACCACGCTGGTCGTGCTCGAGGACGAGGGCCGAGTCGTGGGCGCGGTGACCCTGTGGTTGCGGCGGGGCCTCTACGACGACGGCCCGGTCGCCGTGGTGGACCGGCTCGTGCTCGACCCCGGCTACCAAAGCCCCGAGCACGCCCTGCGCCTTCTAGAGCAGGCCTTCGGGGTGGCCCGCACCGTGGGCGCCCTCGACGTCGAGGTGCTGGAGGCCGAGGGGTCCTACCTGCCCGAAGCGGCCCTGGAGGCCCTGGGGCTCGAGCCCGCACGCCTGTGGAAACGCCGCATGCTCTAAAGGAGGCCGGAATGAACGTACTGCCCAAAGGAGCCGAACCGCCCCACCTCAAGCTCACCGCCCTGGACGGACGCGAGCTCGACCTCGCCGCGCCCCCGCAGGCGTTGGTGCTGGCCTTCGTCCACCCCGACGTCGCCGCCAGCCGCAACGTGGTCGGTTTCCTGCGCAAGCTGCAGGAGATGCTGCCCGAGCTGCCCGTATGGCTGGTCTCCAGCGCGGACCGCGAGGCCACCGAGCGCTACGTCAAGGGGTACCTGGGCAACTACCTCGAGGGCTACCCGGTCGTCGCCGAGGGCTGCGCGGTGCTTGAGGCCTTCGGCGCCACCCACGTGCCCACCGTCCACTACTTCGCGGACGGGAAGGTGGACGTGGCCTTCACCGGCTTCCACAAGCTCGCGCTCAACACCCTGGCCGAGCGCGCCGCCGCCGCGCTCGAGGCCCGGGCCAAACCCCTGATCACCGACCTGGAGAACAAGGGCGAGTACGAACTGGCCGAACCCAGCGGTTGCTAGGACGATGCAAGGGCCGGTGACGCGGCTGTACAAGCTGAGCATCCAGGTGGCCTTCAACCTGGCCATCGTGGTGCTCGTCCTGGGCATGTTCGTGGGGGTCTGGCGGGTGCTGGCCAACCTGGGGCACACCCTGGGCCCTGGCACCACCCCCGAGGCCTTCCAGACGCTGATCACCGACGCGCTGACGCTGCTCGTCGTCATCGAGCTCGTGCGCACTTTCGTGGACTACTTCGAGTGGCAGCGGGTGCGCATCCACGTCCTCCTCGACGCCGGCGCCATCTTCCTGCTGCGGGAGCTGATCATCAAGCTCTACGCCCACGACTACCAGGGCCTGGAAGTGGTCGGGTGGACCGCGGGCATCCTGCTGCTGATGCTCGCCCGCACCCTGGCGGTGCGCTGGCCGCCGCCCCGCCACCCGGTAGGGGAGGAGGAGGCCGATTCCTGAAGCCCGCCCCGAGGTCGTGCTGGGGTGGGTGCTGGGCGCCGACCTGCGCGACCCCGAGGTGCTGGCCGCCTACGACGCCGCCCGCAAGCGGCTGCACGACCAGCTGAGCCAAACCTTTCCCGAGTTCGCCTGGCGGATCGAAACCTCCGAGCGCCGCGCCTTCATGCCCCGCGGCGCCCTCGACCCCGTCGACCTGCTCGAGGTGGGCGTGGCCGAAAAGCTGCACCGGCACTGGGACTACGTCCTCGTCGTGGTGCCCAACGAGCTGATCTCGCGCCACGGACCCAGCACCCTGGGCGTGCCCAGCTCGGCGCTGGAGGCGGCGGTGATCTCCAGCAGCCGGCTGGGCTCGGGGGCCCGGCTCGCCGAGCGCCTGGCGGCGCTGGCGCTCCACCTGCTCGGCCACCTCTGGGGGCTGGACCACGCCGCGTCGGGCCCCATGCGTCCGGTCGAGAACCCCGAGGACCTGGCGCCTGCGCCCTTCCCCGCGGCGCAGCGCGAACAGGCGCGGCGCCAGCTTGAGGAGGTGGCGCGCACCCGTCTCGAGGACGTGCGTGCGCGCTGGGGGGCGCTGAGCTTCTACGGCCGCACCTTCGCCAAGGACCCGCGCGAGATCCTCGCGGCCATCTGGGGCTACCGCCCCTGGCGGATGCCGATCTACCTGGGACGGCTCAGCGCCGCCGCGGCGGTGAGCGTCGTCTACTTCCTCCTCACTTCGGACGCCTGGGCGCTGGGGGCGCACCTTTCCTGGCGGGCGGTGCTGGGTCTGGCGGCGCTCAGCGTCGTGGCCGCCGCGGTCTTCATCTTCTCGGGGCAGGACCTGGGCCGCCTCGGCCGCGAGCACGCCTGGCGCGAGCAGCTGGCCCGCACCCGTCTGGTGCTGCTGGGAACGCTGGGGCTGGGGATGCTCTCGTTGTGGCTGGGCCTGCTCCTGCTCTCGCTCGCGGGGGCCTGGATCCTGCCCCGGGCGCTGCTCGAGGCCTGGATGGGCCTCGCCCCCACGGCCGAGCACCTGCTGCGCTACGCCGTCTTCACCGCGACGATCGGGGTGCTCGGGGCGGCGCTGGGCGGCAACCTGGAAGAGGAACGCGAGATCAAGGCCGAGCTCTTCTTCGACGAGGAAACCTGAACCCAGGGCAACCCGGAGAGGCCGGAGGGGCGCCGACGCGCTCCGGCTATAGTCTGGATATATCAAGAACCATAAGCCATTACATTGACATATTCGCTGTGGTATGCAATCAATAAAGTTGCGGTATCGATGCTGCCCGTAAGGGGCCGGCTCCGGCGTGCGGCGGCGCGCGCCGGCTGGACTAGACTGAACGATAGGAGGAACACAAGATGGTGATAAAAAAGGAGCACGCGCAGGCGCTCGAACGTCTGCTCGCGGACGAGCAGGCCAACAAGCCCTACACCCCGCTCGAGGAGGTGGACGAGCCCACCTTCGTGGAGCTGGAGCTCGCGGGCCTGGCGCGTTTCAGCACGCCGGTGCGGATCGTCCCGACCTACTTCGGCCGTGAGCTGGCGCTGTTACTCCGCGACCTTTACGCCCAGGGCCCCGACGCGCGCCCCGAAACCGAAGCGGGCGCGGAGGGCGAGCTGGTGGTGCTCGAGGGGCGCGGCCTCGCCCGCCCCGAGGCCTGGCCCGAGGGCTGGCGCTGGATCGGTAGCGAGGTCGTAGCCATGCTCGACGCCGCCGAGCGCGCCGGACGGGTGGGGCCGCTGGCCGCGGACGCCCTGATGGAGCGGGGCCTGGCCGTGCGGGTGCGCGACCGCGCCAGCAAGAAGGAGTTCCTGACCCTCTCCAGCGCCGGGCGCCGGGTGCTGGAGATCTACCGCGCCGCCGAACCCGGCCTCGAGATCGACGCGGCGCTGGCCGAGGCGGTGCGCAAGCTGCCGCTGGGCCCGGCACCGGCGAGCGAGCTGCCCACGCCCGCGCACGACGAGCAGCGGCTCGAGGCGATGCGGCTCGTCGCCTACTCGCTGCCCGACTCCGACGTCTTCGCCTTCACCGCGCTGGGGCAGGCGGTCAAGAAGGCGCTGGCCACCGGCGGCTGGGGCGAGGGCGACGTGCTGACCGCCGACATCCTCGGGGCGCTGGCCGACTACGTCGACGCCGGCGAGGCGACCGAGGCGGGGCTGGCCACGCTGCAGGCCCTGGGCTACGTGGGCCCCGCGGGCGAGCTGCTGCCCGCGGGCGAGTGGGCGCTCGAGGCCCTGCGGCTGTGGCAGGGCGGCGTCCGCGAGGAGGTGTGGAGCTTCGCGCTCGAGGCCGAAGAGGCCGAGGTGCTCGAGCAGATCGCGGCGCTGTGGCAGAAGGCCAGCGAGACGAACCCCGAGGAACGCCCGAGCTTCGAGGCGCTCCGACGGGCGATGATCGACCGCAAGGCGGCCGAGTACAAGGCGCTCGTGGAAAAGTACGGGCGCAAGCTGGACGAGATGCCCGAAAAGCAGCGCCTCATCGCCGAGCGCTTCCAGGCCGCGGCGGACCTGGCGCGCTGGTACGACGACAACTTCGACCTGCGCGAGGCGCTCTTGAGCCTCGAGTCCTTCGGTCTCCTCGAGACCGGTGAGGACGAGAAGGGCAAGGAAGTCTTCTACCTGACCGACTGGGGCGAGCTGGTCCTCGACGACCAGCGGGCCCAGCGCCGCGACGTGAGCGCCACCGCGGTCAAGGCCGTGACCCTGACCCGCCGCAGCTTCTCGGCCCCGGGGTACGCCTGGTGGCGCGAGGCGCGCGAGCAGGGGCTCGTGGGCAGCGCCGAACCCACGCGCTCGGGGCTCTTCTACGCCCAGCTGGCGGAGCACGTCGAGCGGCTGCCGCACCTCTCGCGCTACGAGCTGATGGTCTTCCACGTCGTCCCCGCCCGCGGCATGAGCGAGGACGAGGTCTACGCCGCGCTCGAGGGCCGGCTCGACCGCGAGCGCATCCGCTGGGCGCTGGAAAAGCTGGAGGCGCGCCACCTGATCGACCGCCTTCCCGACGGCAACGTCGTCGAGACCCGCGCCGGCGAGCTGCTCGACCGCGCGCTCGCGGGCGTGCCCGAGGGCTTCGGCCACCCGGTCAACCCGCTGATCTTCCGCGTCGTCGAGGCCCTGCGGGCCGTGGGCAGCCTCTACGTCAAGGAAAAGCGCGTGCGCGTGCTGCCGCGCAACCTGAGCGAGGCCATCGAGTACAGCGGGCTGCCCCGCGACGTCTTCGAGGACACCCTCGAGGCCGCCCGCGCGGCCGGCTTCGTGGGGCGCAACTCGGTCAACGAGGCGGGGCTGCGGCTGCTTGAGGCCGCGGAGGCCATGAATCCCGGCGAGGACGTCCACGGTCTCGTAGAGTTGGAGTAAGGAGGCCGCCATGGTGGACCTGGAACAGGTGAAGCAGCTGCTCGAGCGGGGCGACGTAACCGAACTGGCCCGGTACCTGGCGCGGACCTACCCCCAGGGGCTGGTGGGGGAGCGCGACGCGCTGGTGACCCTCTTCATGCAGACGGGGATGGAGCACGCCCAGGCCGTGCGCTGGGCCAGCCGGCTGGAGAAGGAGGGGCACGCCCACCACCTGCCCGGCACCAGCCCGCGCTGGATCTTTACCAGCAGGCCGGTGTCGCTGGCGGCGCTGGCGCGGATGGTCAAGGGCGAGTGGGGCGCCTTCGTGGGCGCGAGCGACGAGGCGGTGGAGGAGGCGCTGGAGTTCTTCGAGCGGCAGCTCGGCGTGGACCACACCACCGCCCAGGAGATCTACCGCGGCCTCGAGGCCGCCGGCTACGTCTCCGTGGCCTACCAGGAAGGCCCCGACTACGCCCGCGACCGGGTGCTCTTCGAGTTCCCCGAAGTCTTCCTCAAGCAGGTCTAGACGTGTTCGTACTGGAGACCCTGGGCCCCCTGGCCGCCGGCCCCGAAGGCTTTCCCCGGCGCGACGGGGCGCCGTACCTTCCCGGGGCCGACCTGCGCGAGGCGCTGCTGACTGCGGCGCTGACCTACGCCATCGAGCGCGACGAGGCCTTCGCCGCCGAGATGCGCCGTTTCGCGCAGCACGCCTTCAAGGGCAGCGCCGGCGAGCTGGCGGCGGCGATGCTGGAAGCGCTGCTAGTGCGCCAGCCCGAACTGGAGGCGCTGGCGCCGGCCGACGTGCCGCTCGCCGAGCCAGAGCGGCGGCGCGTCCTGGTGGTAAACACCGCGGCGGGGCGGGTGGAGGGCGGGCTCGAGCTGGAGCTCTTCGAAGGGCGCGCGGAGGTGCCCGCCCTCCTGCAGCCCGAACTGGAAACCTGGCTGGCCGCGGCGGCGCGGCGGTACCGGGCGGTGCTGTCTTCCGCCGAGGCGGCGGAGCTGACGCGGGTCCTTCCCGAGTCGGAGCCGCTGTACCGCGCGCTGGAGGCCCGCGAGGGCGAGGGGACGTTCTGGCCGCTGCGCGCGGGTTACTGGACGCCGGAGCCCGAGGGCGGGCGCTTCCTGGCCTTCGCGCGTTCGGCGGCCGCGGACCGGGCGCTCGAGCGCCGTTTCCGCACCCGGCCGCTGCCGCAGCGGATCCTCTACGACCCCGAGACCCGGCGCAGCCTGGGCTGGGTGAACCTGAGGAAGGAGGGCTGATTCGTGTTTCCCATCCGCGACTCGATCCGGCACCACGGACCCGCGCTGGTGACGCGCCTGCTCATCGCCGCCAACGTCCTGGTCTTCTTCTGGCAGCTGAGCCTGGGGCCCGAAGGCTTTCGCTGGGCAGTGAACGCCTACGGGTTCGTGCCCAAGCTTTTCTTCGCCGACCCCGCGGGCGAGTTCGGCCGCATCTTCACCAGCATGTTTCTGCACGGCGGCTTCGAGCACATCCTGGGCAACATGTGGTTCCTCTGGATCTTCGGCCCCGCGGTGGAGGCGCGCCTGGGCGGCGGCCGCTACCTGCTCGTCTACCTGCTGGCGGGAATCGGCGCCGCGCTCGTCGAGGCCCTCTTCCTCCCCGGCAGCACCGTGCCCATGATCGGGGCCTCGGGGGCGATCTCCGGCGTACTGGGGGCCTACTTCCTGCTCTTCCCCACGGCCTGGATCCTGACCCTGATCTGGCCGCTGCCCCCGATCTTCTTCTGGTTCCCGGCCGCCTTCTTCATCGGCTACTGGGTGCTCATCCAGGTCCTCTACGGGGCCCTGGGGCTGCCGGGCGTGGCCTGGTGGGCGCACGTGGGCGGGTTCACCGTCGGTTACCTGCTCACCTTCCTGTCCCGGCCCCGGCGCGAATACAAGGCCGAGCCCTTCTGGCACGGCATGTACGGTTTCTAGGAGGTGCATAGGTGAACAGCAGCGACTGGATCAGCCAACTGTTCTGGCTCTTCATCATCTTTTCGATGATGAGCCCCTACTTTCAGCAGCAGGCCCTCTTCGCCGCGCGCGCCCGCAAGATGGCGGCGCTCGAGAAGAAGCGCAAGAGCCGGGTGATCACCCTGATCCACCGCCAGGAGGCCATCAGCCTGCTCGGCATCCCGCTGGCGCGCTTCATCGACATCGACGACTCGGAGCAGGTGCTCCGGGCCATCCGCATGACCGACAAGAACGTGCCCATCGACCTGATCCTGCACACGCCGGGAGGGCTGGTGCTGGCGGCCGAGCAGATCGCCGAGGCCCTCAAGCGCCACCCCGCCAAGGTGACCGTCTTCGTGCCCCACTACGCCATGTCCGGTGGCACGCTGATCGCCCTGGGCGCCGACGAGATCGTGATGGACGAGAACGCGGTGCTGGGGCCGGTGGACCCGCAGCTCGGCAACAAGCCCGCGGCCTCGATCGTCAAGGTGCTGGAGATGAAAGAGGTCGCCGACATCGACGACGAGACCCTGATCCTCGCCGACGTCTCCAAGAAGGCGCTGAAGCAGGTCAAGGACACCGTCGTGGGGCTGCTCAAGAACACGATCCCCGACGACCGCATCGAGGACGTGGCCACCCTGCTCAGCCAGGGCACCTGGACCCACGACTACCCCATCGACGTGGCCCAGGCGCGAGGTTTCGGCCTGCCGGTGAGCACCGAGATGCCGCCCGAGGTGTACGAGTTGATGGAGCTCTACCCCCAGCCGCGCGGTGGCAAGCCGAGCGTGCAGTACATTCCGCTGCCGCACCAGCGCGAGGTGAACGGCAAGGGCCGTTAGCCTGCCGCCCTCCCGGCCGCCGGGCGCGCCCGGTGGCCGGGGACGTCATGCGTCGCACTCCGCGGCGCGCTTCAGGTAGGCGAGGACGGCGGACCAGCCGCTTACCAGGACCAGTACCGTCACCCACGCGATGTAGGGATAGTCGGCGGGGGTGAGGGGCCGGGAGGGGACGAGCGGCGCGGCGACGCCCAGGAAGACGGCCCCGATCAGCAACAAGGCGAACAACGCGCGCCCCGTGTGCGCGTGGCCCGGTCCGCAAGGGGCCCGGCGGGCAAGGTGCGCGAGCCACAGCAGCGCGCCGCCCCAAGCGATTACGAACCACGTCACCAGGACCATGACCAGAGGTTAACGGTTACCCGCCCTGCCGGGCCACCGCCCGCAGGTAGGCCGCGGCGGCCGTGAGCAGCGAAGCCGCCACGACCCAGGTAAGCCAGCGCTCCAGCGGGGTACGGAAGACCCCGGCGGCGAACGGGCCCTGCTGCGTCAGCCGCCCCCAGACCAGGCAGGCGACGAGCGCGGCGATCCATCCAAAGGTCAGGATTCCCAACCAGCGCCCCGCGCGGTTCACGCAGCCGGCGCTGCGGCAGCGCCCCGCGCGGTACGCCAGCCACAGGAAGCTCGCGCTCGCGGCCGCGGCGAAGGCCACCACCCCCAGCAGGTCGCGGATCATGGCGCCCTCCCTTCGGGCATCGGCTTTCCCCTGCTTTCATTCTACGCCTTCGGTGTAAATGTGGCCGGGACGACGCCACGAAGAAAAAAGGGTGCGAGAATGAGGGCATGCGGGCCCGGATCGCGCTCCTGGCAACCCTGCTCCTGGTGACGGCGTGCGCGCAGCAACCCGACGCCGGGCGACCCTTCGCCATGGGCTTCACCAGCTGGCCCTACGCTTTTACCGACGAGGCCTGGGCGGTGACCGTGGCCGAGGTCCGGGCGCACGGGGAGCTGATCACCTTCCACCAGGACCACGGCGTTCCCTGGTGGGAGGCGGCGACGGGCACCGCCTACGACCCCAACGTCGAGACCACCCTGGAGCGGCAGGCCGCTGCTCGTTCCGGGTTCCGCTGGGTCTACGTCTCGGCCACCCCTCAGAACAACGACCGCCGCACCCTGGCGGGGCACTGGGGGGCGCGCGACCACGAACCGCTGCCGCCGGAGTGGGCGGGGCGCAGCTTCGACGATCCCGAGGTCATTAGCGCCTACCTGAATTATCTGCGCCGGCTGGTGCGGACGCTCGAGCCCGACCTGCTCGCTTACGGCATCGAGGTAAACGCCGCCTACACCCCGGACGACCCCCGCTTCGCCGAGTTCCTGGCCTTTTGCCGCAAGGTCTACCCGGTACTCAAGCGCGAGTTTCCCGACCTCACCGTCTTCCTCACCTTCCAGACCGACAGTTGGGAGGTGGGCCGCACCGATCAGCTCGAGGTAACCCGGCGGCTCCTGCCCTACACCGACCTGATCGCCCTGTCCACCTACCCCTACGTCACCCCCGAAGCCGTGCGCCGTGGCAGCGCCGAGGGGCTGCCTCCGGAGGGCTGGCTCGACGTCTGGGCGGCGCTGGATCCCGACAAACCGCTGGCCGTCAGCGAGACCGGCTTTGCCGCCGAGGACCTGGTCATTCCCGCCTACGGCTTCGACGTCCGCGCCACGCCCGGCATGCAGGCGGCCTACGTTCAGCGGCTCCTCAGTGATCTGGAGCGCCTCAAGGCGCGCTTCGTGGTCTGGTGGGAGGTGCGCGACTACGACGAGGGTTACGCTTTCCTCAAGGAACACGGCCTCGACGATCCGGCCCTGCTCATCTGGAAGGACATCGGGCTCGAAGACGGCCGGGGGAGGCCGCGGCCGGCGCTCGAGGTCTGGGACGCCTGGCGCGCCCGTCCGCTGCGCCCCTAGCCCTGCGACCGCGGTGGCTGGCCGCCTTCCTCGCTTCGCAGCAACGCCCCCAGGTAGCTCACCGCGGCGGCGGCGACCGAAAGGCCCAGCAGCGAGCCCAGGCCCTTGGTGACCCAGACCGGCAGCTCAGACGGGGCGATCCGGCCGGAGGCCACCGCGTACGTGACCAGGGCCACGAGGGTCAGCACCAGGAGCACCAGGGCGAAGCCCAGCGGCAGGGTGCAGCGCGGGCGGCGGCAGCCGCGGCCGAGGGCGGCAACCCAGAGGAAACCCGCGGTAAAGACCAGCGAAAGCAAGGCGGTCTGGGTGGTGGCGTCCATCTTCAGCACTATAAGGCCGCGGGGCGGCGTTCGCCCCCACATTCCCCGGAGCGCCGCGGCGGCTCCGCGTTGGTGGAGCGTCCCGGCTCGAGCAGGGCCGGGTAAGGGTCGCCGGCGATACCCAGGCAGCGGGCGAGGACACGGGCGAGCCGCCGGGCGAAGCGCTCGGGGTTATCCGTTCGGCACACGACGTCAAGGTCGCTTCCCTCCACGTCCAGCTCCAGCGGAAAGGTACCGGCGAGCACGGGGTCTGCACCCCGCAGCGCCGGGTGGCGCGCGAGCCGTGCGAAGGCGGCGAGAGCCGCGGCCGCGCGGGCGGTCACGCTCCCATTCTGCCCCGGAGAGGCTGACCGGTGGGTCAGTTTCGCGGTAAGCTGAAAGGGTGCGCGCCGTATGGAACCTGCACCTCGCCACCTTTCTCTTCTTCCTGGCCTACGGCCTGACCGTGCCCACGCTGCCCCTTTACCTCAAGGCCCAGGGTCTCGGGGCGGCCTGGATCGGCTGGGCGGTGGCGCTGATGCCGCTTGCGGGGTTGGCGTTGCGGCCCTTCGGGGGATGGGCCTCCGACGGTTGGAGCCGTAAGAAGCCGAGCCTGATCGGCCTGGGTTTGGGGGCGCTCTCGGGCCTCTTCTACCTGGGGCCCCTGGGCGCGGTGCTGGCCGGGCGCTTTCTCCAGGGCGCGGCCATGGCCCTCTTCGCCCCCAGCTCGCTGGCCATCACCAGCGACCTGGTGCCCGAACACGTCGTGGGCCGGGTCATGGGCACCCGCAACCTGATCCTGGGCATCGGGGTGATGAGCGGCACCGCCCTGGGCGGCTTCGTGGTGGACCTCTACGGTTTTTCCGCGGTCTGGCTGCTGGTGCTCGGGGTGCAGCTCGTCTGGATTCCCTTCTTCGTCTGGGGCGTGCCCGAGACGCTGGACGCCCCCTCCGCCAACCCCTGGTGGGCCAACTTCGGCACCGTCCTGCGCGACCGGGGCATCCTGGCGCCCACGCTGGCCAACACCGGTTTCGCCGCGGTCTTCGCCACCCTGCAGACCTTCTACCCGCTCGTCCTCAGCGAGGCGGGTTTCCGGGCCGCCTGGGTGGGCGCCTTCCTGGCCTTCTACAGCCTGGTTTCGGTCTTCTTCCGCCTTCCCGCCGGTTACCTGGCCGACCGCTTCGAGGCCGGCTGGGTGGCGCTCGCCGGGTTCGTGAGCGCCACGCTGGGCCTGTTCCTGCTCTGGGCGCTGCCCCTGCCGCCGTTCGCCTTCGCCGCCGGCTTCTTCATGGGCGCCGGCGCCGGCCTCTACCTGCCCGCCAACATCGTGGCCGTAACCCGCGCCGCGCGGCCGGAGATGCGGGGCTCGGCCTTCAGCCTCTTCACCGCCAGCTGGGACCTGGGCGGCCTGGTGGGGCCGCCTGTGGGCGGTGCGGTGGCCGCGGCGCTGGGGTTGAACGCGCTCTTCCCGCTGATGGCGCTGGGGGCGCTGCTGACCGTCCTGGTCTTCGTCTGGGTGCGGGGCGGCGGCGGCCGCGCGCGTCCGGCGTAGCATGAGGGCATGACGATTCTCCGGCGTTTCTTCGCAGCCCTCTTCGGTCTGGTGCTGCTCGCCGCCCTGGCCTTCGCCGGTCTGGTGGCCTGGCTCTGGATCACCGACTACCGGCCGCAGCCCGTGGAACCGCTCGCGGTTCAGGGGCAGGGAAGCTTCGGCGCGCCCGGCGGCCTGAGCCTTCTGACCTGGAACATCGGCTACGCCGGCCTGGGGGCCGAGCAGGACTTCTTTCTCGACGGCGGCCGCCACGGCTGGCCCGCCCGCGCCGAGGTGGAGCGCTACCTCGCGGGCATCGCCGCCTACCTCAAAGACCGCCCCGCCGATGTGGTGCTCCTCCAGGAGGTGGACCTGTCTTCCCGCCGCAGCTACGGCATCAACGAAGTGCTGGCGCTGGCCCGGGCGCTGCCCGGCTACGCCTTCGTCCTGGCCAAGAACTACGACGTCGCCTTCGTTCCGGTGCCCGTGGCCCGGCCGATGGGCCGGGTCAAGTCGGGGCTGATGACGCTGTCGCGCTGGCGTCCTTCCGCCGCCGAGCGGCACGCCCTGCCCGGCCGTTACGGCTTCCTGGTGCAGCTGGTGCAGCTCGACCGCGCCTTCGTTTTGACCCGTTACCCGGCCGCGGACGGGCGCGACTGGGTGGTGATCAACACCCACAACTCGGCCTTCGACGCCGGTCAGCTGCGCGAGCAGCAGCTGGGCTACATCAAGGAGGTCATGACCCGCGAGTACGCCAAGGGGAACTACGTTGTCGTGGGCGGTGACTGGAACCTGATCCTGCCCGGGGTGGACCCCGACACCGCCTTTCCCCACCGCGAGCCGCGCCCCGGGTTCTACCTGCCCTTCCCCGCGGACTGGACGCCCGCCGGCTGGACCTGGGCCTACGACGCCGCTGCGCCCACCAACCGCTCCGTGAGCCGCCCCTGGAAGGCGGGCGAGAACTACGTGACCGTGATCGACGGTTTCCTGGTGAGCCCCAACGTCACGGTGCAGGAGGTGCGCACCGAGGACCTGGGCTTCGCGGACACCGACCACAACCCGGTGCGGGTGCGGCTGAGCGTGGGGGAGCGGTAGTTGGTAAATAGGTTTTCGGAGGTGGGGTGTGGGAGGTGGATAAGCGAACTGTACGTAGTGCGTGGTGCGTAGTACGTGGTAGCCAGCTTGAATCGAGCGCGCTATGCGCGATGGCGCGCTGCGTTGTCTCCACAGGCCACAAGCTATAGGCCACAGGCTACGAGCCGGTTTTAACCCCCACCCCGGCCCTCCTCAAGGGGAGGGGGCGTTGTTTTACAGTAACCAAGCCGTGGATTAAAGGCGTGGCATGGGCCCCGGCTCGCGGGCGCCAAGCGCCCTTGGCCGGGGACTTGCCTTCACTTTTTCAACGACCCATTACCGATTCCCCGGACGAGGCCGGCTGGCCCGCCGAGATCCCGGGGTCCATGCCGGAAGAGAAGCCGGGGTTCTCCTGTCGCTGATGCGCAAACGTTGCAACGAAGAGGTGAAACCTTCCTCTACCGGTAGAAAGCCGAATGATGGGCATGGTGCTTCTACTGACCACAAGCTACGGGCTACAAACCATCCTGTCACCACCACGCACTACGCACTACGTACCACGTACCCGCAAGGGCTGCCCCCTACGGCGAGATAGCGCACCCTACAAGCCACGAGCTACAGGCTGCTTATTCCGCCAATCGGCCCCGCCCCGCTCGGGTTAGGATAGGCCCTATGGCGAAGGAGCAAGGCGTCACGCCGCAGTCGCAGGACTTCAGTGAGTGGTACATCGACGTCATCCAGAAGGCCGAACTGGTGGACTACGGCCCCGTACGCGGCACCATGGTGATGCGCCCCTACGGCTACGCGCTGTGGGAGAACCTGCAGCGCGAGCTCGACCGGATGATCAAGGAGACCGGGCACCAAAACGCCTACTTCCCCCTCTTCATCCCCATGAGCTTCCTGCAGAAGGAGGCCGAGCACGTCGAGGGTTTCGCTCCCGAGCTGGCCGTGGTCACCCACGCCGGCGGCGAGGAACTGGAAGAGCCGCTGGCGGTGCGGCCCACCAGCGAGACCGTGATCGGCTACATGTGGTCGAAGTGGATCGGCAGCTGGCGCGACCTGCCGGTGCTCATGAACCAGTGGGCCAACGTGGTGCGCTGGGAGAAGCGGCCCCGCCCCTTTCTGCGAACGACCGAGTTCCTCTGGCAGGAGGGGCACACCGCCCACGCCACCCGTGAGGAAGCCGAGGAGGAGACGCGGCGGATGCTGGGGGTCTACGCCAAGCTGGCCCGCGACTACGCCGCCATCCCGGTGTGGGAGGGCATGAAGACCGAGAAGGAGAAGTTCGCCGGCGCCGTCTACACCACCACCATCGAGGCGATGATGCGCGACGGCAAGGCGCTCCAGGCCGGCACCAGCCACTTCCTGGGGCAGAACTTCGCGCGCGCCTTCGAGATCACCTTCCAGGACCAGGACCTGGAGGAGAAGTACGTCTGGACCACCTCCTGGGGGCTTTCCACCCGCATGATCGGGGCCATCATCATGGCCCACGGCGACGACCAGGGGCTGATCCTGCCGCCCAAGCTGGCCCCCGTTCAGGTGGTGATCGTGCCCATCTACCGCAAGAACACCCGTGAGGTGGTGCTCGAGGCCGCCCGCGCGCTCGCCCGCGAGATCCGGCGCGCCGGGGTGCGCGTCCACACCGACGACCGCGACCAGTACAGCCCCGGCTACAAGTTCAACGAGTGGGAGCTCAAGGGCGTGCCGTTGCGGATCGAGATCGGCCCCCGCGACGTGGAGGCCGGCCACGCGGTCCTCAAGAGCCGGCTGGGCGGCGAGAAGGAGTTCATCGGCCTGCGCGACCTGCCGGGGCTCCTGCCCGAGCGGCTCGAAGCCTTTCACCGCGCCCTCTACGAGCGCGCGCTCGCCTTCCGCGAGGCCGGGGTGCGCCGGGTGGACGACTACGACGCCTTCAAGGCGCAGGTGGAGCAGGGCTTCGCCGCCGCCTTCCACTGCGGCGAGGCCGCCTGCGAGAAGGCCATCCAGGAGGAGACCAAGGCGACCACCCGCCTGATTCCCTTCGACTTCCCCGACGAGGAGGGGGTCTGCGTGCGCTGCGGCAAGCCCAGCGCCTACGGCAAGCGGGTCCTCTTCGCCAAAGCCTACTGATCCAGGGCGCGGCCTTGCCCCGGCGCCCCGCGCGGTAGGCTGGACGCATGAACTACCGCATCGCGGCGCGGCGCGTCTACTGGCGCTGGTTCGGCGAGGTGGACCTCGCCGGCGGCCCCACGCTGCGGATGAGCGGCGACGCGGCGCGCTGGCTGCGCGAGGGCGAGGAGGTGCAGCTGCGGATCCGGGGCGGGGCCGCGGGCAACCTGCTCGACGCGAACGACTACGTGCTCGAGCGGGCGGGGCGGGTGCACTGGCCCCCCTTCGCGCGCGAGGTCGAGCACGCGCGTTCCGGCGTCTACGCCCGCACCCTCTACGGCTACGCCCTGCGCGTGCGCGAGGCGCGGTCCGAGCCCGACTACGAGGCCATCGCCGAGCTGGAGCAGTACCACCACGCCTCGGACCACGAGACCGTGGCGGTGTGGCGCTGCCCCGACGGCCGCCGGGTGCGGGCGGCCGCCAAGCCCCGCTGCCGGCAGGGCGAGGGGCGGCTGCTCGACATCCGCGGCTCCACCCCGGCGAGCCGTTTCCTGGTCATGGAGCTCGTCGAGCGCCTGCCCTTCGAGCCCGCCATCGTGGCCTACCTGCGGCTCGACCCGCCGCTGCCCGCCATGCACCGGCGCACCGCCGGGGGGATCGAGCGGCGGATCCGCGAGGAGGTCTTTCCCGAAGACTGGTTCCACCCCACCTTCGACGTCAAGGACCTGCTGCCCGAGGGGCGGTCCTGGGAAGAGGCGGCGCAGCGGGCGATCGACCGGGTGCGGGTGGCGGCCGCGCGCGTCGCGCGCGTCGTGGTGCATCCGGACTACCGCTCGGACGGCCTGGGGGCGCGGATCGTGCGGCTGGCGCTCGAGTGGGCGGTGGAGCGCGGCGTTCCCGACGGACGGCGCGACAAGGAGCTGGCCTGCACGGTGGCGCAGATGGCCCGCTACCACCCCTTCTTCGAAAACGCCGGCTTCCGCTACCTGTGGGACACCGCCTCGGGCCGCCCGGTGCTGGCCTACCCCCTCACCGACGCGGCGGCGCGGCGGATGCGGCGCTTCTTGCAGTCCGACCCCTACGCCGTCGAGCACCGTGGGCGGCTCTACCGGCCGAGCTACGGGCGGGTGCGCGGGCTCGCGGGCCCGGTGGTCTTCCACGGGGTGGACAAGGCCTACGCCAGCGACCTGGACCTGGAGGAGCTGGCGCCGGAGGTGCGGGGGATGCTCGAGGCCTTCGGGGTGCGCCGCCGCCGCATCGAGCGCCGGGTGCTGCGCGGGGTCAAGCTGCGCATCGAACCGGGAACGGTGCAGCTGCTCTGGGGCGCCAGCGGGGCGGGGAAGACGACGTTGCTGCGCCTCCTCTGGGACGAGATGCCCGACGCCGGCTGGGTGGACGTGCCCGAGGGGCGGGTCGAGGCCTACCTGCCCGGCGTCGCCGAGCCCGTTGCGGGGGACGAGGTGCTGCTCGAGCGGGTGGCGCGCCGGCTGCAGGACGTGCCGGCCGCGGCGGAGCTGCTGGGGCGGATGGGCCTGGCCGACGCGGTGCTCTGGCGCGCGCTACCGGACCAGCTCTCCACCGGGCAGCGTGAACGCTTCCTGCTGGCGCTGCTCCTCGCCGGACGGCCCGACCTGCTGCTGATCGACGAGTTCGCGGCCCACCTCGACGGGCCGAACGCGCGCCGCCTCGCCCGGGCGCTGGCCCGCCTCGCGCGCGAGGCGGGGATCACCCTGGTGGTGAGCAGCCACCGGGAGGAGGTTCGCACCGCGCTCGAGCCCGACCGCATCGTCTACGTCGGCTACGGCTCGGTCTGGTCCGAGCCGGGCCAGGGAACCTCGGCGAGGTCAACCCAAAGCATCCGCCCCCGGCGCGGCGGCACGGGGAGCGGCACGGAGTAGCGCCGGGGGTTTTCCAGCACCCAGGCCCACAGCGGCGCGCCCCGGGCGTAGGCCTCCAGGAAGGCTCCGGCGCGGTGGCGTTCTTCGTGGGCGCGCAGCTCTTCGGCGCTGAAGGGCCCCTCCACCCCGGCCACGTCCACCTGCCCGATGAGGCGGCCGCCGCTGACGATGCCGATGGGGCCGCGGACGCGGGTGGGGTGCTTGCGGATCTCCCAGGTCTTCACGCCGTCCACGATCCAGCCGGCGTAGGGCTCGCGCACGATCAGACCGCGCTTGGGGCGCCGCATGCGGCCAGTATAATCGGCCCCATGGCGCCCGCTAAGCTGCGCTGCCCGCGCGAGTCCAAGACCAAGAAACGCGCGCGCGCCCTGCGCATCCTCCAGAAGCTGGAGGCCGCCTACCCCCAGGCGCGCACCGAGCTGCGCCACGCCAACCCCTTTCAGCTGCTCGTGGCCACCGTGCTCAGCGCCCAAGCCACCGACCGCTCGGTCAACGAGGCCACCCCCGCCCTCTTCGAGCGCTTCCCCACCCCCGAGGCGCTGGCGGCGGCCACCCCCGAGGAGGTGGAGCCCTACATCCGCCGCATCGGCCTGTACCGCACCAAGGCGCGCAACCTGGTGGCGCTGGCGCGCCGGCTGGTCGCCGAGCACGGCGGCGAGGTGCCGCGCGACAAGCAGGCGCTGATGGCGCTGCCGGGGGTGGGCTGGAAGACGGCCACCGTGGTGCTGGGGGCGGCCTTCGGGGTGCCGGGCATCGCCGTGGACACCCACCTGGCGCGGCTGGCGCACCGGCTCTGCCTTTCGCGGGCGGGTACCCCGGAGAAGATCGGGGCCGAGCTGGAGGAACTCTTTCCCCGGGAAAAGTGGGTCTTCGTGCACCACGCCCTCATCCTCCACGGCCGTTACGTCTGCACCGCGCGCAAGCCGAAATGCGACGCCTGCGTGCTGGCGGACGACTGCTCGAACCGTCAAAACGCCTGAGCGCGTCAGGGTGTTATGATGGAGGACGTGAATATTGCGGGTGCCCTTGCCGACTTGTACACCCTTCAGGAGCGCGACCAAGAGCTTGATAAAATCAAGGAACAGCAGGAGTTGCTGCCGCCCGAGCTGATCGAGGCCCGCGAGAAGTGGGCCGAGCTGTCGGCACGGCTGGGCCAGCTCAAGGAGCGCTACCTGACCCTGCAGCGCGAGTACAAGCAGAACGACCTGGAGATCAAAGACCTCACCGCCAAGCGCAAGCAGGCCGAGGACGAGCAGATGCAGTCCTCGAGCGTGCGCGAGCAGACCCAGTTCGAAAACCGCATCCAGCAACTCTCGACCCGCATCGACGAGCTCACCGAGCTGACCATGCCCATCCTCGAGGAGATGGAGAACCTGGCCGAGCAGATCCAGGCGCTCGAGGCCGAGATGGCCGAGATGAAGCCCGAGCTCGACGCGCTCGAGGCCAAGAACGCCGAGCGCGTGGCCCAGCTCGAGGCCGAGTACCAGGAAAAGTTCGCCAAGCGCGAGGAGATGGCGGCCAGCATTCCCAAGAACCTGCTGCGCGAGTACCAGGCCATCCGCCGCGCCCGCAAGGGCGTGGGGGTGGCGCTCGTCTACGCCAAGGGGGGCGTCTACCGCTGCAGCGCCTGCAGCGTGCAGCTGCCCACCCACGTGGCCCAGCGCGTCTACCAGGGGCAGCAGGTGGTGCGCTGCCCCAGCTGCGGCCGGCTGCTGTGGAAGGGTCCCCAGGAAGGGTAGCCCCGAAACGAACGCCCCAACCGCCTCGGAACTCCGAGGCGGTGGTTCTTGTGGGCACCGCGGGGCCGCGCGCCCGGGAGCGCCTCGCGGCTCGCGTTTCCTTGCTCAGCGCTCGAGCGGCTCCACGAAGTCGATCGCGTCCAGCTGGCCGGTTTCGATGGCGTACCCCGCGGGCAGGGCGAAGCTCTCGGTCCGGGTGACCGTACCGGCGGGGTCGACGGTGTGCACGACCACGCCGCCGGCGCGCAGGCAGGCCACCTGCATTCGCCCGGGTGCGGGGCTGCAGCGGTAGGGGGCTTCGCCCGGCAGCGCGACGAAGGTGCTGCTCGTGGTGTCGGCGTTGACGACGAAGCCGGTGGCCTCGGTGAAGTCGGGGTAGAGGGCGCGCTCCACGAAGAGCATCGAGCCGCCGAAGTCGAGGCCGCCGAAGTCGGCGGGGCCTTCGAACTGCATGAAGGCGGGGTCGCGTCCGATGGTGCCCTGGTATCCGCCCTGCGGCGAGGGCACCGCCGCGACCAGGGCCGTCCAGCTGGCGTCGGGGTTCATGTTCCCGCAACCCAGCAGGTACCCGCCGGCCCAGACGCTGCGGCCGGGGCGCCAGCCGCACTGGGTCGCGTAGCCGCTCACGTCCGCGGTCCAGACGACCTCACCGGTCTGCAGGTCGATCATCTGCAGCTGCCGGGTGCCGAGGGTGTCTTCGAAGTAGCGCAGCGCCGCCGGCAGGCTGCCGCCGTCCTGGAAGCTCAGGTTGACGTAGCTGAGCTGGTAGCTGCCGGGCAGGCTGGCCACGGTCACCGCCTGGGCGTCGGCGGGGCCGAGGCGGTAGAGCGTCTCGGAGCCGCTCGAGCCGGGGTCTTGCAGCATCACGGCCACCAGCTCCCCCGCAGCGGTGCGTACGGCTGCGAAGGAGACGGCCTGCGCCGCGGGATCGGCCCAGGCGTCGTCGTTAAACGAGGTCAGGGCGCGCACCGTTCCCTGGTCGAGGTCCCAGAGGTAAAGGTTCAGCGGGCCGCCCGACGACCGCCCCAGGAAGACGACCTCGCGCCCCGGCGCGCCGTCGGGCGTCGGGGTCGCGGCGACGCCTTCCTGGACCACCACGTTGCGGTAGGTGGCCGCGTAGCCGCCGGGGGCGCTGGTACGGATGTCGTAGCGGCCCACGGGCAGGTTGATCCGGTAGTTGCCGCTTCCCGGCGAGGTTTCGGTCAGGGCGTAGCTCGTCGAACCGAGGCTGCCGAGCTCGGTCACGTCCGCGCTCAGCCCACCCGGTGGTCCTTCGAGCACCACCTCCCCGCGCAGGGGTTTGGCGTGCAGCCGGAACGGTTTCCCGCCCCCCACCAGCGTCGCCTCGTCGTCCTTGGCCGCGCCTAGGTCGAGGTTGGCGGCCAGGGCGCCGCTTTCGAAGGTCTGCCCGGGGGCCACCCGGACCTCCGCGGGGCCCGCCTGCCAGCTGCAGCTCCAGGACCGGGTGTCGATGGCGCTGCGGTCGTTCGGGGTGAGGGGGTCGCCGGAGACCGTGAACCACAGCCGCCACCTAACGGGGAAGGGCTCGGTATTCGGCAGCTTGTAGCGGAAGACGGCCCCCGAGAAGGCGTAGCGCTTGTGGCCGTGGTCCGCGAAGGCTTCGGTGGTGGTGTTCGCGATCAGCTGCACCACGCCGGTCGCGGCGTTGGGGTCGGGCCGGCAGGCCGCCGCGGGCCGGGCGGTCGCCGGGCCCTTGACGTAGGTCTGGTCCTTGAACCAGTGCCAGTACTCGTCGGCCAGCTTCCCCTGCAGCGCGGCGTTCGTTCCCGCGACCGTCATGGGCTCGTGCATGTAGGCGTCCATGGCCGCGTCGAAGGCCAGCCCGCGTTCCCGCAGCACGTGGTACCAGAAGTCCTGGCTGCGGTAGTGGGCGCCGCGGCCGAAGTAAGGGAGCGGAATCCAGTCGCTGCGGGCCGAGTAGTCCGGCGTCAGCTGCGGTTGGAAGGCGGCGTCCTGAATCGAGTTTTCCGAGAGCGCCGCGGTGCTTTCCGCCCACCAGCCGGCGCTGCCGCCGTAGCGCTGCTGCACCGCGTGGAACAGTTCGTGGACCAGGGTGCGCCGCATCGCCGGTGTCACGGCGCCGTTGGCGGGGGCGCAGACCACCATGATCCGGGTATCCGTTTGGTAGAAGCCCAGCGTGCCGGGGTCGCACTCGCCGGTACCGGCCGGCATCAGGTAGAAGCCGTAGCTGGCGTTGCTGTAGTCCATGCGAATGGGGGTGCCGCGGCCCTGGACGATCGGCTTCGCGCCCACCACCTGAAGCAGCGGCGGACGCAGCTTGGTGTTGCGGTAGAGGCCGAGGACGGCGTCCATCGCGGACTCGAAGGCGGCGACCGCGGCGCTGGAGAAGGCGCCCTTGGGGGTGACGATCGCCCTGCCCCGGGGCAGCCAGGCGCTCCCCAGGCCGCCGCTCGAGCGCACCTCGCCGGCCGCGGCCGCAGGGCGGTCGGCGGCGTCGTCGCGCACCGGAAGGAAGACCAGCCCCTCTTGCGGGAGCGAGGGGAGCTGGACCAGGAAGGCGCCCAGCTCCGTCGCCGGCGTTCCCGGGATACGGAACCACATGGGGTCGGGTACGTGGGGGGTGCCGCCGGGGTCGTAGACCGCGAGGGCCAGCCTGTCGGGGTCCACGCCTTCGGGGAGGGGAACGACCAGCACGAAGGGTTCGCTCGCGGGGAGGTAGCGGTCGGCGGCGATGCGGTAGGCGTCGCCCGCGGGTTGCACCCCCGCGGGCAGGGGGAGGGCGGGCCGCGGTGCGGGCTCGAGGACGACCGCGACCGACGCCTCGACCGCCCCCGCCACCAGCGAGACCGCCAGCCCGTCGGGGCCTTCGAGCCAGCCGCCGGCCGGTCCCAGGCGGCCGATGACGTTGGCGGGGGGACGGGTGCCGCCGCAGCCGGCGACGGCCAGCAGCAGGAGCAGCAGCCCGAGGCGGCGCCACGGGAGGGGCTGCGGTAGGTGAAGCGCGCGCATTCTCGACCTCCTCAATCGTTCGAGCACCTCTCCGCGACCTCGAAGACGTCGGCCTCGAGCAGACGGCCCACGAGGCAGCGCACCCCGGGGCCCCCGGTGTAGTTGCGCAAATAGAACGACCGCCCGTCCTCGCTCCGCCCGACCGTGCGGGCGGCGACGCCCCCTGTGGAATACACGCGCAACCACACCCTCAGGACCTCGCCGGGGCGGGGGTGGCCCACGGGCCGGGGCCCGCGGGCCGCGCCGGGCGGGCGGGCGTTGTGAAAACGAAGCCTCCAGCCGTCGGGGCCGCGCTCGAGCTCCCCCCAGACCTCCAGGAAGGCGCCCGGCTGCGGCCAGTAGTCGAACACCTGCCCTTCGACGGGGAGCGCGAACCGGGCGCCCGCGATGACGCCGCGAACGAGCCCCTGGTAGCTGCCGAAGGCCAGGAAGCGGCCGGACACCATGACGTAGCCGGCCTCCGCCCGGCCCTGCACCGCGTCGGCCACGCTCACGGAGCGGTAGGTCGTGGCCAGCGCGGGCAGCAGCCCCAGGGCGAGCGCGCACAGAATCCGGCGAAGCATACCGCCTCCTAGTAGGGGAGCGGGCCCGCGAACCGCACCACCGCGACCCGCATCCGCGAGGGGTCGCTGACGGTCAGGGCGACGCTGGCGTCGGCGCCGGTGCCGCGGCCGACGTAGAAGGCCATCGAGCGCAGGGTGCGGTTGCTCACCGCGGCCAGCGGCTGGTAGTAGAGCGTCTGCCAGCTGCCGTCGCGCAGCGCTAAGTTCTGGTACTCGTAGCCGGCGAGCTGGGCGGTGTCGTCGAAGAGCAACGTCAGCGCCCAGTCGACGAGGGCGTCGGCGAAGCTCTGTCCGGTGGCCGCCTCGAAGTTGGCGATGCCGACGAGGTCGCTCTGGACCCAGGGCTTCCACAGCGAGGCGCCGGCCTTTTCGTGAGCGCGCCACATCAAGAGGAAGTTGAAGCCGTAGATGGCGCGGCCCTCGGCGCCCGGCGGACGGGTCGCGTGGACGATGCGGAACGCCTCGGGGTCGGCCAGCGCGTCGCTGGCGCGCGACTGGATCCGCCCCTGGGCGGTTCCGAAACCGCTCAGTTCCTTGGCGACCTCCGCCGAGGGCTCCTCGATCCAGATCTCCTCCAGCGGGAAGCCGTTGGCCACCCGGTAGCCCATGGCGACGAGGTGCTTCAGCTCGTGCGCCATCGTCCCCGGCAGGGCGACGTTCAGGAAGGCGTCGCGCGTCCAGGAGTAGAGGTTGATCGGCGGACCGGGCGTCGTGGCGTAAAAGATGTCGCCTTCGTTGCTGCGCGGCGCCGAGCCGCTGTCGACGTAGAGGTCGGCCGAATAGACGTAACCGAAGAGGCCGGCGTTGCCGACCTTGGGGCTGAGGACGATGAAGATCTTGCCGTTGCCGTCGAAGTCGGCGGCGTTGCCGAAGGTGGTGCCGATGGTGGGCCAGACGGTGGTTTCGAAGGTGTTCGCGAGCGCGGCGAGCTCGTTGGCGCTGAGCACGTCGTCCCCCGTCAACCCGTCTTCGACGAACCAAACGGCGCTGGCGCTCACGTACTGCACGGTGGCGTTGATCAGCGTCTGGGTGGGGGGTGAGGTGCCGATGTCGGTGAAGACCCAGAAGTCGCACTGCGTCGTCCCCGTTTGGTAGGGGCCGGGGCAGTTGTCGCTGAACCCCTGCGCCCCCACCTGCCGGTTCAGGGGCTCGAGGCCGCTGTCGCGGGCCCGGGCGGCGAAGTCGCGGCTCGCCTGCAGCGCCGGGGCGTCCGTGGGCACGTAGGGGCCGACCGGGCCGGCCTCCGCCGCCGGGCCCAGGGAGGCGGTCGCGACGTTTTGGGCGGCGATCGCGTACGTGATGCCGTCGGGGTCGGTGCCGCTGCTGTCCTGGCCGGCGTAGACGGGGATCAGGGCCACGTAGTCGGCGGGTTGCAGGCCGGGGAGCTGGACGGTGAGGGTGTTGCCGTTGAAGTCGCCGGGACCGTAGACCGTGAGCGCGCCGCTGGCCTGGGTGCTGAACGAGGCGGTCACGAACTTGTCGTCGTCCAGGCTCAGTACGCAGCTCCCGCCGCCGCTGCAGTCGCCGCTCCAGCCCAGGAAGGTGGATCCGGCGGCGGGCGTCGCGGTCAGGCTGACCTGGGTACCCGCCGGGTAACTCTGCGTCGTTCCCGTCGTGAACTCGGCGGCCGGCGGGGTGATCCGCACCTTGCCGCCGCCGCTTCCCGAGAAGGCGAGCTCGAGCGTGAACTGAGGGGGCGCCGCGCTCTGGCAGGCCGCGAGGACCAGGACGAGCCCCAAGAGGAGCAATAGACCCAAGGTGTAGGAACGCTTATAAGCTTGCATTTGCCCACGACCTTAGCCACAATGCCCTTAACAACGTCTTAACGGGGGTCCCGCAGCGATGCGCCTACGCCTGCTTGGCAGCCTTGAACTCGAAGGGGTCCGCTTCACCCGCCCCAAACCCCTGCTGTTGCTCGCCTACCTGGCCCTGGAGGGCTCGCGCGAGCGGCGCTTCCTCGCCGAGCTGTTCTGGCCCGAGGCCAAGCGACCGCTGGGCAGCCTCTCGGTGGCGCTGACCCAGCTGAACAAGGCGCATCCGGGTGCGGTGCGCGCGCACGGTCGCCGGTTGTACACGCCGCTAGCCACGGACGTGGACGAGCTGATCGACGCGGTGGCCCGCGGCGCGTGGGAACGGGCGGTGCGCCTGTACGGGGGCGCCTTCGCCGAGGGGCTGGACCTGTGCATGGGGCACGAGCTCGAGGAGTGGGTCTACCAGATGCGCGAGCGGGTGGCCGTCTGGGTCGCACGCGCCCACCTGGAGCTAGGCCACCAGGCGCTCCACCGGGGAGCGTTCGACCGCGCCCGCGAGCACGCCGAGGCCGCCTACGGTCTGGAGCGCGCCTGGGGGCTCAGCGACCCGGCCACCACGGTCGAGCTCCTGCGCAAGAGCGGCAGTCCGCTGCTCGACGACTTCGTGCGCGACCACGGGCGCACCGAGCCCGTACCCTGCCGGGTTCCCCGGCCGGTGGCCCGCCACCTGGGCCGGCGCGAAGAGCTCGAGACGATCGAGCGGCTGCTGGTGCGCGAGGGGCAGCGCTGGGTCACCCTCGTCGGTTTAGCGGGCGTGGGCAAGACCCGCACGGCCATCGAGGCGGCGCAGCGCTTCTGCCGCAGGCGCTACTTCGCCGACGGGGTGGTCTGGCTGGGGCTCGACGCCGACGCCGACGCCGACCTGCCCGCGCGGATCGCCGAGGCCCTCCAGCTGGCCCCCGGCCCCCGCCGGCCGGGCTGGGACGACCTCGCGGCCCGCATCGACCAAAGATCGGTCTGCATCGTACTGGACGGTATCGAGCGCTTCCACCCGCAGGCCGGCGAGCTGGCGCGCCTCGTCGTTCGCTGTCCGAACCTGCACCTGCTCGCTACCAGCCGGGTGCGCCTGGGCGCGGCCGAGGAGCGCTGCCTCTACCTCGACGGATTGAGCATCGACCCCGAGGTCCCCGGGGAGCCGTCGCCGGCGGTCGCCCTCTTCCTCGAGCGCGCCCGCAGGGTGCAGGCCGCTTTGGGGGAGGGCGTGGCCGCCGTCGAGGAGCTCTGCCGGGTCTGGCAGGGGCACCCCCTGGCCATCGAGCTGGCCGCGTCCTGGGCCGACCTCTTCCCGGCCGAGGAACTGGTCCGGCGCTTTTCGCCCCCGCACCTGCCGCGCCCACGCAACGGCGAAGGCGACCTCGAAGCCCTCCTTGAGGAAGCCTACGAACAGCTGCCCCCCGCCGCCCGGCGGGTCTTTCCGGGGCTGGGGGTCTTCGAAGGGGGCTTCGACGTCGAGGCCGCCGCGGCGGTGCTGGGTGCCGACGCCGACACCCTGGCGGTTCTCAGCGACCGCGCCCTGGTCTGGGCCCGCAACGGACGGCTGGGGCTGCATCCGCTGCTGCGGCAGCTGGCCCTGCGCAGGCTCGCGCAGCGGCCCGGGGAGGAGGCCGAGGTGCGCTCGGCGCACGCGCGCCACTACCTCGAGCGGTTGTCGCGCCACGTTCAGGAGCTCAACCGCGGGGACGAGCCCGCGTTGGCGCTGATGCGCGGGGACCACGCCAACCTGCGTGCCGCCTGGGAGCGGGCGGCGGCCTGGGGCTGGCACGACCGCCTGGCCCCCCTCGCCGAGCCGTTGCTCCGCTTCTTCGACCGTCAGGGGCGGTTCGAGGAGGGGCGTCGCTGGTTCGAGGCCGTGCTCGCGCGGGCGAAGGACGGCGGGTTGCGCGCCCCGTTCGCCCTGGCCGCCGCCTGGTTGTGGATCCGCCTGGGCGAACTCGAGACTGCGGAGCGGCTGATGGAGGGCGTCGCCGCGGGGCCGGATCCGGCCCTCGACGCCCGCATCGAGCAGAACCGGGGGATGCTGGCCTACCGCCGCGGCGACTTCACGTCCGCCGCCGAACACTGGCGCCGGGCGGCGGCGTGCGCCCTGGAAAGCGCGGATCCCTGGGCGCGCACGGCGGCGCTGCAGAACCTGGCCATCGCGGTTTTCTCCACCGGCGACCACGAGGCCGCGCGCCGGTTCTTCTTAGAGGCGCTGGCCACCCAGGAAGCGCACGGTCACGAGGCCGACATGGCCAAGACGTACAACAATCTGGGCAACCTCCTGCGCGTGATGGGGCGGAGCGACGAGGCGGAGCGCATGCTGAACCAGGGGCTGCGCCTGGCGCGGCGCCTGGGCCTGGGGCAGATCGAGCCCTTCCTGCTCTACAACCTGGGGCAGCTGGCGCTGGCCTCCGGGAGGTACGAGGCGGCGCTGGGGCGGTTCGCGGCGGCGCTGGAGGGCGGGCGGCGTTCCCGCGAGCGGGTGCTCGAGGCGAGCTGCCACCTCAACCTCGGCCTCGCCTCGGCGCAGCTGCGGCGCTGGGTGGAGGCCGAGCGCCATCTGCGGCAGGGTCTGGCGGCGGCGTGGCGGGTGGGGGAGGCGGCCGAGGTGGCCCGTGGTCTGGTTGTCTGGGCGCGGCTGGAGCTGGCGCAGGAGAACCCGCGCCGCGCCTGCCGCCTGCTACGCACGGCGCTGGAGCTGCCCGAGCTGCGCGCGCACAACCGCCGCGAAGCCGAGGAGCTGATGGAGACCCTCGACCCGGGGGTCTGTCCGGAGGCGCCCTACCGCTCGCCGGCCGAGGCGCTGGAAGACCTCGGCGTCGTCACCCCGGCGTAAGCGCTGGGGCCTGCCCCGGGCATGATCCGGGGCAGGCCCGGAGTCCTGACCTGTGCCACGAAATCCGTCCTTCCGGACGGGGGGCCGCTGAGCCTCCGGGTTCCGGAATCTTACAACGCGCGGACGGTGACGAACGCGCTACGTTGGTTCACTCGCAACGCGCAGCCACCGCAAAGGCCCCAACCTCACCGGCTACGCCGGTTCGTCGGGAAAGGCGCAGGGAGGGTAAGGAAGCAAAAACAAGACAAGACCCCGGGTCGCGCGGCCCGCGGCCGCTTGCCCGGGGTGACGAGCGTATGGTTGAAGCAACGACACCAAGATCCCCGATCCCGGCGCTCCGCGCCTCGTCGGGGATGACGGAGACCGGTGGTGCGTAGTGCGTGGTGCGTAGTGCGTGGTGCGTGGTGCGTAGTGCGTGGTGCGTGGTA